>JAHZKD010000003.1 GCA_022600605.1 Actinomycetes bacterium
AACGTACTGCGGCACGTTGGTGATCCCCTTGACCGCCAGAGCAGAATCGGGGCAGTCGTCCCCCTCTTGAAGGATCGGTGGTGGCACGACGGCTGCGGTTGGAGTCGCCGCCGGCGGAGCTTGCCCACCAGGCTGGATAGGTGAGTTCACCTCAGGGTTTTCTCCGGGCAGCGCTGCCGGGCCCCCCTCCTGATTGGCCGAGGACTCGTTCGCCGTCGGCTGTTCGGAACTGGTGCTGTTCATCACTACCACCGCAACGATTGCCGCGATCACACCGATGACGAGCACGGCGATACCGAGCGCCAACGCCCTGCGCCTCCAGTAAATCTGGTTGGGCAGCGGGCCATGCGGTTCTAGATCCAGCACAACGTCACGGTAAGGCGCGGTCATGCGACCTTGTCCGACGTTGCCCGGCGTGTCGTCGATGAGCGCCTGCGCGAAGAGCGAAAACACCGATGAGCGCCTGCGCGAAGAGCGAAAACACCGATGTGGGGGCACTCCCCTAGCAAGCGGTGGGCCCACCCGCTTGCGGGGGACGCTTGCGCGAAGGCGGAAAGTCCCGCTCAGTCTTCGCCGATGTCGCCGAGATGGTCGCGCAAGATCGCCTGTCCATCGGCCAGGTGGTAGGTCAGGCCGACGATGCCAAGATCGCCCGAACTCACCGCCGCGGCGATCGCCGCTGACCTGCTCAGTAGTTGGTTGCCGGTCTCAGTGACATGCCTGGCCTCGAACTCATCGACGCGATCGAGGCCATCGCGGCGACCCAGCAGAATGGATGGCATGACCCGCTCGACGACGTCGCGCACGTAGCCCTCCGGCAGTACCCCGTCGTCCAGCGCCGACAATGTCGCCTGAACGGCTCCGCAGCTGTCATGCCCGAGGACGGCGATCAACGGCACCTTCAGGACGGTGACCGCGTACTCGATCGAACCGAGCACCGCCCCGTCGATGACGTGTCCCGCGGTGCGAACCACGAACATGTCGCCGAGACCTTGGTCGAAGATGATCTCGGCGGCCACCCGGCTGTCAGCGCAACCGAAAAGCACCGCGGTGGGCTTCTGCCCCTTGACGAGGCGGGCTCGGAATTCGATGCTCTGGCTGGGATGGGCCGGCTTGCCGGCAACGAAGCGCTCGTTACCCTCCTTGAGTGCTTTCCACGCATTGGCCGGGCTCGTATTGGGCATGGCCGACATTGTGCCGGAGTAGACGTTGATGATCCATTCCAAACAGCTATTGGCCTGGTATGCAACCGAACAGCGCGACTTGCCGTGGCGACGTCCGGGTGTCTCGGCGTGGCAGATCCTGGTCAGTGAATTCATGCTGCAACAAACGCCGGTGTCGCGGGTAGAACCGATCTGGCTGGAATGGATCGCCCGCTGGCCCACAGCGTCGGCAACCGCGGCCGCCAGCGCGGCCGACGTCCTGCGGGCATGGGGAAAGCTCGGCTACCCGAGGCGGGCCAAGCGGCTACACGAATGCGCGACGGTGATCGCAGCACAGCACGGCGATGTCGTACCAACGGATGTCGACACACTCCTGTCGCTTCCAGGCGTGGGAACCTACACAGCACGCGCCGTCGCGTGCTTCGCATACCGGCAACGAGTCCCGGTCGTCGACACCAACGTCCGGCGGGTGGTGGCCAGGGCGATGCATGGACGCGGGGACGCGGCCTCACCCACCACGCGTGACCTCGCTGATGTCGCTGCCCTGCTACCCGGCAACGCGACTGCCCCGCAGTTCTCGGCTGCATTGATGGAGTTGGGCGCGACGGTGTGCACGGCACGCGCGCCCCGATGCGGTTCGTGTCCGCTGCCCCACTGCGCGTGGCGGTCGCTGGGCTTTCCAGCGAGCGGCGGACCGGCTCGCCGGACGCAACGCTATGCCGGCACCGATCGTCAGGTGCGGGGTCGGCTGCTCGATGTGTTGCGCGCCAACCCCTTTCCCGTCCATCGCGGGGCTCTCGACGTCGCGTGGACGGCAGACCCCGCGCAGCGAGACCGCGCCCTGGATTCGCTGCTCATCGATGGATTGGTGGAGCAGACGGCCGACGGTCGGTTCGCGCTCTGCGGCGAGGGGGGCGAGGGCAGCGAGGGCAGCGAGGGCAGCGAGCAAGCAGCGGACACGCTCAAGAACCCGTGAAGGTCGATAAAAAAGTCTCGACCGCTGCCCGATACTGCACTGGCGCATCGTCGTGGATGAGATGGCCGGCTCCGGGCACCTTCAGGTACGTCGTCCGCAACCCGGAATCGGCCATCGCCCGCATCTGCCCGGGCGGGGTTACGGAGTTTCCGGCTTCCAACAGCAAGGTGGGCACCGACACCGAGTTCCACTGACTCCAATAGCTGCGAGTCCCCCACTGCGCGGCTATCTCAATCCAGCGACGCGGATCGCCGTGGATGCGCCAACCGGTCGCCGTGCGGTCGAACGCTTCGAGGAAGTACCGACCCGCCATCGGCCCGAACTCGCTGTAGACCTGTTGTGCGGTTTCGAATTCCACGGGAAGTGCGTGTAGCCACGGTTCCCACGGACCCGTCGTCCGGCCCCGAAAATCCGGAGCCATGTCCTCGACGACGACAGCAGTCACCATCTCGGGCCGCTGCGCGGCCAGACACCACGAGTGCAGCGCACCCATCGAATGACCGACCATGATCGCCGGCGCACCGAGCTCGCTCACCGCGTCGCTGAGGTCGGCGACGAAGCGCTCCGTGGATATCGGGAATGCGTCGTCCACCCCACGTCCGCGATGCCACGGCGCGTCGTAGGTGAAGACCTCCCCCAGCCGGCTGAGCCAGGGAAGCTGGCGCGACCACGTGGAGCCTCGGCCCATCAGTCCGTGCACCAGCACCAGAGGTGTGCCGGCACCGCCTCGACGGATCAGCAGCTTGCTCTCGGTGGAGCCACGAATCCAGCTAGAGGCCCGATCGGAATCCATAGACCCATCATGGGTGATAGCACGCGGTAGCCTGATTGCCATGCCCAGCCAAAACCCTGTGGTGAAGATCAATGCAATCGAGCTTCCGCCCGACGCCGGTCCCGAATTGGAAAAGCGATTCGCCCACCGCGCACATGCCGTCGACAAGCAGCCAGGCTTTCTCGGTTTTCAACTGCTGCGCCCGGTCAAGGGCGACGACCGCTACTTCGTGGTGACCAAATGGGATTCCGAAGAGGCGTTTCAGGCATGGGCCACCGGCCCGGCCATCGCCGCGCATGCCGGCGAGCGTGCCAACCCGGTCGCAACGGGATCGTCGTTACTGGAGTTCGAGGTTGTACTTGATGTTGCGGGGACCGACGCTCCGGCGTGAGGCAGCCCAGGCTCGACGGGGAGCGGCCAAGCTGGCAGTCGCACTCATCCTCGTCGCAGTCCTGGCCTGCGGATGTGCCACCTCCCGTCCCGCAGCCTCTGATGCTGCCTACGGTGCGTCCATCCAGATCAACACACCACCGGGCCTGCGCGCCAAGCAGACCATGGACATGCTCAACAGCGACTGGCCCATCGGCCCGGTCGGTGTGCGCACCCTGGCCGCACCCCAGCTCGTCGAGCACGTCGGTGTCACGTTGGACAGAATCTGGTGGGATCGGCCTTTCACCGTCACGAACGTCGACATCGGAGCCGGGCAGGCCACCCTGGATGTACTCACCTCCTATGGGGTCGCCCAGATCATTGAGCTGCACACCGACGACGCCGGCATGGTCAGCCGCTTCACCGTGGACCTTGACCCGCCGGTGATCGAGAAGTGGGAAGACATAGATACCCAGCTGACCAAGTCCGGCGCGCGCTACTCCTACCAGGTCGCGAAGGTCACCCAAGGGCAGTGCGTGCCGGTGGCAGGCACGAACACCGACATGTCCCTGCCGCTGGCGTCGATCTTCAAACTGTATGTGCTGCTGGCCGTTGCACACGCGGTGACAGCAGGGACCCTGGACTGGACCGACATGCTGACCATCACCGAGGAAGCCAAGGCCATCGGCTCCTCGGGGTTCGATGAGCTGCCTCCCGGCGCGCAGGTCTCAGTGCGCGACGCCGCGCAGCAGATGATCTCTGCAAGCGACAACATGGCTACGGATCTGCTGATCGCCCGACTGGGAACGGGCGCCATCGAGCGCGCGCTGCTGGCCGCGGGCCATCACGATCCCGCGAGCATGACGCCGTTTCCGACGATGCACGAAGTGTTCTCGGTCGGGTGGGGCAAGCCGGATGTCCGCGAGGAGTGGAAGAAAGCCTCACCGCAGGGGCGCGCACAGCTGCTCCGACAGACGAATTCCCGGCCCTACGAGCCAGATCCGAAACGCACCCACACACCAGCGTCGGATATCGGCGCCGAATGGTATGGCAGCGCCGCCGACATCTGCCGGTTGCACGCTGCGCTACAGGCGTCGGCCGTGGGTGAGGCTCAGCCTGTGAGGGACATCCTCTCGGCGGTGGCCGGCATCGATCTCGACCGGACCCAGTGGCCCTATATCGGGGCAAAAGCGGGCAACCTGCCCGGTGACCTGACATTCAGCTGGTACGCCGTCGACCGCAGTGGCCAGCCGTGGGTCGTTAGTCTCCAGGCCAACTGGCCGGAGTACCGCAGCCAGACTGCCGCCGGATGGCTGATGACGATCGTCACTCAAGCATTCAGTCTGATCCCAGCCACCTGAACATTCAGTCTGATCCCAGCCACCTGAATCAGCGAGAACTCCGCAGTGTCCAAGCGTGCCCACGGAAGTGCATCACGGTGCGGCTGGCCGGGGCTACGTCGATGCGCCAGAACGATTTCGGCGGTGCATCCAGCACGCCAAGGATAGCGGCGCGAACTACCGCCGGGTGGGTGACAGCAAGGATGCGGCCACGCTGCGAGGAAAGGGATCCCATCCAGCCGGCAACCCGGTCGATCAGCTCAGCCACCGACTCGCCGCCGTGCGGGGCACACATCGGGTCGGTCAGCCATAGGGCTAACACGGCCGGCAACACCCGGCCGAGAACATCACCGCGCCACCGGCCGAAATCTAGATCGGCGAGCTTCGGCTCGATCGACGCCTGCACGCCAAGCAGTTCTGCCGTCTGACGGGTGCGCGTCTCCGGACCGCAGAACGCCTGCTCGACGGAGACGAGTTCTGTTCCGGCTTCGATCTGCCTGCGACCCGTGGAGTTGAGCGATTCGTCGGTGGGAAACCGTCCGGCAGCCGTCGCATCCGTCATGGCGTGCGACACCAAAGTCAGCCGGACAACCTCGCTCACCAGGTGAAGCTCACCGGAGCACGATCACCGCGTCGGCACCTTCGTGCGCTCGCCGAGCAGCCGAGACACCAGTTCGGCGAATACCAGCCCGATGGTTGCGTAGATCACGATCTGCGTCCCCAGTGAGTACAACCGGAACTCGTAGAGCACGTCAGCCGGGAACCCCCCAAAAATGATGGTGCCAGATTCGTCGACCAGCGGGCCTGGAGTCTCCTCGATGGTCGGCAGAATGAACATCAGGGTCGCGACTGCCAAGACATAGGCGCCGGTGGCAGCCACCGTGGCGTTCCACACGCCTAGCCGCGCCACCAGTCGACGGCCGAGATAGACCGCTCCCACCAATGCCGCCGCCGACAACGCAACCATCAGCAGGTAGAGCAGGGTGCGCTGGCGTATCGTCTCGTCCAGGCTGAGCGCCGGCGGGCTCGCCGGGTACTTCAGTGCGGGCACAACATAGAGGCTGATCAACATTCCGCCCGCGACATAGAGCGACAAAAGACGAGCCGAGACATCGCCGACGCGCCCGTAAGCCACCGCGAACACGACGGCAACAAGAGCGCCGATGGCGATACTGAACGCCAGTACCCCCAGACCCATGCCAATATTCGTCTGAACAGCGCGGCTGAACCCTGCACCGTCCCCGCCATGGCTGTGCCCGGCGGTACCCGCCCCAGCCGCTGCATGTGCTGCATGTGCTGCTTTTCCGCCGGCGTCGTGGGCGGCACCTATGCCGTCCTCGTAGTCGATGGCACGGTCGATCTGCGGTTCCACGAAGATCCGCGCAAATAGGAACGCCAGCACGCCGGCGCAGGCGCCGGCCAGCAGGCCGCGCCAGATAATTTGCTTCTCCATTTTCGATTGTCCTTGCTGAGCGTCAGTGGCAGGGGAAACCCAGCAGGTGTCGGCCGTCGTGCAGGAACTCATGAATGTAGGTGGTGTTGCCGAAGACCGATGTCGCACCCTGGTCCATGCCAACGAAGTAGAGCACGACAAGCGCCAGGAAGGCCGTCATCGACAGCAAGGCCGCGGACTTTGTCCCCGACAGGTCAATGGCGCCCACCCTGGTATTGCTCACGTCAGGAGAAGTCATCTGATGTCCTTTCCGGGATTTTCGCGTCCCAGGTACAGGTTTAACGGACGTCGGGTCTGACTGTATACAGTGGCGCGACCGTTCTGGAGTCTCACCAGATTCCGCTGTCCATCAATTACCCGAGCATCGTAAGCCACGTACTGATGAGCCACACCGGGACATCACCAAGCGGGCGGCCCCCATCGGGGAACCGCCCGCTCTCGTGGTGGAATTACTCCGCCGCGCCCGGCGTACCGGCACCGGCCTCGGCCAGATCCGGCTCGACGACCGGAGCCGGCTTCCGGCTACCGGCAAAGGTGAACACCGCGTCTTCGCCGGCCCCCTCGCCGTCCCAGTTCTCGACGTCAACGGTTACCAGCTGGCCGGGGCCGATCTCCTCGAAGAGAATCTTCTCCGAGAGGCTGTCCTCGATCTCACGCTGGATTGTCCGGCGCAACGGCCGCGCACCGAGCACCGGGTCGAATCCGCGCTTCGCCAGCAGCGACTTGGCCTTGTCCGTCAGCTCCATCGCCATGTCCTTGCTCTTGAGCTGCTGGGACACCCGGCTGATCATCAGATCAACCATCTTGATGATTTCGTCCTCGGTGAGCTGGTGGAACACAATGATGTCGTCGATACGGTTGAGGAACTCCGGGCGGAAGTGCTTCTTCAGCTCGTCGTTTACCTTCTGCTTCATCCGCTCGTAGTTGTTGTCACCGCCACTCTGGGTGAACCCGAGGCCGACCGCCTTGGATATGTCCGAGGTACCCAGGTTTGATGTGAAAATCAAGACGGTGTTCTTGAAGTCGACAGTGCGCCCCTGGCCGTCAGTCAGGCGACCATCCTCAAGAACCTGCAACAGGGTGTTGTAGATCTCCTGGTGGGCCTTCTCGATCTCGTCGAACAACACGACGCTGAACGGCTTGCGACGTACCTTCTCGGTGAGTTGACCGCCCTCCTCGTAGCCGACATACCCCGGGGGGGCCCCGAACAAACGGGACGCGGTAAACCGGTCGTGGAATTCGCCCATGTCGATCTGGATGAGCGCGTCGTCGTCGCCGAACAGGAAGTTGGCCAGCGCCTTGGACAGCTCTGTCTTGCCGACGCCAGAGGGTCCGGCGAAGATGAACGAGCCCGAGGGGCGCTTGGGGTCCTTCAGCCCGGCGCGAGTGCGCCGAATCGCTTTGGATACCGCCTTGACTGCATCCTCTTGCCCGATGATCCGCTTGTGCAGCTCGTCCTCCATGCGCAGCAGCCGAGTGGTTTCCTCCTCGGTCAGCTTGAACACCGGGATGCCTGTCCAGTTGCCGAGCACTTCGGCGATCTGCTCGTCATCGACCTCCGCGACGACATCGAGATCACCTGAGCGCCACTGCTTCTCACGCTCAGCACGCTGGGCGACCAGCTGCTTCTCGCGATCGCGCAAGCTGGCTGCCTTTTCGAAGTCCTGCGCGTCGATCGCAGATTCCTTCTCCCGGCGGGCGTCGGCAATCTTCTCGTCGAACTCGCGCAAATCCGGCGGTGCGGTCATCCGGCGGATCCGCATCCGTGCACCGGCCTCGTCGATCAGGTCAATCGCCTTGTCCGGCAGGAAGCGGTCGTTGATGTAGCGGTCGGCAAGCGTGGCCGCGGCCACGACCGCGCCGTCGGTGATCGAGACGCGGTGGTGCGCTTCATAGCGGTCCCGCAGACCCTTCAGGATCTCGATGGTGTGCTCAACCGTTGGCTCGCCCACCTGGACCGGTTGGAAACGGCGTTCGAGGGCGGCATCCTTCTCGATGTACTTGCGGTACTCGTCGAGGGTGGTTGCACCGATGGTCTGAAGTTCACCGCGGGCCAGCTTCGGCTTCAGGATCGACGCAGCGTCGATCGCACCCTCGGCGGCGCCGGCCCCGACCAACGTGTGCAGCTCGTCGATGAACAGAATGATGTCGCCGCGGGTGTTGATCTCCTTGAGCACCTTCTTGAGGCGTTCCTCGAAGTCACCACGGTACCGGCTGCCTGCCACCAGCGAACCGAGGTCGAGGGTGTAGAGCTGCTTATCCTTCAGTGTTTCCGGCACATCACCGTGCACGATCGCCTGCGCAAGACCCTCGACAACGGCGGTTTTACCGACACCGGGCTCACCGATCAGCACAGGATTGTTCTTGGTTCGCCGGCTCAGCACCTGCATGACCCGTTCGATTTCCTTCTCACGGCCGATCACCGGGTCGAGCTTGCCCTCCATCGCAGCCGCGGTCAGGTTACGGCCGAACTGGTCGAGTACCAGAGAAGTGGACGGACTGCCGGACTCGCCCCCGCGGCCGCCGGTTCCGGCCTCCGCGGTCTCCTTGCCCTGGTAGCCGCTCAGCAGCTGGATGACCTGCTGGCGCACTCGGGTCAGTTCGGCCCCAAGCTTGACAAGCACCTGGGCCGCCACACCCTCGCCCTCGCGGATCAAGCCGAGCAGAATGTGCTCGGTCCCGATGTAGTTGTGGCCGAGCTGCAACGCCTCGCGCAGGCTGAGCTCAAGCACCTTCTTGGCGCGGGGGGTGAACGGGATGTGGCCGGACGGCGCCTGCTGGCCCTGGCCGATGATCTCCTCGACCTGGCTACGCACGCCCTCCAGCGAAATACCCAACGACTCCAGCGACTTGGCAGCTACGCCCTCACCTTCATGAATGAGGCCCAGCAGGATGTGCTCGGTGCCGATGTAGTTGTGGTTGAGCATCCTGGCTTCTTCTTGCGCCAACACGACAACCCGACGCGCGCGGTCGGTGAATCTCTCGAACATCCGTGGTTACCTGCTCTCCATCGCATAGGTAGGTACGCAGAGCCTCCCCGAAACTCGGGCAAAAACTTCGGCAGTGCTCAGGCAGTGCTCAGTACCTGCCGTCCACTGTAATGGGCGGCAGCCCCGGGCGCCCCGCCCGGAGGGGCTTCCAAAACACATCTGAAAGCACCCTCTGACGCGGCAACGGCCCAGTACCCGGCGCTGCTAGTAGCAACGCGGCAAGACGATGATTCGTTTCCGCAACCGGATAAGGGCAAGTTCGCCGCTAGCGAACGTCAGAGCCCCTGGCCGGAGGCCAGCAATCTTGGACTACGTTGCTGCGTGGAACGCGTCGATGACGTCAGCAGGGATCCTGCCGCGGGTGGACACATTGTGACCATTACGGCGGGCCCACTCTCTGATTGCCGCACTCTGTTCCCGATCAATAGCCGCGCGGCCCTTGCCGGCGCCGGCTGACCGGCCACGGCGCCGGCCACCGACGCGGCGGCTGGAATCCACCCACTGCCCGAGATCAGAGCGAAGTTTGGCGGCGTTCTTGGCCGACAGGTCTATCTCGTAGCTCACACCATCGAGCCCGAATTCAACAGTTTCGTCCGCGGCGCCTCCACCGTCGAAGTCGTCCACCAACGTGACCGTGACCTTCTTAGCCATTAGCCCTGTGTCCTCCTGTACTCATTACATTTCTGACGAGTTGACACCAATGTGCCACAAAGCGGCTTTTCATTCAACATGAATCGCGACGCTTCAGTTGCCGTGCCGGCGAACAATTGGAAACAGCACCGTCTCCCGAATCGACAGACCTGTCAGAGCCATCAACAACCGATCGATACCCATTCCAGTGCCAGTCGTCGGCGGCATACCGTACTCAAGTGCCGCCAGGAAATCTTCATCCAACGCCATTGCCTCATCGTCACCGGCAGCCGATGCCCGAACCTGGGCCTCAAACCTTTCGCGTTGAATGACAGGATCAATCAATTCCGAGTATCCCGTGGCGAGCTCAATCTGACGCACATATAGATCCCATTTCTCCGTGACGCCCTCGACGGTGCGATGCGAGCGTGTCAGGGGGGAGGTTTCCACCGGGAAGTCGCGCACGAACGTCGGTGCCCAGAGTTTTTCGCCGACCGCACTTTCCCAAAGTTCCTCGACTAATTTCCCATGCCCGTAGCCGCGATCGCGGGGAATCTCAACACCCAAGGTGTCGGCAATCTGCCAGAGCCGATCCACTTGAGTCTGCGGGGTGATCTCTTCCCCGAGAGCTTCAGACAACGACGGGTACATTTGAATGGTCTCCCATTCTCCATCCAGATCGTAGACACTGCCATCGGGCAACGGCACCTCCCGCGTCCCGATGGCCTCGTCGGCGACTTCCTGAATAAGGTCCCGCATGATGACCGCAGAATCGTCGTACGTTCCGTAGGCCTGATATGTCTCCAACATCGCGAATTCCGGTGAATGCGTCGAGTCCGCCCCTTCGTTTCTGAACACGCGATTCAACTCGAAAACCCTGTCGAATCCGCCGACAACGCACCGCTTCAGAAACAGTTCTGGTGCGATGCGCAGGTAGAGGTCGGCATCAAGAGCATTGGAATGTGTGACGAAGGGGCGGGCGGCAGCGCCGCCGGCCAGCGTCTGCAGGATCGGCGTCTCGACTTCGAGGAACCCTCGCCGTTCCAGCGCCGAACGCACCGAACGCACCACCGCCACCCGCTGCCGAGCGATCGTGCGTGCCTCCGGACGAACGATGAGATCGACATAACGTTGTCGGACTCGGGCCTCCTCGTTGATCTCCTTGTGGGCGACCGGCAACGGCCTCAGCGCCTTGGAAGCAATTTGCCAGGAATCCGCGAGCACAGAGAGTTCCCCGCGCCGGGAACTGATTACCTCCCCGCGTACGAACACAATGTCACCCAGGTCGACATCGGCCTTCCACCCATCAAGCGATTCCTGCCCAACTCGATCGAGGCTGATCATCGCCTGCAGCTGAGCCCCATCGCCTTCCTGCAGCGTGGCGAAACAGAGCTTGCCCGAATTGCGGGCGAAGATCACCCGACCGGCGACACCGACCTGCTGACCGGTTTCGGTGTCAGCAGGCAGCTCCGGGTATGCCTGACGCACCGCGGCCAGGCTGTGGGTACGGGCCACCTCGACGGGATAGGGCTCACGCCCCTCGGCGAGCAGCCGCTCACGCTTGGCCTGACGAATCCGGAACTGCTCTGGCACGTCATCGCGGGTCTCGTCGGCCTCTGGGCGGGAATCGGGGGCTGTCACGACGTGCCAGCTTAAATGAACAGATAGCTGTGTCGATCAGCGCGCCGATCAACCGGGGCCGCCCAGCTGCCTAGCGCGCCTGCCGTAGCTTGCTCCGCTGACCATCGCGATTGCGTTCGAATACCAGTCGCAGGCCGTCCAACGTCAGATGGCGGTCGTAATGCTCGACGCTCTGCACGTCAGACAATATGAGCGGCGCACCGTGCCCCGTCGCGACGACGGCGACATCATCGCCGCCGAAGCCCTCAACGTCCTCACGCACCCGCTTCACCAAGCCATCCACCAACCCGGCGAACCCGAATACCGCACCCGCCTGCATGCATTCGACAGTGTTCTTGCCCACGATCGAACGGGGCCTGGTCAGCTCGACCCGGCGCAGCGCAGCCGAACGGGCGGCCGCCGCGTCAGACGACACCTGCAACCCAGGGGCGATGGCGCCGCCTAGAAATTCACCCTTGGCGGACACCACATCCACACAAATAGCCGAGCCAAAGTCCACCACGATCGCCGCTGATCCGAACTTTTGATATGCCGCAAGGCAATTGACAATCCGGTCGGCACCTACTTCTTTGGGGTTGTCAACCAGCAGCGGGATGCCAGTGCGTACCCCCGGCTCGATCAGGATATGCGGTACCGACGGCCAGTACTGCTCGAGCATGAGGCGCACCTCGTGCAACACCGACGGCACTGTCGATAGGCCGGCGGCGCCGGTAAGTCGCTCGGCGTCTTGACCAATCAAGCCGTCGATCGTCAAAGCCAACTCGTCGGCCGTAGCCTCGGACTCGGTACGAATCCGCCAGTGCTGAACAACCTTTGCGTGATCACCCGACCCGGAGACCAGACCCACAACCGTGTGACTGTTTCGGACGTCTATCGCAAGCAGCACGCCATCACCTCGGCGACATCAGCTGAGGCGCGTCCGCGGGCACATAAGCCGGATCGGCACCAAGGTCGATGTGCCTGTTCTCCGCATCGACGAAGACCACCCTCGGCCGATAAGTTCGGGCCTCGGCGTCTTCCATCACCCCGTATGCGATGACGATCACCAGATCGCCCGGGTGAATCAAATGCGCTGCGGCACCGTTGATGCCGATTATTCCGCTACCACGTTCGCCAGTTATCACATACGTGATCAACCGTGCGCCGTTGTCAACATCTACGACGGTCACCTGCTCACCTTCGAGAAGGTCGGCCGCCTCCATCAGGTCGGCGTCCACGGTTAAGGACCCGACATAGTGCAGATCTGCCTGCGTGACCGTGGCGCGGTGAATCTTCGACTTCAACATCGTTCGCTGCATCAGTTTCTCCAAGGTAATTCATGGCTCTCGCCGGACGTGACCCCCGGGTGGCCTTCGAAGCCGCGACCTGCACCGATGTCGATAGCGATGTTGTCGAGAAGGCGCGTACGCCCCAGCCTCGCCGCGACCAACAACCGGCCCGCCCCTTCGGTGGGCGCCGGACCCAACATCGCGTCGCGAACCTCCAAATATTCGACCTCAAGGGCAGGAACCTCTTCAAGCACCGCGCTGGCGGCCTCCAGCGACGACGACGCCCCCGTGGACGCCGCGTACATTCCCGCGAGCAGCGCCGCCGACAACGCCCCGGCCTGCTCGCGCTGCACGGTATCGAGATAACGGTTGCGGGACGACATGGCTAGTCCGTCGGACTCCCGCACGATGGGTACCCCGACAACCTGGAGGCTGAGATTCAGATCCGTGACCATCTGGCGGATCAGGGTCAGCTGCTGATAGTCCTTCTCCCCGAGGAAAACACGATCAGGGCGCACGACTTCGTAGAGCTTGAGCACCGCGGTAAGAACACCGGCGAAATGCGTGGGCCGCGAAGCACCTTCGAGTTCAGCACCGAGCGGACCCGGCGCCACCATGGTGCGGGGGCCTTCGGGGTACATGTCGGCAACTGCCGGGGTAAACGCTATCTCGACACCCTCGGCGCGCAGCGCTGCGAGATCGTCGTCGAGGGTGCGGGGATATGCGTCGAGGTCCTCATCTACAGCGAACTGCAGCGGGTTGACGAATATTGACACCACCACGACCGCCCCCGGCACACGCTTGGCCGTACGGACCAGCGTCAGATGCCCTTCGTGGAATGCCCCCATCGTCGGCACCAGCATGATCCTGCGCCCAGTCGCGCGCAGCGCCTTAGTCACTGCGGAAACCTCGTGCGGTGCGGAGAACACATTGAGCTGTCCCGCGGAGAATCTCGGCGTATCGCCGGCGGTCATGGCTGCCCCGCTTCCACCAACACGTCGAACACCTCACCGGGAGCGTGCGCGTGTTGGGCTGTACGCCACGAACTGGTCCGATACGCCTGCGCCAGCTGGGGATTCACTTCGTTCAGCGCCTGCAGATGACCGGCCACCGCCGGCGCATCGCCGCGTGCGACCGGACCTGTGAGCGCTGCCTGTCCGCGCTGCACAGCGTTCTCCAGCGACGCGCGCGCCAATGGACCGATGATCCGCTCAGAGATCCCCGCTGGGTCTTCACCGACGGGATCCTGCCCCAACAGCTCTTGGCCCTCTATTGCTGTGCGCAAGGCCTCGACCGCATCAAGTAGCAAGGTGACGAGATGGTTGCTGGAGTGTGCCAGGGCGGCGTGGTAGAGGGTACGGGCATCCTCACGCACGCGGAACGGTTCGCCGCCGATCTCGAGGACCAACGACTGCGCGATGGCATACCCGATCTCGTCGGCGGCGGTGATGCCGAAACACGTGCCCCGCAGACGATCGATGTCTTCGTCTGAGCCGGCGAACGTCATCGCCGGGTGAATCGCCAGCACGATGCATCCCTGTTCGGCGAGCGGGGCCAGAACACCGATCCCGTTCGCTCCTGACGTGTGAACCACGATGGTGTTTGGTCGCACCACTTCCGTCGCTGCCAGGCCCGTCACCAACGCAGGAAGTTCCGCGTCGGGAACGGTTAGCAACAAGAGCTCAGCGCTGCCGGCCACCTCATCGACCGGAAGTAACGGGGTGTCGGGAAGCCACCGCTGCGCACGTTGCCGCGAGGCACTCGAGACCCCGCTACAGCCGACGACGACGTGCCCGGCGCGTTCCAGTGCAAAACCCAGGGCGCTACCTACCCGACCAGCAGAAATGACGCCGATCGTGAGCCGGGCCGGACGAAGTCCACCGTATTGTGCACTTCCGCCGGCGGGAGACTGCAACATCGCAGACACCTCGCAGATTCTGCTGGGTTCGTTCCAGTCCTGCGCTGCAGGTACCAGACGGTCCCTACGACACTAGCTCAATCCTCGCGCCGCCTGCGCCGCCCGCCTCCTGATGGCGTCGCCTGTAGCCGTGCCAACAGCTCAGCGACGGACTGACCGCCGACGTGGGCACCGCCCTCGTCATCCTCGGGGGCATCAAGGTCAGCGGCCGACGCCGCTGAGGGTTCCGGCGCGGGCGCGTCAGGTGCGTCGGCCTGCTCGTGGGCGGGTCCCACCGACGCGCCGTCGTGCCGCCCTCTCGGCTGGTCGTCTGGCGCCCGCCGCCTGCCCACATATTCATCTTCATCGCGGGTATGGCCTCCCTCGGATGAAGCCACCCAGTGACTTCCCGGTTCACCAGGCGGAATCCACTCTCCATCGGCGCGCGCCGGTTCCCATTGGGCGGCATTCCTCGGAGCGCCCGGTTCGGGTGTTTGCGGCTCGGGCCGCGCAGCCTGCGGCGTCGGCGGGGGCAGCCACGGGTACAGCGGCTCGGGCTCAGGCTCAGGGGCGGGCGCAGGAGGCGGGGCGGGCGGTGGCGGTGGCGGTGGCGCCACCCACTGCCCAGCACTCTCCTCGGCGCGTTGCGCATTTGCCTGGTCGTCCCCGGCGAACCTGCGGTGAGCACCCCCTGCCTCAGCGGGCGGCGCCGGCTCGGCCTCCGGCGGGTGAGGCTCGGCGGGGACATCGATGATCGGGCTCTCCGCAGCGTCCGCGACGTCGGCTCCGTCCTCGAAGACCTCTTCGGCATCCTCGGTGTCGATCCGGCTGATGCTGACTCGGCCTGCGGTATCAGCGTCGGTGGCCCATTCGCCATACGCCCGCCCACTGCTGCGATCCGTTTCGATCGCGTGCCGGTGCGATAGGTCGGCGTCGAAAATGAATTCCAAGTTCGCCCGTAGTGCAGCCAACTCCGCGCGCAATGCTGACACTTCCTCGGCGGACTGCGCACGCAATTCCGTCGCGAGCTCACGGCGCAGCTGCGTTTCGACCGCGAGCTCGTACTCCCGCCGGGCTGAGATCTCGCGATCGAGCTGCAGATCGTAAACCAGCTTCAGATCCCGCACCTTCGCCTGGTCGCTGTCGCTCTGCCGCCGGTAGATGACCGACACGAACGCAGCGACCACAGCGGCCCACAACGCCATGAGGACCGCGAGCTTCAGCAACTCTGCCCGGTTGGTGAAGACCAATGCCGAGCTGGCCCCGATCGCGAGCACCAGCAACACCGTCATCAGGAACCAACCTGGTCGCCGGGAGCCGCGCCGAAGGCGGGCGCCGCGGGTCGGATCGGTCATGCGCCGACTGTACCGGTGACTGCTCATCTGGCGTGTCGACCGCCACGGCGATTCGGCCGTTGGGCTGGAGAATCGTTCAGCCGGACGCCATGTCGGTGTTCTCCGTTGGCTCATCTGGAGACCTGCAGCAATGCTGCAGCCACAACGCCGCGGCCACCAACGCAAGTGCGCTGGCCCCTGCCACGACAGCGCCCCCGGTATCCTCGGCGGCCACCCGCAACGTCGAGCGCCGAGGCAAAAGGTAGGCCACAACGGCCAGCCACCAGCCCAAGACGACACTGCCCATCCAAGCCGAGGCCTTGGCGATCACCACCGACCGCGCCACCGCGAGTGGATGCAGCTGACCGGGCCCCACACCGATCTGACCATCGCGGATCCTGGCACGCACGTAGAAGCCCCATCCCGTTAGCGCGATAGCCACCCCCAGCAGCGAAATCCCAGTCCACCCCGTAATTGGCGGGAACCATCGATAAGCGGCCCCCACCAGCAGATAGCCGGCCACCGAGCTCACGAACACAGCCGCAACCAGATCTCGCCCCCGGGTCGGTCCCATCAACCCACCAGCCCGTTCGGCATCCGCAGCGCCAACTCGGTCATCTGGACCCCAGCACGTTCGGCTGGATCGACGGCATCGAGGAGTTGGGCAACCGAAACCACCCGGCCTTCGACCGTCACAGTGGCACTCGATTCGACCGCAAGCCACGGCACCAGTACGAACGCGCGCACATGCGCGTACGGGTGAGGCAAGACCAGAGCCTCGTCGTGCATCATCACCTCGCCGTCGGCTTCCCGACAGGTGACGATGTCGACATCCAATGTCCTTGGGCCCCAGCGCTGGCCGCGAGTCCGCTGCGCCGCGTCCTCGAGCTCATGCGCGCGACTCAGCCAACCATGCGCGTCCAGTGCCGGATCATCGGCGACGACAACAGCATTGAGGAAAGGGGATTGTTCCACCCCGCCCCACGCATCGGTCTCATACACCGGCGACACCGCCACGACACTGTCGAGTCCGTCCACCACCGACTGCAGCCACATCATCCGGTCGCCGACGTTCGAGCCGACGGACAACACCACTGATGTCATCGGATACTCATCGACTTGCGTCCCGGCGGCCGCGGCGCGAGCGTCGAACCACGACTGCGACATCGGCGAACTTCGACGGGATCGGAGCGCTGGGCTTGTGGACCACAACTTCGACGGCATCAACGCGCTCGTCACCCATGACGTCGTCGGCGATCTCGCCCCCCACTGACTCGATCAGCTGCCGCGGAGGTCCGGCAACGATGTCGGTGGCGCGCTGCGCAAGCACGCCATAGTCGACGGTATCGGCAAGGTCATCACTGGCAGCGGCAGCGTTCAGGTCGATCCATACGGTGATGTCCACAACGAAGTCTTGCCCATCGCGGCGCTCATGGTCGAAGACACCGTGATTGCCGCGAACTACCAATCCTCGCAATTCAATTCGGTCAGTCATTGATTCCCCTAGGTTCAGCCCCGGCTTCATCCTGCCGCCCCGCGCCCTGCCATGCCGTGACCACGGCGAGTGCGTCGACCGATGCACGCACATCATGAACCCGGACACCCCACACCCGATGCCACCCGGCCAGCGCAGAGATAACCGCGGTGGCCGTTTCCCGACCGCTCGGCGGTCTGGGCTCGCCGTCGGATCCAGCCAGCAATGCACCCAGGAACCGCTTGCGCGACGCACCAACAAGAACCGGGATACCGGTCTGGACGAACTCGGGGAGCGCATGAAGCAGCGCCCAATTATGTTGTGCAGCCTTAGCAAATCCGATGCCCGGATCAACGATCAGCTTGGCCGGATCCACGCCCGCGCGCACCGCAGCATCCACAGCGGCCATCAGTTCGTCGCGTACCTCGACAACCACGTCGCCATAGAAGGGCACATCGTGCGGGCGGGCGCCGCCCACCGACCGCCAGTGCATGAGCACCCACGGCGCTCCAGCTTCAGCGACCACCCTGGCCATATCGGGGTCCGCTCTCCCCCCGGAAACGTCGTTGACGATCGCCGCACCGTTCTCCAGGGCTATGCGCGCGACGCCTGCGTGCATAGTGTCGATGCTGACCGTGATGCCCTGCTGGGCGAGCTGCTTAACAACGGGAAGCACCCGGGAGATCTCGACGTCACTGTCTACCCTGCTGGAGCCCGGACGAGTTGACTCACCTCCGACGTCGACGATTGCGGCACCCTGGGCAACCAGTTCGACACCATGCTCCACCGCACGATCCCGGTCGAGAAACAGACCTCCATCGGAGAACGAATCGTCGGTGACGTTGACGACCCCGATCACTTTGACGCTCACTTTCGTAGGATCAGTTCCAGAGCCTCGGCACGAGATGCCTTGTCGGTCTTGAACTGTCCACGCACCGCCGAGGTCGTCGTGATGGCACCAGGCTTGCGGATTCCACGCATTGCCATGCAGAGATGTTCGGCCTCGATCACAGCGATGGTGCCGCGCGGGTCGAGCTTGCGCATCAGCGCGTCAGCAATCTGGGTGGTCAGCCTCTCCTGCACCTGGGGTCGCTTAGCGTAGAGGTCGACGACCCGAGCTAGCTTCGAGAGCCCCGTCACCCGGCCATCCACCCCCGGGATGTAACCGACATGTGCGACGCCGTGGAATGCCACTAGATGATGCTCACATGTCGAGTACATCGGAATGTCCTTGACGATCACCATTTCGTCGTGTTGTTCATCGAAGGTAGTGCCCAGAACCTCATCGGGATCGGTGTGCAGGCCGGCGAACATCTCCCGGTACGCACGCGCCACTCGCGCTGGGGTCTCGATCAAGCCCTGTCGATTTGGATCTTCACCGACCGCGATCAACAGCTCCCGGACCGCGGCTTCGGCACGAGCATCGTCGAAACCAGGGTTGACGAACGCGGCCGAGTTGCTCTGCGACCGCGTCATCTAAGTCTCCGTTCAGGAACAAGCCAGGGATCAACTGTGATTCGGAGGCCGGTCAGCCCGGCCGCTGTCGCTGCCACTGTGGCTGCCACCGTCGCTGCCGCTGTCCTGGCCCGGCCCTTCCTTTGGGGCCGGTACAGCCGCACCACCCCGGGGGGCGGGTTGGCCTGGCTGCGGATGGGGCGCAGCCGTGGGATAGCCCCGATAATCCGGCGCTGGAGAAACCGGCGGCCCACCTTGCCAGCCCGGCCACGGCGGCGGGGTGGGATACCCGTGCCCCGGCGGTTGCTGCTGCGGTGTTTGGTGCTGTGGCGCCCCCGGCGCTTGGTGCTGTGGCGCCCCCGGCGCTTGGTGCTGTGGCGCCCCCGGCGCTTGGTGCTGTGGCGCCCCCGGGGGCCAGCCGGGCGCATGCCAGCCAGCTGGGGCACCGTAATCAGGCTGTGTCGCACCGTTCGTCGGACCGCCGTTCGCGCCCGCGCCGTTTGCACCGTTCTTTTGCGCGGCCTCGGCCGCCACCCGGGAAGCTTCGGCGATGGCAGTCTTGAAAGCCGGCTCGGGAACGGGCTTCGGCCAGGGCTCACCACGCTCGATAGCCAGCTCACCCGGGGTCTTGATGGGCGGCTTGTCCGACGGCACCCGGCCACCAAAGTCGTCGAACATGGTCAATCGAGGCCGCTTCTTCACATCACCGAAGATGGCCTCCAGCTCGACGCGATGCAAAGTCTCCTTCTCCAACAGCTCACCGGCCAAGATGTCGAGCACGTCACGGTACTCAGTGAGGATCTCCCATGCCTCTGTGTGCGCCGCCTCAATGAGTTTGCGCACCTCGTCGTCGATGATCTGCGCGATCTCATGGCTGTAGTCAGCCTGAGCCCCCATGGTGCGGCCGAGGAACGGGTCTCCGTGCTCGGTGCCGTATCGCACGGCGCCGAGCTTGGAGCTCATGCCGTACTCGGTGACCATGGCACGGGCGATCTTGGTGGCCTGCTCAATGTCGGACACCGCTCCGGTGGTCGGCTCGCGGAACACGAGTTCCTCTGCGGCTCGACCCCCCATCGCGAAAACCAATCGCGCGATCATCTCCGAGCGCGTCATCAGACCCTTGTCGTCCTCGGGCACCGACATGGCGTGTCCACCGGTGCGGCCGCGGGCCAGAATCGTGACTTTGTAGATGGGCTCGATGTCGGGCATCGCCCAGGCCGCCAGGGTGTGCCCGCCCTCGTGATAAGCGGTGATCTTCTTCTCGTGCTCGCTGATGATCCGGCTCTTGCGGCGCGGGCCGCCGACGACTCGATCAACTGCCTCTTCAAGCGCGAGGCCGGTGATGACGGTGCCGTTCTCCCGGGCAGTGAGTAGCGCCGCCTCGTTGATCACATTGGCCAGATCAGCGCCGGACATGCCGACCGTGCGCTTGGCCAACCCGTCCAGGTCGGCGTCGGGTGCGATCGGTAAACCGTGCGAGTGGACTTTGAGCACTGCCCGCCGACCGGCCAGATCGGGGCTGGAGACCGGAATTTGACGGTCGAAGCGCCCCGGCCTCAGTAGCGCCGGATCGAGGATGTCGGGCCGGTTGGTCGCAGCGATCAGGATGACGCCCGCACGTTCACCGAAACCGTCCATCTCGACCAGCAGCTGGTTCAGCGTCTGCTCGCGTTCGTCGTGACCGCCGCCGAGGCCCGCCCCGCGCTGCCGTCCTACTGCGTCGATCTCATCGACGAAGATGATGCATGGGTTGTTCTGTTTGGCCTGCTCGAACAGGTCGCGCACCCGGGAGGCGCCCACACCGACAAACATCTCCACGAAATCTGAGCCCGAAATTGTGAAGAACGGCACACCAGCCTCGCCCGCGACCGCCCGTGCCAAAAGCGTCTTGCCGGTGCCGGGCGGGCCGAAGAGCAACACACCCTTGGGGATCTTGGCGCCCAGCGCCGGGTACCGCGAGGGGTTCTGCAGGAAGTCCTTGATCTCGTAGAGCTCCTCGACCGCCTCGTCCACTCCGGCAACGTCGGCGAACGTGGTTTTCGGCATGTCTTTGGAAAGCTGCTTGGCCTTGGACTTACCGAATCCGAACCCCATCCGGCCACCGGACTGCATACGGGAGAACATCACGAACAACCCGACGAGCAGCAGTAGCGGCAGCATGTAGATGAGCAGCGTCCCGAGCATGCTGCTCTGGTTGACGACGGTACTTACTTTGGCTTTCTTGTCCTGGAGCGCCTCGAACAGTGTGACCCCGTAACCGGTCGGGTACTTGGTGATGATTTTCTTGCTGTTCTCGGTGTCGCCGTTGCCGTTCTTAAGGTCCAGCCGCAACTGTTGTTCGCGGTCGTCGATTTGCGCGCTGGTGACGTTGTCGTCGTTGATCTGAGCAATCGCCACCGTGGTGTCGACAGGTTTGAACCCTCGGGTGTCGTCGCTGAAATAAAAGAAGGACCACCCGAGCAACAGCACCACGGCAATCGCAGTGAGTGTGCGGATCACATTTTTTCGGTTCATTGATACCCACGGCCAGTAGTCGGACTATCGGCCAAATCCTTCCAATACGCACAGCTGGAATAGTCCAGGCTACCGCTAGACCAACGTCCGGAAGTTCCCCGGAGGGAATCTCGGCCTGAGCCCGGAGTTCTCGGAGGGCTCTGGTTGGCTGTGAGGATGCGGACGCGGATGGTGCAGACGAACGGCGTTCGACTGCGAGTGACCGAGGCTGGGGAGCCCGGCAGACCGGTGGTGGTGCTCTGCCACGGCTTCCCCGAGCTGGCGTTCTCGTGGCGTCACCAGGTACTCGCGCTTGCCGAGGCCGGATATCACGTGCTGGCACCCGACCAGCGCGGCTACGGCGGTTCCGACAGGCCAGCCGCGGTTGACGCCTACACGGTTACCGAACTCAGCGCCGACCTGGTCGGGCTGCTCGACAATGTCGGTGCCCAGCAGGCGGCGTTGGTCGGTCATGACTTCGGCGCCGTGGTGGCCTGGACCGCGCCATTGCTGCATCCCGATCGCTTCTCCGCAGTCGCCGGCCTGAGCCTGCCTCCGGTGCCCCGCCCGAAGGTGCCCACGACGCAGGCTTTCCGCAAGGTGTTCGGGGACAATTTCTTCTACATCCTTTACTTCCAGGAGCCAGGCCCCGCCGATGCGGAGTTGGCGGAAGACCCGGCCACCACGCACAGGCGCCTGTTCGCCACGCCATCGGCGGACGACGTTGCCGCGGCGCTGCGCATGCTCACACCCGGGCCCGAGGGTTTCCTGGCCCGCATTCCCGAACCCGGCGGGCTTCCGAAGTGGATCAACCAGCAGGACTTCGACGTCTATGTCCAGGAGTTCACCCGCACCGAATTCACCGGAGCGCTCAATTGGTACCGCTGCTTCGACCGCAACTGGGAGCTGACAGCCGCACCACCGGCGGCGACGATCGACGCGCCCGCCCTGTTCATCGGCGGCACCGACGACGCCACCCTGGCCTACACACCGCGACACCGAGCCCGGGAGGTGGCCACCGGCGACTACCGCGAGATAATGATCGAAGGGGCCGGCCACTGGCTGACCGAGGAATGCCCCCACGATGTCACCCGCGCACTGCTGGACTTCCTCGCCGATCCCATTGTCGACCAAAGGATCCGATCGGGCACGAGATAGGGTGCCAGGCATGTCGATCGCACCGGGACCAAAGAAGGCAACGAAGAAGAATCGGGCCAAGCTCGCCGCCGCGGCCGCCGGCGTCGCGGCATTGGCGTTGACCGCCTGCGACGCGCAACCGGCCCCTGTGGCGGACCCCGATGACGCCCGGCAGGTGACGGTGATCGGGGCCGGGCAAGTGCAGGGTGCCCCCGACACGTTGACCGTGGACGCGTCGATGGAGTTCCTCGCACCCGACGCTCCCGCCGCGATGAACCAGACCAACGAGCGCCAGCGAGCCGTGATCGACGCGCTCGTCGACGCCGGGATCGACCGCAAGGATGTGACAACCACCGAGGCCGACCTGCAGCCGCAGTACGGCCCAGAGGACAACGTGATCACCGCCTACCGCGCCACCAACTCAATCGACGTGACAATCCGCGATCTGGATCTGGCCTCCGAAGCTATCGGCCTGATCGTCAACATCGGCGGCAACGCCGCTCGCATCAATTCGATCACCTACTCGATCGAGGATGACTCCCAGCTCGTGCGCGACGCACGGGCCAAGGCGTTCGAGAACGCCAAGGACCGCGCCACCCAGTACGCCGAGCTGTCCGGCCTCGACCTCGGCAAGGTGATCTCGATTTCTGAGTCGGGCGGCGCAGCGCCGATCCCGCCGATGCAGGCCCCGCGGGCGATGATGGAAGCCGCCGTACCGCTGGAACCCGGTGAGCAGACCGTTGCTTTCGACGTGACGGTGATCTGGGAACTGACCTGACCCACGCCCGGCTATCCGGGGGTGAGGACAACCGGAATACCGTTGAGCACCGCCGTGCCCGACAGTGAGTCCAACAGCGTGCCGTCGTTGAGCTGGTTGACGTTCACCCCCGGGTGCCCGGCAGCCACCGTCTGCCCGGTGCCATCACGATCGTGCCCCCAGCCGTGCGGCAGCGACACCACGCCGCGGCGGATGTCCTCGGTGATCTCGACGGGAACCGTCAGCTCCCCGCCAGGCCCCTTGACCAGCGCGGTGTCGGACACTCCCAGCTCAGCAGCGTCGTCTGGGTGGATGTTCAGGGTGCACCGGTTCGTGCCGCCCATCAGCGCAGGCAGGTTGTGCATCCAGCTGTTGTTGGAGCGCAGGTGTCGCCTTCCGATCAGTACGAACCCCGCGTTGGGATGCCCCAACGAGTCGCGCAGCCGCACCGCTTCGGCCACTATTGGCGGCGGAGCCAACTCGATCAGACCCGATGGCGTGCGCAGCACATCGGACAGCCGCGGCCGCAGCGGGCCAAGGTCGATACCGTGCGGTGCCGCTTTGAGCCGCTTGAGTGTGAGACCGTCGGGCCGGGACCCGAAGCCATCGCCGTACGCGCCGAGCCGAAGCATCATGTCGAGCCTTCGCTCGTAGCCCGGGCCGTCGTCGAGCATGGCGGTCAGCTCATCGACCGCGCGGCCCGCGACCGGCGAGGCCGCATCGGCGGTCTCCTTGGCCAGCGTTGTAGCGATAACCTGCTCGTCGACCAGCGCGGGGTCGGCGTCGATGCCGACTCCATAGAGGACCAAAGCGATCCGCGACAGAATCTCGGCTTCCTCGGGACCCCCCTGTGGCGCGAACACAGGCGGTGAATAGCGCGCAGTGTTGCGGACTGCAAGGTTGTTCAGCGCGAAGTCGAAGTGCGGGCTCCGCGACGGCGGCGGGGGCGGCAGGATGACGTCGGCGTGGCGGGTCGTCTCGTTGAGATATGGATCGATGGAAACCATGAACCCGACCCCGGCCAGGGCACGGTCGAGTCGTTCACCGTCGGGTGCCGAAAGCACCGGATTTCCCGCGATGGTGATCACGGCGTGGATCTGCCCCTCCCCGGGGGTCTCGATTTCCTCGGCGAGTACCGCCACAGGTAGTTCCGAGAGCACCTCGGGGCGACCAGACACCCGGCTGAGCCAACGGCCGGTTCTGAAACCGCGGCCCGCCCGGCGTCCACGTGGTGCGGGCGCAACGGGCGACAGCGGAAACATCGCGCCGCCCGCCCGGTCTAGATTCCCGGTCAGAACGTTGACTACGTCGACCAGCCAGTTGCCCAGGGTGCCGAATTCGACCGTGGAGGTGCCCATCCGTCCGTACACGGCGGCCGTCCGCGCCCCGGCCACGTCCCGGGCCAATGCCCGGATCTCGTCGGCCTCAACCCCGCAGTGCGCGGCGACGACGGACGGCGGGAAATCACGGGCAAGTTCGCCGACGACTTCCAATCCCGCGACACAGCCGGCAAGAGCACCCAAATCGACCAGTCCCTCCTCGAACAGGGTGTGGACGACGGCGAACAGGAAAGCGGCGTCAGTGCCCGGCCGCGGCGCCAGATGCCGGTCAGCCAGCTGGGCTGTGCGGGTGCGCGCGGGGTCGATGACGACCAGCTTCCCTCCGCGCTTGCGTAGGCTGCGCAGCTTGCCACCGAAGTCGGGCGCGGTGGCAAGGCTGCCATTGGACACCAGCGGGTTCGCCCCGATGATGACCAAGTAATCGGTGCGATCCAGGTCGGGCACCGTGAACGCGACCGGGCTGCCAAACATCAGTCCCAGCGCCACGTGCTTGGGCATCTGGTCCAGAGTGCTCGCCGAGTAGACCTGCCGAGTGCCGAGACCGCGGATGATCAGAGGTGGATAGAGCGCACCGGCGACGGTGTGGGCATTGGGGTTGCCCAGATATACACCCACCGACGCGCCGCCGTGGTCAGCCAGCACCGTGCCCAGTCCGGCGGCGACGGCCGAGAACGCCTCATCCCAGGTTGCCTCGGTCAGCGTGCCATCACGCCGCACCAGCGGGGCTGTCAATCGGTCGGGGTCATTGTCGAGTTCGGCGAAACTCGCGCCCTTCGGGCAGACGAAACCCGCGCTGAAGACGTCCTCGCGGTCGCCCCTCGCGCCCACAACCCTCCCATCGTCGATGGTCAGCGCCAGGCCGCAGGTCGCTTCACATAGGGGGCAGATCCTCAGCGCAGTGCTCACATCCCGCATTCTGCGCCGATCGGTGGCTCATCGTCGGCCTTCGGCCTATTGGTCCTCGTAGACCTTGGGATCCAGAGTGCCGATATAGGGCAGGTCGCGGTAACGCTCGGCGTAGTCAAGACCGTATCCGACGACGAACTCGTTGGGGATGTCGAAGCCGACGTACTCGATCTCGACGTCGGCGCGCACCGCTTCGAGTTTGCGCAGCAGCGTACATACCCGCAGCGACCGCGGGCGCCTGGTGGCCAGGTTGCGGAGCAGCCACGACAGGGTCAGCCCAGAGTCGACGATGTCCTCGACGATCAGCACGTCACGGTCATTGATGTCACGGTCGAGGTCTTTGAGGATGCGCACCACACCAGAGGATGACGTGGACGATCCGTAGGAGCTGACAGCCATGAATTCCAGCTGAGTAGGCAGCGGGATCGCCCGGGCCAAATCGGTAACGAACATGACAGCGCCCTTGAGCACGGTGATCAGAAGAAGATCCTGCCCGTCCTCCCCATCGATGCCGGAGACCGCATCACGGTAGTCGGCGGCGATCTGCTCTCCGAGCTCAGCGGTCTTAGACCGGATCTGTACTTCCGACAGCAATACCGATTTGATGTCCCCGGGGTACAACTCCGCGGTATGCGCAGGCACGTCCACAGAGTGCCATGCGGTGGCCGGGGTCAGCAATGGGCACCCTCAGACGGGTTCGCGGTAGAGCACCAGCGATTCTTTTCGGCGACCCGCGAAGAGCCGCTCGCCGGGCTGCGCGCTGGGCACCGCTACCCCACCCTGTCCCCGCCAGGCAGTGACAAGATCATCGACGGCGCGGATCTGTTTATCGGTCAACCCGATGGCTCCACCGGCCAGCAGCCACCCCCTTATCGTCCTGCGCCTGACCGCTTGGGGCCACGCGGCAAGCGCGGTCGTGGGGAGGCCCTCAACGTGCACGCCCGCACCGAGTCCGGCAAGCACGTCGGCAGCTAGGCCGTCGAGCATCTCGGTGTCCTCGCGCAAGGCGGTTGCGGTGCGGGCCAGAGCCTCGGCCACGCCACCGCCGAGGACTTCCTCAAGCAGCGGCAACACTTCGGCGCGCAACCGGGCCCTGGTGAAGCGTGCGTCGGTGTTGTGCGGGTCCTGCCAGGGCGTCAGTCCAAGTTCGTCGCACGCCAAATGGGTCAGTTCCCGCCGCACCCCCAGCAGCGGCCGGCACCAGGGCGGGTCATATGGCCGCATACCAGCGATCGACCTGGCGCCCGATCCCCGACCTAGGCCGAGTAGCACCGTCTCGGCCTGATCGTCGAGGGTGTGCGCCAACAGCACCGGCGCACCCGCACGGGCGTCCTCCAGCGCGCGGTACCGGGCAATGCGAGCGGCCGCCTCTGGCCCACCAGCCGTACCCACTTCTACGCAAATCACCTCTGCACCAGCGCATCCCACGGAAATCGCCTGATCGCGCGCAGTCGAGGCGACCGCAGCTGAGCCCGGCTGCAGGCGGTGGTCGACGATCAGCGCGGTTGTCGGCAGGACCGTCGCCGCCGCAGCGGCCAACGCCAGTGAGTCTGGTCCGCCCGAGAGCGCGACGCACCAGCGGTCTTCGCCAGCGGCATGGTCACGCCCGAAACGCGCAACAACTCCGCGCATTTCGGCTACAGCAGTCGATCGATCCATCGCTGCGGCTCATCGATTTCCTGTGGCAGCGGAAGGCTTTCGCCGCCCGACCAAATTACGTTGAAGCGTTGCATCCCCACCTTGGACACCACATCGTCCACGAAGGCCTTGCCTCGGGTGTACTGATTCATTTTCGCATCGATGCCCAGCAGCGCACGTATGAGCCGCTGCAGCGGCGGCTGTTTGCGCTTGCGGCGCTGGTCGAAGCGGTGTCGGATCGATGCTACCGACGGAACCACTGCGGGTCCGACAGCATCCATGACGTGCTCGGCATGGCCCTCAAGCAGGGTCCCCAGTACTAGCAGTCGATCCAGCGCCATCCGCTGCGGCTCGGACTGCACAGCCCGTAGCAACCCCAGGACACCAGCGGAATTCAACTGCGCATCATCGTCTTTCAAACCGCCTCGGAACCCGCGTACATACGCGGCCAACCGGCCGACGACCTGCGTGACGTCCTCACCTGCATCCTCGGTCAGAACCGCGAGCGCACCCGTCATATGTCCTGCCAACCAGGGATTGGCCCGAAACTGCACCCGGTGGGTGACCTCGTGCAAACACACCCACATACGGAAGTCCGCGGGATTCACCCGCAGTTGGCGCTCGACTGCGATCACGTTGGGATACACCAGCAGCAGCTCGCCACCACCGGCAGCGAACGGATCATACTGGCCGAGGATCCCCGAGGACACAAACGCCAGTACCGCGCCGGTCTGGACGCCGGTGATGCTTCCGCTGATCGGCCGGGGCTTGGCATCATCGCCAGCTCCGCTACCGTCCCCGCCCCCGGTCATCGCCCGCATGGAATGCGCCGCGGCATGAATCCACTGGGGCCGGTTGATGATTCGCGCTTCCGGGATCTCGCCGCCCTCGATGAGGCCGGTCACCTCCCGTACTGGCAATTCGGATGCCCGGGCCGACTCGCTGAGCTGCTCGATCGTCTGCCTGCGGGTGTAATCGGTGACCGCAGGTTCCGGGCGGGCGAGCTTGCCCCCCACGGTGGCCGCCAGGTTCCAGTCGACCGCGCGGCCGACCGCGAAGCTGGATTTGGCCGACGGGTTCATATGCGGCATCCGCACGAGCGCAGCGTCGCGGCGAACGCGTCAAGCGCCGTGCGTCCGCTGGGGCCCGCATCGTTGGACAACAGCGCGAAGGTGAGCACTCGACCACTCTCGTCGGTGACAACCCCAGCCAACGCATTGGTGCCGGTCAGTGAACCGGTCTTAGCCCGAAGGTACCCTGCGGCAGCACGGCCCTCATCAGTGTCTAGATAGCGGTTGGACAGGGTGCCGCTACCTCCAGCTATCGGTAACAAGTCGACGAGCGGGCGCAGGGCCGGTTGTGCGTCTCCAGCCGCGGCGTTGATCAACTCATCAAGGGTTTCGGCGGTGAGTCGGTCATCCACCGACAGACCGCTCGAGTCGAACAGTCGGGCTCCAGTGGTGTCGATGCCGGCGCCGTCGAGCGTCCTCAGTACCCCGCGGGTAGCACCGTCGAAACTTGCGGGCAGGTTGAGCGCTGCGGCAACCTCACGTCCGATGGACTCCGCCATCACGTTGTCCGAGAAGTTCATCATGGCGTGCAAACGATCCATAAGCGGCGGCGACTGGACCGAGGCGAGCTCCCTACCTTCGGCTTCCGCGCGCGACGACGACAGCACCGTCACCTTCGCCGGATCGACGTCCAACGCCATCGCCAAGGCGCGGCCGGCATCTAGCGCCGGAGTCTTCGAGCGCCGTGACTCCACGCTCACCGGCTGGGTACGTCCGCCATCGAGCATCACCGACTCCATCGGTGCGATATCGCCGCCATCGATGTCCAGCGGATCCCAACCTGGCGCCATCGTCGGACCGCTGTAAGCACTGGTATCCACCTGTACGGCATTCACCGTGATTCCGGTGTCACGCACTTGGTCGGCAAGATCGACGATGCGCGCCGCGTCCCGGTACCAGGTCTCCTCATCACGTGGCGCAGCAGACAGCGTCTGATCGCCGCCGCCGACGAGCACCACAACTCCGGGTTGGGCGCCGGCCAAGACGCGGGTCGTTAACCGGGCGTCACGATCCAGCGTCAGCAGCGCCGCCGCGGTAGTGAGTAATTTGTTCGTCGACGCCGGCTGCATCGGCATACTGGCTGCTTGTGCCCAGATCTGCTGACCGGTCAGCGCATCGCTGACCCGCCCGGTGAACGTGCCCAGGTTCGGATCAGCCAGAACCGGTGCTAGAACTGCGGCCAGACCGTCAGCTGTCGGCGCCTCCGCGGAGTCGGCGACGGGAACGACAGCGGGTTGAGCGGTTGCCAGGGCGGGTGCCGGCTCGACGGCCAGTGGGGCATCGGACTCCCCCCCGGTTAACAACGCGGCGGCCGCGATCACGACAGCAACGAGCGCCAATACCGCTACCGCGACCACAACGTGGGTGGATCGCCGCCACCGACTGGGCCGCATGTTTCTCCTGCTTTCGATCGATACTGACGCCACCCCTGTAAAGCAGAGTATCGCTCCCTATATAGGGTGGACCCCGCCCTGTTGACCCGCGTCGTAGCCGACCTTGAGCCGAGGAGTCCCCACGGTGCAATTCGATATCCTCATCGAGATCCCGAAGGGGTCGCGAAACAAGTATGAGGTAGACCACGACAGCGGCAAGGTGAAGCTGGACCGCTACCTGTTCACATCGATGGGCTACCCGGCCGACTACGGCTACATCGAGGACACGCTCGGCGAGGACGGCGATCCGCTGGACGCGCTGGTCCTGCTACCTGAACCGGTGTTCCCCGGGTGCATCCTGAAGGCCCGCCCCGTGGGCATGTTCCGGATGACCGACGAGCATGGCGGCGACGACAAGGTGCTGTGCGTGCTCGCCGACCCGCGGTGGGATCACATCACCGACATCGGCGACGTTTCATCGTTCGAATTGGACGCCATTAAACACTTCTTCGTGCACTACAAGGACCTCGAACCAGGGAAGTTCGTCGAGGCCGCCGACTGGGTGGGCCGAGCCGACGCTGAGGCCGAGGTGAACCGCTCGATCGAGCGGTTCAAGACCGACGGTCACTGAAACCTCGTCGCGGGACGCTCGAACCTCGTCGCAGAACGCTCGAACCTCGTTGCGGGGCGCCCGGCCGAAGTCCGGGCCACTGCACAAATTTTTCAGGCTGTAACACGGCGTAACGCCACCGATCTTTTGAGCTTTGATCATGTCCCCATGCTGCTGCACCAGGGAATACGGCTGGACGCGTTCAACGCGATGCCGATGCGGCAGGCAGTCTCGGCGCTCTTCGAATGCCTCTTCAGCGTGCCGTTGGCCGCCGACTTGGCGCGGGCTCGCCCGTTCGACGACCACGACCAGCTGTTTCGCTGCGCTGACAGGTTGATGTTCGGACTGAGCGAGGAATCCGTAGACACCATCCTTCAGGCCTACCCAGACGTCGGCCGGCGACCGGGAAGCGAAAGGTCGGAGGCCGAACAGTGTGCCATCACCGACGAGCGCGCTGAGGTAATGCATGCGTTGGCGAAGGGGTCGTCGGCCTACCTGGACCATTTCGGTTTCGGGTTCGTGATGTTCATCAACGGGTACAGCGCCGACGACGTGCTCGCTACGCTGACCGACCGTCTCCTCAACGACATCGAGACCGAGCGCAAGGTGGTCCGAAACGAACTGGCCCGGATCAACCGCACCCGTCTGGC
>JAHZKD010000444.1 GCA_022600605.1 Actinomycetes bacterium
CCCCTGATATGGGATCGACAGGACTAGCGCGACATCGCCCCAGCTCACCTCCGTGATGTTCAGCACAGCGGACATGTTGCCCCCGTTGACGTTTCCTTTCGGTCCGTCCTCGCCGTCTCGGAAGGCTTCGGCGCCGGCGAACGAGATGGTTTTGGCCTCCGAGATGCCCTCGAATAGCGTTGCCACGGTGTCTAATTCGACGGGGTAGGCGTGTTCTTTCGAATCGTATTTGCGTGAGATCGGTCGCAGGATCTCGGCTGCGCCCTGATGTCCCTTATAGATAACAGCCTGTAGCTTTTTCGGCATTTCCAGGTTGATTGCCATGTCAGTCTCTTCTCGTCAGCTCGGTGGGAGTTACAGGACCACAACACCTTCGGCGACACCGATGGCGCGTAAGTCGCGGTACCAGCGTTCGACCGGGTGTTCTTTGGTGAAGCCGTGGCCACCGAGCAGCTGGACGCCGTCAAGGCCGATCTGCATGCCCTTATCGGAACCGAGCTTTTTGGCCAGTGCCGCTTCGCGGGCAAACGGCAGGCCCTGTTCGGCCCGTGCCGCTCCCCGCCACATGATCAGGCGTAGCCCGTCGAGTTCGATCGCGATGTTGGCACACATGAAGGCGACCGATTGCCTACGGGCGATCGGCTCGCCGAATGCTTCGCGTTCCTTGACGTAGGGGATGACATAGTCCAGTACCGCGTGCGAGGTACCGACTGCCAACGCCGCCCAGCCCAGTCGGGAAAGCGCGATCGCTTCTGAATAGTCAGCGTCAGTAGCCCCGTCCTCCCCGAGTCGAGCGCTCAGCGGCACAGAGACCTTGTCTAGCTCGACCCGGCCGAGGGCGGCTCCGCGGATGCCCATACTCGGGTCGGCCTTGACTGTCAGCCCCTTGGAGGACGCCTCGACGATGAACAGCGCCGGCTTCCCGTTGAGTTGGGCTGCCACGATGAACAGCTCTGCTTCCGCGGCAGCCGGGACCAGCGACTTGACCCCGTCGAGCCGGAAACCACTAGGGGTACGTACCGCGATGGTCTTCAACGCGGTGGGATCGAATAGCGGCTGCGGCTCGGCGACCGCCACACACGATTGCGGGATGTTCGCGCCCGAGAATTCCTTGAGGTAAGTCGCCTGCTGGCCCGCGCTGCCCCAATGAGTGAGCGCCGACGCAACGCCACCGGGTGCAAGGATCGGCAGCGCCAACCCCATGTCCCCGTATGCCAGCGCCTCGGCTACGAGCGCATTAGTGATGGTGCTGCGACTCTCAGCGATACCGTCGAAGTCCTCGGGAATGCTGATCGCGGTAGTGCCGAGTTCGGCTGCCTTGGCGATCAGGCTGGGGGGGTAGGCGGCCGCGTCGTCGGCATCATGGGCCGCCGGCCGGAGGATCTCCTCAGCGAACTCGGCGACGGTCTCGACGATCATCTTCTGGTCGTCATCGGGGGTCAGGTCGAAGTAGTCGGACCCCTTGGAACCCGCTGCCGCGCTGCTCGAGCTCAGTCGCGTCGGCGCCTTGCCAATACCCTGGACGCGCTTGAACTGCCGCGTCGAAGCGCCCGCGACGGAGAAGCCGTGTTTCACCCCGTATTTGATGCCGCGGTTGAGTGGGTCGCGCAGGTTGTACTTGTCCAGGAATTCCTGCCCCATGATGGGGGTGAGCAGCGCCATTCCGATATCAATGGCGGTGCGTTTGTGCTTCTGGAGGCCGACAGCGCTCTCGTGGCCGCTCCGTTCGGATGGCAGCGTGTTCGTCATTGGCGGTAGCTCTCGTGTGGTGGTCAGGAGGCGCAGATTGCGCAACTGACTCCAGAGTAAGGTGCGGGAACTGACTATTGAGTAATATCTGCTGATTTGTAATGCACTTCACACCGTGAGCTGGGCCAGTACTGCGTCGTGCAGCAACCCGTTGGTCGCTACCGCGCTGCCGCCGTGGGGTCCAGGCTCGGCTGCGAAATTCGTGAACCGGCCCCCCGCTTCGCGCACCAGGACGGCCAGCGGCGCGAGATCCCACAGCTTGGCCTCTGGCTCTACGGCGATGTCGACCGCACCTTCGGCAACCAGACAGTAAGACCAGAAGTCGCCATAGCCGCGCGTGCGCCACACTGTGTCAGTAAGTTCAACGAACCTGGACCGGCGGGCTTCCCAGCCGGTGGTCAGGTCGGAAAATGACAGGCTCGCCGAGCCAAGATCTTCGACCCCCGAAACGGAGATGCGTCGCGTCACGCCCCCAAACGACGCGAATGCACCCTGACCCTGGCTGGCCCACCACCGCCGGCCGAGGGCAGGCGCGCTCACCACGCCGACGACCGGCACACCGTCGATGAGCAACGCGATCAGCGTCGCCCACACCGGAACTCCACGGACGAAGTTCTTGGTCCCGTCGATCGGGTCGATCACCCAGTGCCGGCCGGTCAGTACTCTGCTGCCGCCGAACTCTTCGCCCAACACCGAATCCAGGGGTCGGTGCTCGGCGAGTCTGCCCCGCAGCATCGTTTCGGCGTCGAGGTCGGCGTCAGTTGCCGGCGTCATGTCGGGCTTGGTGTGTACGAGCAGGTCGACCGCGCCGAACCGCCGCATTGTCAGCGAGTCGGTTTCGTCGGCCAGCTCAAGCGCCAGTTTTTCGTCATCCGACAGAGGACTCATACGTGTCGTCCTACCATGTCGGGGTGGTCGAATTCGCGGTCATCCTGCTAATCGTCGGTGCGCTCGTGCTTCTCGCGGGGCCATGGATCATGCGAAAGCGCGGGGTCGGCACCGACTGGGTGCCCGGCACCATGGTCGTCACCGGGGTCAGCCCGCGGCCTGACGCTGAGGGTGAGCAGTACGTCACGATCACCGGAGTCATCAACGGACCGACCGTCACCGAGTACACGATCTACACGCGGATGGCTCTTGATGTGAACGCCTGGCCCGCGATGGGACAGCTGTTCCCGGTGGTGTACTCGCCAGGCAATCCCGAAAAATGGGCGTTCGCGCCGCAGGACACGCCACCGCCGCAGGACGCGCCACCGCCCCCGGCGCAAGGCCACTGAAGCCGCTTCGTCGTCAGCCGTGGCAGATGGGCCGACTCCTCGCGGGCTCGTCCCTCGCCCGCTTCGTCGTCAGCCGTGTTTGATGGGCCGACTCCTCGCGGCTCGTCCCTCGCCGGCTTCGTCGTCAGCCGTGGCAGATTCGCAACAGGTCGGCGACACTTGTCAGCTTCACGCGCGGCCGACCGGCTCCTTCGCCCGCCGAACATTCGTGCTCATCGATCAGCTTCCAATGTTCGCCGGTGACCAGCTTCGGCTGTTGCTGCATAAACCACTCCGCCAGCCGGTCGGCATGGTCGGCCTCGAACTCGGGCAACTCGGCGGCGTTCAGGTCCGCCAGCAGTGTGTTGACTGTTTCCTGGGAGTCGCTCTTATTGCTGCCGATCACCCCGGTAGGGCCTCGCTTGATCCAGCCGACCACGTACTCGTTGCGACTGCCCGCCACCCGGCCATCGACATGAGGAATGGTGGCGGCGCGCTCGTCGAACGGCAGCCCGGGTGTCGGCAGGCCGCGGTATCCGACTGCGCGGACGACCAGTTGAGTTGACACCTCGTCGCGCTCGCCGCTGTCCTTGGCAACGACCCGTCCGTCGGCGCCAGTGATCAGCTCGTTACGGCCCAGCACGATGGATGCCACCCCATCCTGCCCGTCACTCGATTTGATCTCGATCGGCGACGTGCAGAAGCGGAATACGATGCGGCGACTGGCGCCGCTGGGTGGCTTCTCGGCGTAGCCGCGCAGGACCTTGATGTTGTTGCGTACTGTCTTTCCGGCCGCCTCGAGATCGTCGTCGGTGATGTCGGCGAGATCCGCGGGGTCAACGATGACGTCGACATCGTTGAGACTCTCCAGAACGCCGAGCTCCCGCAGCTCCAGCGTGGTGAACGGGGCCTGCAGTGGGCCGCGTCTGCCGATAATCAGCACCTCCTGCACGCCGCGGGCCTGCAGCGCGCTCAGTGCGTGGTCGGCGATGTCGGTGCCTGCCAGTGCGGCGGGGTCGCTGACAAGGATGCGTGCGACATCCATTGCGACGTTGCCGTTGCCGACCACAACTGCGCGATGGCCCGAGACGTCTGGCGCCAGCTGCGCGAAGTTTGGGTGCGCGTTGTACCAGCCGACGAAGTCGACCGCAGACACGCTGCCCGGGAGATCCTCGCCCGCGATGTTCAACGACCGATCGGATTGGGCGCCGACGGCGTAGACGACGGCGTCGTAGCGTTCGGCCAGCTCGGCGGGTTGCACGTGTTCACCGACAACGATGTTGCCGAAGAACCGAAACCGCGGATCCATCGCCGTCTTTTCGAACTGGGCGCTGATCGACTTGATCTTTGGATGGTCGGGTGCCACCCCCGAACGAACCAGGCCCCACGGAGTCGGGAGCATCTCGAGCATGTCGACACGCACGTCGCCGTCACCGGAGGCGGCGAATTTCAGCAGGGACGCGGCGGCAAAGTAACCCGAAGGTCCTGAGCCGACGATAGCCACGTAGTAGGGCCGCATAGGGGGCATTTTCGCTGCCTTCTGTTGTGCTGCCCGGCCGCGTGCGAGCACTGTCGCGACGCGGCCGGACGGGGTGTGCAACCGATGCTAGATCGCGGCGATCGCAATTGACGACGGTCACCGAGAAATCCGGTGGGTGTTTCGCGGGCGGCATCGAGGCTGCGACGGCCGCGCCGGAGTGCGAGGTGAGTACCCTGAACTCCCGTGGATGCTGACCGTCAAGCCGATATCG
>JAHZKD010000445.1 GCA_022600605.1 Actinomycetes bacterium
CGCCGCGATATCCTTCACCTGCGAAGTGCCTTCCCGCTGGACGATTGAACCGTAGAGAAGTCCAATTATCCGTTGCAGGACAGGCACTTTCGCCTATCAACACCCAGCCACATGGGAATTCCGCGAAAAATCCGGGCTAGGCTCCACAAGTAAATAAGCGGGTCAGGCCGAGGAAAATCGGCTGTGCCGGGCGCCCGAATCCGAATCCGCCCGTGCCCCAAGGAAGCTCCCCACCCCCATCCCAGGCCGCCGGCCCCTAAATAGGTGGCGGTAACGGTCTTCGTGGGTTCGGCGAATACAAAGCAGGCGTTCGGGCTGGTTTTGTCACCGAGCCACAAACAGAAGGGTGTGACCCATATGCTGACGATGTATTTGTGCGGTGCGCTTATCGGCGCGGCGGCGACGATCGGCGCGACCATCCGGTTTTCCGGCTCGGGTACTCCGGTAACCACAGTGACTCGGGTATCGGTCGCTGTCCTGGCCGGCGCGCTTTGGCCACTCCTGGCTGTGGGGGTGCTGCAAGGGGCCGGCATTTCGCTGCTGGCCAGACGACGGGTACGGGTTGCTTTGGTCAGTCCGGAGCTGCGGACTCCCCGAGATTTGATGCTCAGCGGCTAACCAGCCGGACCCTTTAGGACGCAGGTAGGCGCTTCTAAGATTTCAGCGTGGCGTTGACATAAGTCAGGTTGGCGAACGCAGCGTCGTCGTTGACAACGATGCGTTCGATGCCGTTGCGCGCGAGGTGTTCATCTTCGGCCAGCTCCTGGGCCGCCTGCCAGCCCGCCGAGGTCATGTAGCGAAAGCACGGCCCCGACTTCGACGCGTTTTCTTTGTGGCCCACCGGTGAACGCAGCCACGTCATCGGGGCCCGGGCCGTCTCCTCATCGATGTCCTGCAGCCCGGGAACATACTCGGTGGCGATAGTGCTGCCGGGGGCGCTCAGGTCGGTGATGTCGTCGAAGAGCCGGTCTTGGGCCTCGGATGGCAGAAAAGGGAGCAGACCCTCGGCTGACCAGGCGGTCGGAGCGGCCACGTCGAAACCGGCTGATCGCAGTGCCGCGGGCCAGTCCTCGCGCAAGTCGATCGAGACGGCACGTCGCTCGGCGCCGATGCCAGCGACCGCGGTTGTCGTGGAAGCAATGACATGCGGCTGGTCGATCTCATACACGACGGTCCTCCCGGCCGGCCAGGCCAGCCGGTAGGCGCGCGCATCCAACCCAGAAGCAAGGATCACCGCCTGCCGGACCTCGGAGGCGCCGACGGCGAGGAAAGCCGCGTCGAAAAACCTGGTGCGCAGCGCCATTTCGTCGATCATCGCGGGCAGCCTTGCCAGTGCACCATCGTCGAGGGCCGCAGGGCCGAATTCGCCATCCAATAATCTGGTGAAGAACTCCATCCCGACTGCGCGCACCGACGGCTCGGCGAACGGGGCGCTAGCCCTCCGGGGTCCTCGGGGATTGATCGACGATCGCCGCCCGGCAGCGACCATGGTCGCTGTCACCCCCACGCTTGACGCCAGGTCCCAGCTGGCGTTTTCGGTGCCGTCGACTTTGCGAAGAGGTGTGGTCGTCATGGGTGAGTTCCTTCAGCCCCAGTATGGGGGGCGCGCGTGCCCGATAATGTTGATGGTTTTAACATAAAGAGAAATGTTAATGTTGTCAACATGGCCGGCACGCGAAAGCACGCGCCTAAACCAGCTGCCGCGCGCCGGAACACCTACCACCACGGTGATCTCAAGCGGGCGCTCACTAGTGCGGCCCTGGCCCTCGTGGCTGAAAAGGGACCCAAGGGCTTCACGTTGAGCGAGGCCGCCCGGCGCGCCCAGGTCAGTGTCGCAGCCCCCTACCGTCACTTCGCCGACAAGGCCGAACTGCTCGCCGCAGCCGCTGAACAAGGCTTTATCCAGTTACACGGGGCCCTGTGCGCAGCCAGGGACAGCACATCTGATCCGAAGAGTCGGGTGATCGAGGTTGGCCGCGCCTATGTGCGCTGGGTCGTGACGCATCCGGACTATTACCAGGTCATGTTTGGTGCCGACACCTTCAAAGCCGAGAACCCCGATCTGCTGGCAGCCGCCACTCCGGCCTTCGACGTCTCGCTTGAGGCGATAACCAGGTGCCAGGAGGCCGGTGTGATGCGCAGCCAAGATCCGCGCGAGATTGCCGGACCGATGTGGGCACTGGCCCATGGCATCGCATCCCTGGCCATCAGCGGCGCCCTTCAGAATGTGGGTATTGAAGACGATCCCGAGACACTGCTTGCCCGCGCCTTGACGGCTTCGCTGGAATCCACCGAACCGGCATAACCGAGCTGGGTGTAAACCCAGTGCGTCACTGTTTGAGCCAGTGCGTCACTGTTTGAGATAGACCCCGACGGGAATTCGCACAGGTTTGCCGGCGCCTTCGACATTCACGATGAAGGCGACCTGACCGGGCTTGATGTTGCCCAAGGTCATGGGCGAGACCCAGCATCCACCCCCCTCGGCGGGATCGTGGAAAACGATGGTGTCCTCAAGAACATGCAGCTTGTTACCTTCGGCATCGACGAAGTCAATCGTCAGCCGGTACGGCTTTTGGTGGTCGCTTGGACCGGTCCGAAGCAGACTGACGAGGTCGAGCCGGCCGACTCGCGCGGGGGCTTGGCCCTCTCTGAGCGGTGGCGGCACGAACAAGGTCCCAAGAATTCCGCCGCGGACCTCGAGTCCTCCTTCGACGAACTCCGCCTTCTTGGCGAGGAAGGCATCGGTGAGCAGCATTCGCGTGATTCCTTGGTGTCGTTTACGTCGGTGCGCAGACCGCGCACCGAGATCGGTGTGACGTAATGACGTGAAAAGCCAACCCCGCCGAGGAACAATACCGGTGCACTCCGGAACGCATGGCTGGCCGGGTTACACCGCTGCGATTTTTGGCGGCTAACTAGGCGCCGCGACCCGATGGACTGCAACCGATGGACTGCAACCGATGGGAGCGCCACCGAATGTGCGGACCCGCCCGTCCTCGCTAGGGCTTGGGAGCGACCTCGACGCTGGGCGGCAGCGGTGACGGTTCTGGCTGTGACGAGCGACGGATGACCACAAAGGCCACCGCTCCCCCAGCCAGCACCGCAACGCCGATTCCTGCCAGCAGGAGCGTTTGGTGACGGCTGTGGGCCCGGCGCGCCTTCTCAAGCGTTGCTGGGAGGTTGGCCACCACTTCCTGTGCCGCCGAGATCTCGGCTCCGACCCCATCCCGCGCCGAGGCCAGGTCGGCCTTCAGCTGGCGGGCGACCTGACCGCGGCGGTAGCGGTCGCCGGCCCATGTGGCCGAGGATCGCGCCGATTCAAGCCCTACACCAAGGGCTCCCCACGTGAGGTCGACCGGGCCTACGGTCGAGTACTTCAGGCCTCGGCCGAGCCGTTGGCTCGGGGTCAATCGATCCTCGGTATTGGAGCTCATGCGCTACCTTTCTCGCACTGACGGACTTCGCGCCCCAAGCCTGCCATCTCCGCGACAACAAGGTGCCGGGTTGGCCATCAGGGCCGCCGTGGCACACTGACTTCTCGTGACGAGCCCCATTCAGACAGCGACCGCGACCCTGCATACCAATCGCGGTGACATCAAGATCGCCCTGTTCGGAAACCATGCCCCTAAGACGGTGTCCAACTTCGTTGGGCTAGCGCAGGGCACCAAGGACTACAGCACCGAGAACGCATCGGGCGGATCCTCGGGCCCCTTTTACGATGGAATGGTTTTTCACCGCGTGATCGACGGCTTCATGATCCAGGGCGGCGACCCGACCGGTACGGGCCGCGGCGGGCCGGGCTACCAGTTCGCCGATGAATTCCATCCGGAGTTGCAGTTCGATAAGCCCTATCTGCTGGCGATGGCCAACGCGGGCCCGGGCACCAATGGTTCGCAGTTCTTCATCACCGTCGGCAGGACCGAGCACCTAAACCGAAAGCACACTATCTTCGGCGAGGTGGTCGATCCCGAGTCGCAGAAGGTCGTCGACGCCATCGCGGGCACCGCGACCGATCGCGGCGACCGCCCGGCGGAAGCAGTCGTGGTCGAGTCGGTGACTATTTCCTAAGCGATCGTGGTGCACCGAGGCTGCCTCGCGTGCCCAGCGCACAAAACTACGCCCACATCACCCGACGCCGGGGGCAAACCCGGCGTCGGTGAGTGCGTCCAGTACCCCTAGCGGGTCTCCGCCGAGGTCCCAGCGACTGAGCACCAGCAGGCTGCCGTCGATGGTGTCGATCTCCAATAGGCGTACCTTACGGCCGATCCGGCGGAATTCAGTGATCCGGATCAGCTTGATTTCGGACCGCTTGAGTTGTCGGGTGCGCCACCAACCGCGGTACTCCAGGACCCCATCGACGATTGCCAGTTTTGGACGTGCACGACCAGACATCACTGCGAATAGCAATACGCCGACGGCAGCGAGGCCGACCAGCACACGCCCCGGCAGGTCTGTGACCAGTGTCACAGCACCTACGGCCAGGGTAAACCCGAGAATTCCGGCCCCGACGATGCCCGCTGTCTGTGGACCCCACTGAGTTTGCTCGATGGACAATTCACGCCTCCTACCGCGGTGAATGCGGCTATCCACAAGTGTTATCCCCAATGGGGATGAATCACATCGGTGTGATCCGGTAACGAACAGGTTGCGGGCAGGATAACGCCAAGCAGCCAAGATGAATTCATCTGGCGGCCGCGATCACCGCCAGCGCATGGTCAGCAACAGCCCGGTGATCATGAAAGCGAAAGAGATCGCGTAGTTCCACACGTTGAGATCGGCCATCCACTGCAGAAAGCCCGGTGCGTCAGGTCCGCTGCCGGCCAACTGAAACACGACCAGCCAGCTCAGCCCTATGAGCATCAGACTCACGAACAGCACGACGAACCATCTGCCCGACTGGCCGGCTTTCACCTTGACCGGCGTCCGGCTCACCGGGTTGATGGTGAAGTCGTTCTTCTTACGGACCTTGGACTTGGGCATGCGTACCTTCAGAGGATCGGCGTCGCCAGTGCGACGATGGTTGTGAGAAAGCCTAACGCAGCCCTCTTGCCGAGCTCACCAGGAGACGAAAGCTATGAAGGACCAGCGATGAAAGACCACAGTGGTCCCCCGTCGCCTCGATCGGCATGGCGCTTCGGTGTTCCCGCCGTATGCGTTGTGGCCGGGCTGTTGTTGGGGGCGACGCACGGTGTTTCCGGCGGTGACGAGATACGCCGGAGTGACTCGCCCCGTCTGGTTGATCTCGTGCGGGAAGCCCAGCAATCCGTCGACCTATTGACCGCCCAGCGCGACGCCACGGCAAACAAGATCGATAACCACCATGGTGGCTCCCCCGGGACCCAGGCGGCGCTGTCTGCGATCACGCGGCGAGCCGACGTGATGGCCGCCCAGGTGGGCCTGACCCCGGTGAAGGGGCCTGGGCTAGTTGTGACTCTCAGCGACGCCCAGCGCGACGCCCAGGGGCGATTCCCCCGCGATGCCTCCCCCGACGACCTGGTGGTGCACCAACAGGACATCGAAGCCGTGCTGAACGCTTTGTGGGGCGCGGGCGCGGAGGGTATCCAGATGCAGGACCAGCGCATTGTCGCGAGCTCGACACCGCGCTGCGTAGGGAACACGCTGCTGCTCAACGGTCGTACCTACAGTCCGCCCTACGTCATCTCCGCCGTCGGCGATGCTGAGGCGATGCAGGAGGCACTGTCGGCGTCTCCGATGGTGACGCTCTACAAGCGGTATGCGGCGCGGTTCGGCTTGGGCTACACCGAAAAGGCAGGCGAAGTCGCGCTCGTCGGAGACGAGCAGCCCGTTCGGATGAAATTCGCCCAGCCCATCGGCCCGCTCGGGTACTAGCGAACGCGCTTGGTTACTGGCGAACCCGCTCGGCTACTGGTGAATCGTGCTTGGTGGCGCCCCCGGCGTCGCTGACCGAGCCGGATTCGCCGACGGTAGCCTGGTTCGAATGCAGGTCTTGGTGCTCGACAACTACGACAGCTTCGTGTTCAACCTGGTCCAGTATCTGGGCCAACTTGGCGTCGATGCCAAGGTGTGGCGCAACGACGACGAGCGGTTGGCCACCGAGGCCGATGTTGTGGCCGTGGCCGAGGAATTCGACGGTGTGCTGCTCAGCCCCGGCCCGGGCACTCCCGAGCGTGCAGGGGCGTGCATCCCTCTGGTCTACGCATGCGCAGCTGCCCGGACTCCGCTGTTGGGTGTGTGCCTGGGCCACCAAGCCATCGGGGTAGCGTTCGGCGCCACCGTTGACCGGGCACCAGAGCTGCTGCACGGTAAGACAAGTACGGTCTATCACTCGAACACCGGTGTGCTCGAAGGTCTTCCGGA
>JAHZKD010000446.1 GCA_022600605.1 Actinomycetes bacterium
GCTGGGGCTGGGAAGGAGCAAGGGGGTCGGACATCGCGGATAAGACTAGTCGTGTTGACGATGCGGGTGAGGCACGAGCCCGAAGAGGAGCACGACGAACAGACCCAGCGTGTCGACGATGCGGGTGAGGCACGAGCCCGAGGAGGAGCACGACCAACAGCCCCAGCCTGTCGACCCGGATAGGCCGATCCAGCGCACTCTAAGGTAGCCGGGGTGGCGGCAACGGATCTTCTGGCGCGGCGGGCGACGCTGTCGAGATCGCTTCGCCTGCTGGCCGGGTTCCGCTTCGAGCAGAGCGATCCGGACCGGTTCTACGGAGCGGTGGCGGCGGACACGGTCGCGATGGCGTCCGATCTGTGGGCTTCGGTCAACGGCTCGACACCGAGGGGCCTGACGCTGCTCGACGTCGGCGGCGGGCCGGGCTACTTCGCGTCGGCGTTCACCGACGCCGGCTTCCGCTACATCGGCGTCGAGCCCGATCCTCGCGAGATGCACGCGGCAGCCCCCCGTGTCCACCGACGCGCGGGCGTCTTCGTCCGGGCGTCGGGCATGGCGTTGCCCTTCGCCGATGCCAGTGTGGACATCTGCCTGTCGTCCAATGTCGCCGAGCACGTCCCTGAGCCGTGGCGGATGGGCGAGGAGATGCTGCGGGTCACCCGGCCAGGTGGACTGGCGGTGCTGTCCTACACCGTGTGGCTAGGCCCATTCGGGGGCCATGAGATGGGGCTGACGCACTACCTCGGTGGCCGCTGTGCGGCTGACCGGTACGCACGCAAACATGGCCACAGGGCCAAGAATGACTACGGTTCGTCGTTGTTCGCGGTGTCTGCGGCCGAGGGCCTGAAATGGGCCGCTCGTTCCGGCACGCTGATCGCCGCGTTTCCCCGCTACCACCCTCGATGGGCCTGGAGTCTCACTCGAGTGCCGGTCTTGCGGGAGTTCACTGTGAGCAATCTGGTGCTGGTACTTAGTCCATTTCGGTCCATCGAGCCCTGATTGACCCTCCGATTGCAACAGGTTCTCGTTTTTCCGCGCGGTCGGTAGTGTGGCGCTCATGACACAGAGCACGGCAGTCAAGACAGCCCCCGTCAAGTCGCGGTGGGACAAACTGTTCATCGGCGGTAAGTGGGTCGAGCCGGCCACCTCCGATGTGATCCAGGTCCACTCCCCGGCTACCGGTGAGCTGGTCGGGCAGGTTCCGCTGGCCTCGGCCGCCGATGTCGATGCCGCGTGCGCGGCCGCCCGTAAAGCGTTCGACGAGGGGCCGTGGCCGCAGATGGCCCCTACAGAGCGGGCGGAGATCCTCGGCCGAGCGGTGAAAATCATGGAAGAACGCGCCGAGGAGTTGAAGCTGCTGCTTGCCGCCGAGACCGGCCAGCCACCGACAATCGTGGACACGATGCAGTACGGGGCCTCTGTGTCGTCCTTCAACTATTTCGTCGGCGCCGCGGACAAGTTCGCCTGGCAGGAGATCCGTGATGGGATCTACGGCCAAACTTTGGTGGTCAAGGAGCCGATTGGGGTAGTTGGCGCTGTCACGGCATGGAATGTGCCGTTCTTTCTGGCCGCCAACAAGCTCGGGCCTGCACTTCTTGCCGGCTGCACCGCGGTACTCAAGCCTGCCGCCGAGACCCCGCTGTCGGTCTTCGCGATGGCGGAGATGTTCGCGGAGGCGGGGCTACCAGAGGGCGTGCTCTCGATCGTGCCCGGCGGTCCCGAAACTGGGCGTGCACTGACCGCCAACCCCGAAGTGGACAAGTTCACCTTCACCGGCAGCTCGCTGGTCGGCAAGGAGATCGGCAAGCTGGCCGCCGAGAAGCTCAAGCCGTGCACGCTGGAGCTGGGCGGCAAGTCGGCAGCCATCATCCTTGAAGACGCCGACCTGGATTCCACCCTGCCGATGCTCGTCTTTTCCGGTCTGATGAACAGCGGGCAGGCCTGCGTCGGGCAGACTCGCATTCTGGCACCGCGGTCGCGCTATGACGAGGTCGTTGAAAAACTTGCGGGAGCTGCCCAAAACACGCCGATCGGCCTGCCCGACGACCCCGGTGCCATGATCGGCCCGCTGATCAGTGAGAGGCAGCGTGAGCGCGTCGAGGGCTACATCAAGAAGGGCGTCGACGAAGGCGCGCGCATTGTCACCGGCGGTGGCCGCCCCGAGGGGCTCGACGGTGGCTGGTTCGTCCAGCCGACGGTGTTCGCCGACGTTGACAATTCGATGACCATCGCCCAGGAGGAGATCTTCGGACCTGTGCTTGTGGTGATCCCCTACGAGGACGAAGACGACGCCGTGCGCATCGCCAACGACTCGGTGTACGGTCTGGCCGGCAGCGTCTACACCACTGACAACGACAAAGCGGTGCAGATCGCACGCAGGATCCGCACCGGCACTTTCGCGGTCAACATGTACGCGTTCGATCCCGGCTGCCCGTTCGGCGGATTCAAGAACTCGGGCATTGGCCGCGAGAACGGCCCCGAAGGCATCGAAGCGTACTGCGAACCAAAGAGCATCCTGCTGCCGTTCGGCTACACCCCGGCTACCTGAGGCGGCCCACTCCTATAGAACCCTTAGAACCCGTCTTCGGACAATTCCATGGCGGTGAGGTCAACAGCCTGGATAACCGCGCTCTGGGCGGTCAGCCCAGGCAGGATGTTTTTAGCGAAGAACTTCGCCGTCGCGACCTTTCCGGCGTAGAAATTTCGGTCATGCTCGCTGACATCGCCGTCCAATGCGGCCAGAGCGACTTCGGCCTGATGCAGCAGCAGCCAGCCGATGAGAAGGTCCCCGACCGCGAGCAGGAACGAGACGGATGCCAGACCGAGTCGATACAGCTCACTCGAGTTCTCCTGTGAGCCGAGCAGGAATTTGGTCATCGTGGCGACCATGTCCTGCACGTCGTCGACGGCGGTGGCCAGCAACGTGCGCCCTTCGGCGAGTTCCGGCCGGGCCGAGCCGTCGTCTAGGAACTGGCGCAGTTGGGTCACCACATGGGTGAGTGCCCCACCCTGATCCCTGGCAATCTTGCGGAAGAAGAAGTCCTGCGCCTGGATCGCGGTCGTGCCTTCGTAGAGCGAGTCGATTTTGGCGTCACGGATGTACTGTTCGATCGGGTAGTCCTGTAGGAACCCAGATCCGCCGAAAGTCTGCAGTGACTCCGTCAGGCATTGATAGGCACGCTCGGAGCCCACTCCCTTGACAATCGGCAGCAGCATGTCGTTGATGCGGTTCGCCATCGAAGCGTCTGCCCCGGACACGATCTCGGCGACGACCCCGTCCTGATGCGCTGCGGTGTAGAGATAAAGTGCGCGCAGCCCCTCGGCGTAGGCCTTCTGGGTGAGCAGCGCCCGACGTACGTCCGGGTGGGCGATAATCGGAACGCGTGGCGCCGTCTTGTCGGCCATCTTCGTCATGTCCGCGCCTTGGATCCGGCTCTTCGCATAGTCCAGCGCGTTAAGATATCCGGTAGATAGTGTGGCGATTGCCTTGGTGCCCACCATCATTCGCGCATATTCGATTACCTTGAACATCTGGGCGATGCCATTGTGAGTATCGTTGACCAGCCACCCGACGGCCGGGATCCCATGCTGGCCGAAGGTCAACTCGCATGTCGCGGAGGCCTTCAACCCCATCTTGTGCTCGAGGCCGGTGACAAAGACTCCGTTGCGTTCCCCAGGAACGCCAGTCTCTGAATCGAAGTGGAACTTCGGCACCAGGAACAGGCTTAGGCCCTTGGTACCCGGTCCCGCACCCTCCGGCCTGGCCAGCACCACATGCACGATGTTTTCGAACAGGTCGTCGGTGTCGCCGTTGGTGATGAAGCGCTTGACGCCGTCGAGATGCCAGGTGCCGTCAGGCTGCTGGACTGCCTTGGTACGGCCTGCCCCTACGTCGGAGCCGGCATCGGGTTCGGTAAGAACCATCGTCGCGCCCCAGCTGCGCTCGATCATCAGCGACGCCCAGTGCCGCTGCTGCTCGTTGCCGATGGCGTACACGGTGTCCGCCATCATCGGGCCGGCCAGATACATGAACGCCGCGGGCTGAGCACCGAGCGCGAACTCGGTGATCGCCCACTCCACCATCGAGGGTGCGGGCACCCCGCCGATGTCCTCTGTCATCCCGACACGAAACCAGTCCCCGTCGCGCCAGGACCTGAGCGCCTTCTTGAAGGGTTCGGGAATGCTCACGGTGTGGGTTGCGGGGTCGAATCTCGGTGGGTCGCGGTCGGTGTCGGCGAAGGCTTCCGCCAACGGGCCCTCGGCCAACTTGGAGGCCTCTTCGAGCATGTGTCGCACCGACTCGCCATCGAGTTCCCCGAACGCGCCTGAGGCGAACACCTTCTCCAGTGCCAGTATCTCGAACAGGTTGAACTCAAGGTCGCGAACGTTGCTCCTGTAGTGGCCCATACTGCGCCTTCCGCCATCTCGAATCATCACTGTTTTCTGAGCTCGCCGACAGCCTACGGCCCAACTCGCGTTCATCGGCCGGATCAGCCTTTTCAGCGTCGCCGCTCAGTATCTCCTGTGCAGGCGGGCTGCGTAGGAGCCTCGATCCAGGTCAGATTTGGGTGAACGTGCCCATTGGCGGCTGGCTGTCTGCATAATCAGCCTTAAGTGCATTCTGGAGGGAATGGCTATGGGTTATTCCGATCCTCCGGCGACCCCGGGAGACATTGCTGGTTTGACTCTGTCCGGGTCTCGACGCACCCAACTTCGTCAGCATGAATTCGATGGACGGGCTCCCCAGGTACACCACGACACATTGGTCCTGCCGGCTGGCACGTCTGCAAACGACGCACGGGATGCCGCCGAGAGGAAGGCCCGGCAACGCGCGGCTCCCGATCAGCAAGTCTCGTTCGTGTACTTGCACGGACACAGCCCCGTCCCCGATGACGACACACATGTGGAGTGGCGCTACAGCTACCAGCAGCTGTCATAAGTTCGGTCGCCCCAAAAGCGGAGCGGCTCAACATAACCAGCCTCCGGACCCGCTGACGAGGGCCATACCCGCCTTCGGCCGCCGTGCACCGCCCGTCGCAATGCCGTGTACCCAAGGGCGGCCGAGACCCGGCGGCCAAGACCCATGGTGACGGTCCGGGCTCGATTCTGTCTTTGATCTTGACGGGTCGCCGCAGGTAATGAATTGTTCGGTCGGGCATAGCGATGCTTGCGATAGCCCACGTACCGGCAGTCCTTGCTGGGTAAGATCACCGCAAATAGAACACGTCGCACTTCGACGCCGAAGGGGTCACCGTGAGCTCGCCAGACATCGACCCATCCGAGGTCACCAAGTGGGATCC
>JAHZKD010000447.1 GCA_022600605.1 Actinomycetes bacterium
CGCCTCGGCCATCAGCATCCTCTCGCTCGGTTGAACCATTTCGCGCAACTGCTCCACCCTATCGGGCGAGGCTTGGCTGGGGGAGGGCGGCAGTACCTACTTCGACAGGAATACCGTCAAGCACCGAGGTGCCGGAGACCGCGTCTACCAGCGTTTCGTCCGTGACATCGTTCATGCTGGCCCCCGCGTGCAGGCTCGCGACAGACAGGCGGCTGCCCTCCCGGTCGTGCCCCCATCCGTAGGGGAGGCTCACCACTCCGCGTTTCATACAGTCGCTGGGCTCAAGGGGGACGCGGATCTCGCCAACCCGGGAGCGCAATGTCACCTGCTGGCCCGCCTCGAGTCCACGCTGTGCGGCGTCCTCGGGGTGCATGAGCAGCGTGCAGCGGCCGCGCCCCTTGACCAACAGTGGGCTGTTGTTCAGCCACGAGTTCATGCTCTTCAGCGTGCGGCGGCTGATCAGCAGCAGCTGGTCCTTCCCGGTGGGTACGGCGAGCCTGGACTCGAGGCGAGACAGGTCTTCCATCAGGATGGTGGGCGCGAGGTCGACCTGCTTGTCTTTGGTCTGTACGACCGCGTGTGCTCGCGGCTGAAGGGGACCGAGGTCGATGCCATGGGGTGCGCGCAGGAGATCCTTAAGGCGGAGCTGCTGCGGCCCCATCCACAGCAGCAGGTCGAGGATGCGCCCGGAGCGCAGGCCTGCGCCGAGCCCGCGAAGCGCGATGCCTGCCAGCCTCGCGAGCCCGCCCCGTCCCTTCGCGACGGCGCTTGCCGCGCCCAGCAGGATCTCCCAGTCGGGCTTCGGCGCATTCGGACGCGTCTCAGGCGCGAAGAGGGCAGGCGAGTAGTGCGCTACATTGCGCACCCCCATGGCGAGCTCGAGGATCGGATAGTGGTCGTTCTCCAACGCCGAGGTGGGCGGCAGAATGAGATCGGAGTGGCGGGTGGTCTCGTTGATGAAGAAGTCCACTGACGCCATGAACTCGAGGCTCTCGAAGGCACGGTCCAGGCGGCGCCCATTGGGGTTGGAAAGCACCGGGTTGCCGGCCACCGAGATCAGACCGCGCACCTGGCCGTCGCCCGGTGTTTCAATCTCGTCGGCGAGTCCGGCCACCGGTGTCTCGCCGTTGAACTCGGGAAGGCCACTCACCCGACTCCGCCAGCGGCCATGTCTCCCCGGCTCGCCCAGCAGCCGCGCCAACCCCGCCAGGTCGACGGCGGGGGTGGTGAACATGGCACCACCCTCACGATCGAAGTTGCCGGTGACGATGTTGATGGCATCGATCAACCAGGTGGAAAGACAGCCGAATTCCTGGGTACAGGTGCCCATGCGTCCGTACCAGACCGCGCGGGGGGCGGCGGCGAAGTCGAGCGCGAGCTTTCGGATCGACTCGGCCTCGATTCCCACGACGCGCGCCACCCGTTCGGGCGAGAACTTCGCCGCCGCGGCCAGCAGCTCTTGCTGGCCGCGAAGGCGCGTAAACGGTCCCTGTCGCAGCGCTCCCTCGGCTGAGAGGGTGTGCAGCACCGCCAGCAGGAGAAGGGCGTCGGTTCCAGGCTGGATGAAGTGATGCTCGTCAGCGATGGCCGCAGTCTCGCTACGGCGCGGATCGATGACCACCATCCGGCCGCCGCGTTTGCCGATCGCCTTAAGCCGCTTGCGGGTATCAGGGGCACTCATGACGCTGCCATGGGAGACCACGGGGTTCGCCCCCTGGACCACGAGGAGGTCGGTGCGTTCGATGTCGGGGATGGGCAGCAGCGCCTGGTTGCCGTAGAGGAGCAGCGAGACCAGCATGCGCGGATGCGCGTCCACCGAGTTGGACGAAAAAATGTTGCGGCTGCCGAGCAGCTTGATGAGCGGCAGCACCGAGATCATGGCTTGATAGCCGTGACCGATGGGGTTGCCGTAGTAGAGGGCCACGCTGTCGCGGCCATGGCGGCGCTGAAGGTCCGCGACCCTATCCCTGATCTCCCCAAAGGCTTCCGCCCAGGAGATCTCTCGCCACTGGTCGCCGACCTTGCGGACCGGATGCCGAAGGCGGTCGGGATCGTCGAAGATGTCTTTCAGGGCGAGGCCTTTGGGACAGATGTGTCCGTGACTGAAGACGTCTTTCTCGTCGCCGCGAATCGAGAGGATCTCTCGCCCCTGGACCTCAATCTTGAGGCCGCAGACCGAATCGCAGAGGTTGCAGATGCCATAGTGGGTTCGGCTGTGGGTGCGGCTCACTGGGGAGCTCCTTCGAAATAATGGCTCAGATATGCCAGGTGCATCTGTTTGAGAGCTTCGATGAGGGGCTCTGCGCGTTGCCCAGATTCCAGCAGTGCAACGTCGATGATGGCTACCGCGCTCTCGAGAAGCGCACGCGCGGCCGCCTCGCTCTCGCCACGGGTCTGCTGCGGGTTTCGGACCCGCAGGATCTTGGCCAGGCGCTTGGCGAGCTGGGCGTTGTCTTTCTGGTCGATGTCTCGCAGTTCGGGGATGGCGTGCATGGCGTGCCGGATCGCTGCGGCGCCGGGCAGCGCCCGGATGCCCGCCAGGAAGCCGTCGATGTACTGGCACCAGACCTCGCGCCAGTCGCAGTCGGGATCGGCGAGCTGCTCAGCATTCTCGAACCAGCGATTCCACTCTTCGGTCATGCGTGCGGCTAAAACGGTGATCACTGAGAGCTTGTTGGGGAAGTAGCGGTAGACGGTGCGGACACGAACGCCGGCGGACTCCGCGAGCCGGTTGGTGTTGAAGCCCTCCACGCCCACCTCGTCCAGCAAGGCGGCGGCGGCTTCGAGGATGCGTTCCACAGTTTCGCGCGCGCGCTCCTGCGACGGAGAGAGCCTGGGCTCAAGCGCGAAGGTTCGCATAGAAAGGGAGTATATACTCCCATAGGGCACGCGCGCTCAATTGTGCGGATGCAGGTGATCGGGGACTTGCCAAAACTGGCCTACTAGAGGCAGACCGACGGAGGTAGAACATGCAACACCAGGCAGGAACCTCGACGCTGACGGTCGCCGTGGTCGGAGCCGGCTTAGCGGGCCTTACTGCCGCCCACGAACTCGACGCAGCCGGCCACCAGGTCATGGTGCTGGAAGCGCGTGACAGAGTCGGCGGCAGAGTCGTCAACCACGAGTTCGCCGACGGCCGCGTCGTCGAGCTAGGCGGTCAATGGCTGGGCCCGACCCAAGATCACGCGCTCTCATTGAGCTCGGAGCTTGGACTGGAATTGTTTGACACGTTCGTCGAAGGCGAGTCGATCGGCTTTGTGGGCCCGGGGGAGAAGGCCCGGTTTCGGGCATTGCCGCCGTACCCCAAACGCGTTCTGGCAGAGCTCGTTATCACCCAGCGTCGCCTCGAGCGCATGGCGCGCAGTGTGCCGCTCGACGCTCCGTGGCATGCGCGACGAGCCCAGCTATGGGACTCGATGACACTCCAGAGCTGGCTGCACTCCAATGTCCGATTCCGCCAAACCCGCGAACTGATGTCAGTAATCACCACGTCGATCTTCGCCGCCGAGCCTGAGGAGCTTTCGCTGCTCCACTTCCTGTTCTACGTGCACTCCGGAGGCAACCTGGATCGTCTTCTCGAGACGACGAACGGAGCACAAGAGAAACGCGTCGTCGGCGGAACCCAGCGTCTGGCAACCGAACTCGCCGCACGACTGAAAACGCCGGTGCGCCTGTCAACTCCGGTGAGCTCCATCGTGCAGAACGATACAAACGTCGAGGTGTTCACCAATCAGTCACAGCCCGTGCGCGCTGATGCGGTCATCGTCGCGATCCCGCCCCATCTGACGGCCGGAATCACCTTCGAGCCATCCCTGTCCGGCCGACGCTCACAACTGGTTCAGAACACGCCCATGGGCGCGGTCATCAAGTGTGTTGCCGTCTACCCGCAGCCATTCTGGCGCCAGCACGGGCTGAACGGCATTTCACTGTCCCCCCACGGCCCCGTGTCATTGACCTTTGACAACTCTCCACCTGACGGAGAAGTCGGCATGCTCGTAGGTTTCATCGAAGGCCGTCACGCTCGCGAGATCGGCGCGCTGCCATCCACCGGCCGCCGGGCACTGGTTATCGATCACTTCGGCAACTGCTTCGGCCCAGCAGCTAGGAAACCCATCGACTATGCGGACAAGGACTGGACTGCCGACGTCTGGAGTGGCGGGTGCTACGGAGCCCATCTGACACCCAGCATATGGACACAATTCGGTCCTCAACTTCGCGAGCCGCATGGTCTGGTGCACTGGGCGGGCACCGAAACGGCAACGCACTGGAACGGATACATCGACGGCGCGATCTCGTCGGGTAAACGTGCCGCGCAAGAGGTGTCGGCGAGACTGTCGATGACTTGAGCCGGTGAGGTGAGCCCGTAGCAGGCCATTCTCCGCGGTGCCTTCGGCGAGTTGTTGTGCGCGAGGTTGGCTTGGCTTATGCGAGAGTGGTTTGCGCTATGACTTCGCAGCCTTCCGCCGAGCGCTGGTTCTTCCGCAATGGCCTGCCGGCAGTGTTGACTCCTCGGGCGCGCTGTCGCAGGCTATGGTCGCGCTCGGCGCCAGCATTCACCGGTTATGCCGTGGTGAATGTCGTGGTGCTGGCGATCTATTTGCTCACCGGTGAGGACGAGACCGAGATTCTCGAACAGCCAACCGCCTTCGCGTGGATTGTCCTGCCGTTGATCGCGTTGGCTGTGCCCGCAGCGTTGGCCTCTGGATGGCTGGTGTCGCGGCTGCCGACGGACCGAGCCCGGTCCGTGGCGTCAACTGTGGCGGTGGCAGTGGCTCTGGTGGCCGAGCAGACCCACCGCGGAGGCCTTGGCGCCCTGGTCGCGGCGGCGGTGGTGACTGCGGTGCTGATGCTCACCGCGTCGGGTATCGGCTCGGTGCTGGGTTGGGCACTACGGCTGAGCGTGGCGCAGATCGCGGTCGTGGGCGCGCTGGTGTTACGGGCGCTGCCGGTGGTGCTGCTGACGGTGCTGGTGTTCTTCAACCACTCTGTGTGGGACATGGCCTCGATGATCGGCCACGGCCGGATGTGGTTGGTCGTGCTGGTTCTTGGCGTCATTGCCGCGACTTTTCTGGTGTCGGGGACCTTGGAACGGGCCCGGCCGGTGATGGCATTGCCCGCGGCCGCACCCGGGTGTGCCGCGCGGTTGCGCGGCACACCGTTCGAGTCCATGGATGATTCTGTAGGAAGTGATCCGCTGACGCGGGCCGAGCGGCTGAATGTCTTCTTGGTGCTGGGCGTATCGCAGGTCGTGCAGGTGCTGACCGTCGCGGTGCTGACCGCGGTGATCTACTTGATACTGGGCTTGATTGTGCTCAGCCCGGAACTGCGGGCGACATGGACGCACGGCGGGGCCGGCGATGGCGCCCTTCTGGGCGTCACGATCCCGATTCCGGATGCGCTGATCCAAGTCGACTTCTTCTTGGCCGCACTAACGTTCATGTACGTCAGCGCCCAAGCCGTCAGCGATGAGCACTACCGAGCACGTTTCCTCGATCCGCTCATCGACGATCTGCAGGTGACGCTGATCGCACGCGACCGCTATCGGGCCCAAGGCCTGCGGTGAAGCACACTCTCTTCTTACCCATCGCTCGATCAGAGCCGTGACTTCTCCACACTGCGGCGGCCGAAATCACGCGGGAGGTGATCACGTACGGTCAACCGCGCCTGATCGCCTTGAACTTCTTGCATTGTTCGGTGAGCGCCACCTCGGTCGGCAGGCGCTCCATTGAACTCGCGCCGTAGAAACCATGACAGTTCTTCGCACGCTTCAGGACATACTCGGCATCTTCGGGCATGGCGACCGGTCCGCCATGGACCAAGATGAGAACGTCCTCTTTCTCGGCGCGCGCCGCTGCACCCCATTCGTCCACCAGGGCCACACACTCATCGAGCCCGCGGGTTGTCTGCGCACCGATCGCGCCACCGGCTGTGAGGCCCATGTGGCAGACAATGACATCTGCGCCGGCATTCGCCATCGCGGCTGCGTCTTGGCTGCTGAAGACGTAGGGAGTCGTCAGCATGCCCTTGCGATGCGCCTGGTGGATCAGGTCAACCTCTTGAGAATAAGAGATGCCCGATTCCTCAAGGTTCTGCCGAAAGACTCCGTCGATCAGGCCGACCGTCGGAAAATTTTGAATCCCCGCGAAGCCGAGCCGTGCCAGTTCATCCAGGTAGGCATCGAAAATACAGAATGGATCTGTCCCATTGACCCCTGCCAGAACAGGTGTACTCCGGACGACAGGAAGCACTTCCTTGGCCATATCGACAACGATCTCGTTGGCATTGCCGTAGGCCAGTAGTCCTGATAGCGATCCGCGTCCGGCCATCCGGTATCGACCGGAGTTGTAGATCACGATCAAGTCGATCCCGCCGGCTTCTTCGCACTTGGCCGAAAGGCCAGTCCCCGCGCCGCCGCCGACGATCGGGATGCCCTCGGCTGCCATGACCTGTAGCCGCTGCAGGATCGCTTCCCGCGAGAACTCAGCCACGATCAGATGCCTACTATTTCGAGAAAGCTATCGACCAGCGCGTCGGCAAATTCGGCGTCGTTGATCGCGTGAGGTACCCGAATCAGCTGGCGTTTCGCGGTCGTCTTGACGCTGGCTTCCAGCACGGAAAACAAGGCGCTGTCGGCTTTTTCGTCATAAAAGGGACCGCCATCCACATCGACGATCGATACGCCCTTCTCCGGAATCAGAAAGCGCACCTCCCCATCCATCTGGTTCAATTTCGCGGCAATCCACAAGCCCAGTCGATGGTTTTCATCGGCGGTTGTCCGCATGAGAGTGACCTGCGGGTTATGCACCAATAGCTGACGGTCTCGGTACTTCTGCGGGACGGTCTCCATCCCACCGAAGTTGACCATGTCCAGCGCTCCGCATGAACCAACGTAGGGCAGGCCCGTACGAATCGGAGCGCCCAGACGGTCTTCGCCGGCGCTCATGACGCCCCCGGCCAATAGGTCGGCGATCTCGGGGGGGGAGGCATCGATCATTCCCACCAGGTGGCCCTCGTCTGCCAGCTTCTCCATGGTCTGCCCACCGGGTCCCGTGGCATGGAACACAAGACACTCAAAGCGATCGCTCAGTGTGGATACGACGCGGTCGACGCACGGCGTGGTCACGCCGAACATACTCAGACCAATCGCTGGCCGTTCTGGCTGGTCCACCGCCGGAACAGCCCGAGCGGCCGCCCCGGCCACCATATGGGCAGCATTCCCCAGGACCATTCTCGAAATCGAATTCAATCCTGCGATATCGACCACCGAGTACAGCATGGCGATGTCGTTAGGGCCCACGTAGGCAGCCACATTGCCCGAAGCCACCGTCGAGACCATGATCTTGGGTACTCCAACCCGAAGCATTCCCATACCCGGCGTGATGAGCGCGGTGTTTCCTGATCCGCCCAACCCGATCATGCCCGATATGAGA
>JAHZKD010000448.1 GCA_022600605.1 Actinomycetes bacterium
ACGAGCGACAATGCCAGGTCGCCGACGACCTTCGATGACGGCGTCACCTTCACCAGCCGGCCCAGGATCCGGTCGGAAGCGGCGTAGCTGGCCTCGATCTCCTCGAAACGATCACCTAGCCCCAGCGCGATCGCCTGCTGGCGCAGGTTCGACAGCTGGCCACCGGGAATCTCGTGATGGTAGACCCGGCCCGAGGGGGCGGGAAGGCCAGACTCGAAGGGGGCGTATACCTTTCGTAACGCTTCCCAGTAGGGCTCGAGCTCACACACCGCCGACAAGGACAACCCGGTCTCGTACTTGGTGTGCGTTGTCGCCGCGACGATCGAACTCAGAGCTGGTTGACTGGTCGTACCGGCTAGCGGCGACGAGGCCCCGTCGACCGCGTTCGCGCCGGCCTGCCAGGCCGCCTGATACGTCGCGAGCTGGCCACCTGGAGTGTCGTGGGTGTGCACGTGCACCGGCAAGTCGAATCTCCGCCGCAGTGCGCCGACCAACATGGCGGCGGCTTGGGGGCGCAACAGACCAGCCATATCCTTGATCGCCAGCACGTGCGCCCCGGCTTCGACGATCTGTTCGGCGAGCTTGAGGTAGTAGTCCAGCGTGTAGAGATTCTCGGCGGGGTCGGACAGGTCACCGGTGTAGGACATCGCGACCTCGGCGACAGCTGTGTCGGTTTCGCGCACAGCATCGATCGCGGGGCGCATCGAATCCACGTTGTTCAGCGCGTCAAAGATCCGATAAATGTCGATGCCGGTGGCGGTCGCCTCTTGCACGAACGCCTGGGTGACCGACTCCGGGTATGGCGTGTAGCCCACGGTGTTGCGCCCGCGCAGCAGCATCTGCAGGCAGATGTTGGGAACCGCTTCGCGAAGGGCGGCAAGCCTCTCCCAGGGATCCTCCTTCAAGAACCGCAGCGCGACGTCATAGGTCGCACCGCCCCAGCACTCGATGGAGAGCAGCTGCGGTGTCATCCGCGCGATGTAGGGCGCCACCATCAACAGGCCCGACGTGCGGACCCGCGTCGCCAGCAGAGACTGGTGCGCATCGCGGAACGTGGTGTCGGTGACACCGACGGACTTCGACTCGCGCATCCATCGGGCGAACCCAACGGGTCCCACTTCGGAGAGTAGATGCTTGCTGCCGCGTGGCGGCATGGCGTTCAGGTCAATCTGCGGCAGCTTGTCGTGCGGGTAGACCCTGGCCTGGCGCGGCCCGTGCGGCTGGTTGACGGTGACCTCGGCCAGGTAATTGAGGATCTTGGTACCGCGGTCGGCAGGCGAACGTGCAGTAAGCAGGTACGGTCGCTCGTCGATGAACGACGTGGTGATCCGGCCCGCCCGGAAGTCGGGATCGTCGACGACCGCCTGCAGGAACGGGATGTTCGTCGACACTCCGCGGACTCGGAACTCGGCCAGAGCGCGATGCGCGCGCGCGACCGCAGCGCCGAAATCCCTGCCCCGGCAGGTGAGTTTGACCAGCATCGAGTCGAAATGCGCGCTGATCTCGGCACCCAGCACCGCACCGCCGTCGAGTCGGATGCCCGCCCCGCCAGGCGACCGGTAGGCGGTGATACGCCCGGTGTCGGGACGGAAGCCGTTGGCGGGATCCTCGGTGGTGATCCGGCACTGCAGGGCGAAACCCCGTGGCGTCACCAGCATGTCCTGGCTCAGGCCGAGGTCGTCCAGCGTCTCCCCCGCCGCAATGCGCAGCTGGCTGGCGACCAGATCGATATCGGTGATCTCCTCGGTGACGGTGTGCTCCACCTGGATCCGCGGGTTGCATTCGATGAAGACATGGTGCCCGCGCTCGTCGAGCAGGAACTCCACCGTGCCCGCGCACGTGTAGTCGATCCGGCGGGCGAACGCGACGGCATCGCCGCAGATCTTCTGCCGCAACTCTTCTGACAAATTCGGGGCGGGGGCGAGCTCGATGACCTTCTGGTGCCGACGCTGCACGCTGCAGTCGCGCTCGAACAGGTGCATCACATTGCCCGCGGTGTCGGCCAGGATCTGCACCTCGATGTGCCGCGGATTGAGGACCGCCTGCTCAAGATAAACGGTCGCATCCCCGAATGCCGACTCCGCCTCGCGGCTGGCGGCTTCCACAGCCTCGGCCAGCGCGGCGCGGTCGGTGACCCGGCGCATGCCTCGGCCGCCACCGCCCGAGACAGCCTTGACGAACAGCGGGAATTCCATGTCCCGCGAGGCTTCGAGGAGCTCCTCGACCGAAGCCGTCGGCTCCGAGGAGGCCAACACCGGTAGCCCCGCGGCACGTGCCGCGGCGATCGCCTTGGCCTTGTTGCCCGTCAGCTCCAGCACGCCAGCACTGGGACCGATGAAGGTGATGCCCGCCGCCGCGCAGGCCGCGGCCAGCTCAGGGTTCTCCGAAAGGAAGCCGTAACCCGGATACACCGCATCGGCACCGGCCTGTGTGGCCACCCGGATGATCTCGTCGACCGAAAGGTAAGCCCGAACTGGATGCCCGATCTCGCCGATCTGGTAGGACTCGTCTGCCTTCAAGCGATGCTGGGAATTACGGTCCTCATACGGGTACACCGCGACTGTCGCGATGCCCATCTCGTAAGCGGCCCGAAACGCGCGGATGGCGATCTCTCCGCGATTCGCGACGAGAACCTTAGAGATCCGACCGGTCACGGTTCACCCTAACCTTCCCGAAACCACATGTCCCCGCGGATCTCACCAATCAGATGAGAGTCGACCAGTAGTTCCAGAAACGCTCGAGAATCAGCAGAGCCACCGCGACGAACCACAACGTCACCACCGACCAGCGCCAGGTGTAGAGCGTCCTGACCAGAGCAGAGCCGCTTTCCTGGGGCACCAGCACGATCGAGGCGGCCACCACCAGCAACGGAATCGTCACAGCCCACACCACCATGCAGTAGGGGCACAACGCGCCGATGCGGTAAAGGGTCTGGAAGATCAGCCAATGCACGAAAACCGTGCCGAGCAGGGTGCCGACCGCCAGGCCCGCCCAATACCAGCGCGGCAACCTCACGTTGGCAACCGCAAGCACGCCGGTGACCAGCACGACCGTGAAGGCGACGACGCCGATCAACGGATTCGGGAAACCGAACAAGGATGCCTGCGGGGTGATCATCACCGAGCCGCACGACAGCACTGGGTTGATGCTGCAGGTCGGCACATAGTCGGGGTTGATCAGGATTTCGATCTTCTCGATCGTCAGGGTCAGCGACGCAGTCAGCCCGACCACCCCGGCGATGAGCACCCACAGCGCGCTGCTTCTACCGACCGCGACGCCGTCGGGCTCGGTGGCCGATGGGTCGTCCTGAGATGCCACCGGCTGAGGCGCTGAGTCAGTCACCGTCACGAAGCGGGCGCCGGAGCGGGAGCGGGCGGTGGCGACACCGCGTCGAGGGCGGGCACGTCACCTACGATCTCTCTGATCTTGGCGACCAGTGCTTCCGGAGTGCTGTATTGGTAGTCCTCGCCGTTGATGCGAATCGTCGGGGTGGATTTGATGCCCGTGGCTGCTGCCAGGCCGCCGACCATGTTGAGGTACGTGCCCTTGTTGATGCATTCGGCAACGGATCCGGCTGCACCGGCCTGGCGCGCCAGCTCGATAAGGCGGGCGTTGTCCGGATAGTCGGCGCCCATCTCGCCTGGCTGTTGGGCGAAGAGCGCGGCATTGAACCGGCGGAACGCGTCGACCGATTCGTCGGCGACGCAGTAGGCCGCAGCGCCGGCGCGCGAGGCGTAGTTCTTGTTCTGCGGACGGTCCAGGATGGCGACCATGTAGTAGTCGGCGGCGATTGCGCCCGAATCGATGAGTTTGCCGATGGTGGGGCCGAACTGCTGCTCCATAGCCGCGCAATGTGGGCACAGGAAGTCTTCGTATATAGACACGACGGCCTTGGGCTCCTCGGTGCCTTCCTTCTTGATCACGCTGCTCGACTCCACCGTGACGGCCCGTTCCTCGCCCGCGGTGGGCTTCTCGTCGGCCGACATCACGATGTACAGCACCAACGCAACCGCAAAGATCACAACGACAGCTGTCAGACCGATCTGAACGAACAGGTTGCGCTTACGATCGGCTGCCTTCAGGTCGTAGCGCGCGTTCTTCTTGGGTTTGGAAGCCACGGGCACAGCGTACCGGTGTCGTCTGCTGCCGTTAGCCGGCGCGGGTCAAGTGCGCACGCATCGCAGAGATGACCTCAGCGGTCGCCACGGTACTGGCCCCGCCCAGCGGGAAAAAACTTGCGAAGCCGTGCACCAGAGATCCGTACTCCCGATGGTCGACGGGCACACCCGCCTGGCCCATGGCGTAGGCGTATCCCCGCCCCTCGTCGCGCAACGGGTCAAAGCCGGCGGTCACGACCAGCGCCGGCGCCAGTCCGGACAGGTCGTCGGCGAGCAGCGGTGACACTCGCGGATCCGCCTCATCGACGCTTGCCCCGCCGAGGAATTGGCTGCGAAACCAATCGATATCGCGTCGCGTCAGGAAGAAACCGTGGGCGAACAACGTCTGCGAACGAGTCTGGCTCTGGTAGTCGGTCACTGGATACAGCAGCAGCTGCAAAGCCGGTGGTGATTCCTTCTCGTCGCGCGCCCGTATCGCCACCAACGCGGCCAGGTTCCCGCCGGCGCTGTCTCCGCCCACCGCGACCCGCCGCGGATCAGCGCCCAACTCGGTGGCATGCTCGCGAGCCCAAAGGTAGGCGGCGTACGCGTCCTCGGAGCCCGCGGGCGCCTTGTGCTCGGGCGCCAGCCGGTAGTCCACCGACAGGACATGAATGTCACCCGCGCGGCAGATCTCGCGGCACAGATCATCATGGGTTTCGATGCTGCCGATCACCTGGCCGCCACCGTGGTAGAAGACCAGCAGCGGCGCATCGGGTTCGTCGGTGCGATAGTGCCGCGCACCGATCGGGCCCACCGCGCCTGACACGGTGAGATCGGTGACCGCGGAGACCGGGACGCGCCGTCTGAAGTTGTCCGCGAGTTCCTCTAACTCACGGCGCGCGGCGACGAAGTCATCGCCGGCAACCAATCCGTCGAGACCGCTGGCCTGCTCGGCCTTGAGCATCAACTGCAGCGTCGTATCCAATGTGTTGCCGTCCAGCGTGATCGAACGCCCACCCAGCAGGACCCGTTTGGCGCCCTCGGAAATATGCGGCAGCACCCGCAGAACCGCAGAGGCGACCTTATTGGCCACCGTCTTATTGGCCACCGTCTCTGTTGAGCGGACCCTGTCCTGCACCGGATGCAGCGGGTCGGTGGCGGTGTAACTCTGCGTCATCTGTGCTCCATCGTTTGGGCCGACACTACCGCTGGCCGGGTACGACGAAACTCCGGACCCGTTGCTGATTAGGAGCCTTACCCGGCACGGCAATATAGTCATTCGGGAAACCGGTTTCCCGCACCCCACACAGGTGCTTTTGGCTTGGACTACGGTGGATGAGCATTCCACTTCAGCAGGGTAGGTGACATGACCTCGGCGGCAGCCATTCACACCGTGACGCTCAACGACGAAAACACGATGCCCGTGATCGGGCTCCGAGTGGGCGAGTCCTCGGAATCCGAGACCGAAGCCGCAGTGCTGGCCGCGCTGGAGGCCGGCTGCCGCCTCATCGACGC
>JAHZKD010000449.1 GCA_022600605.1 Actinomycetes bacterium
CGATGGCGATTCGGTGGCCGCAGCGGTCGCCAAGACCGTCGAGCAGTTCGGCGGCATCGACATCTGTGTGAACAATGCCTCGGCGATCAACCTGGGCTCAATCGAAGAGGTGCCACTGAAGCGCTTCGACCTGATGAACGGCATCCAGGTGCGTGGCACCTACACGGTGTCACAGGCTTGCATCCCACACATGAAGGGCCGAGACAACCCGCACATCTTGACGCTCTCCCCGCCCATCTTGCTGGAGCCCAAGTGGTTGCGGCCAACCCCGTACATGATGGCGAAATTTGGTATGACTTTGTGCGCGTTGGGAATTGCTGAAGAGATGCGCGAGGCGGGCATCGCCTCCAACACCCTGTGGCCGCGAACCATGGTAGCCACCGCCGCCGTGCAAAACCTCCTCGGCGGTGACGAGTCGATGGCCCGCTCACGCAAACCCGAGGTGTATTCCGATGCCGCCTACGTTGTGCTGAGCAAACCTGCCAGCTACACCGGTAACACCCTGCTGTGCGAAGACGTGCTGCTGGAGGCAGGTGTCACCGATCTGTCGCAGTACGACTGCATTCCAGGATCAGACCTGGGTGTCGACTTCTGGGTCGAGGGCGCCAACCCGCCTGGATACAAGCAGCCCTAGCCTCCCCACCGCGCACGGGCCGCGGCCATCACTGTTCCACCGACGCCCCGCAGGTGCTTCAGCCGTCCGGCGGGCTCCGGAAACACGGCTACCGGTCCGGGGTGGCGAGGATTCGGAACAGCATGTTGTTGACGTCGGTCAGGGCTTGCGTTCCGACGTTGTGCTCGAATTGGGCCAGCCGCGATTTCCGCAGACTCGTTACGAGCCCGGTTGCCGCCCAACGGTCTTCGTCGAGCATCACACCGAATCCGGTATCGGGTTCGCCACTGAGGATCGGTATGGCGATAATGGTCGGTTCAGTGTCAATCTCGTTATAGACCGTCGACGAGACGATGAGCACGTGGCCCTGGCCGGCGATGTCCAAGGTCCAGACGTCGCCGCGCTTGGGCGTCGTCATTTTTTAGTGAGGTCGCCGAGGTTGCGGTCAGCCCAGTCGCCGGCGAATGCCACTACGTGGGGATTGTCTCTGAGGTGCTGATCGTGGGCCGCGCAGCGCCGCCGCACGTCCTCGGCGTCAAGAACTTCTTCGATCCAGGCATTCATTGAGCACTGGTCATCGCCCGCATGACGCTTCACTGCCTCGTAAGCGGTGTCCGACAGCCGCAGGGTTATCGTTCGCGCCATCACAAAATGATAGCATCCACTGCTATCGGCACCACCATGCAGCGAAGATTAGACAAGCTGCTGCGGGCCGGCGCCCTCGATGAGTTCTGGCCCGTTGTTGTGGACACTGTTCACCAGGCGCGACACTTCGCGGAATTCGATGCGGTCAAGGTCGCCGTGGCCGCGGAGCAAGCCTTCGTCGACCGGTGCGTCGGGGTCGAGCCAGCGGTCCCAGTCGGCCTCGCTGATCGTCAGCGGCATCCGGTCGTGGATGTCGGCGAGCGGACCCACGGCATCGGCGGTAAGGATGGTGCAGCTCAACACTGGCGACACTGGCGACACTGGCGACACTGGCGGCTCAGCGCTGACCACCCCAGCCTCTTTGCGGGGTCGCCAGCTCGACCACAAGCCGGCCATGAACAGCGGCTCTTGGTCCCCGGCGTACATGTAGAACGGCGTCTTCACACCCTTGGCTTGTCCGATTTGAGTCCACTCATACCAACCGTCCATCGGGACTAGGCAGCGCTTGCTCTTCGCCGAGGCCCGGAACGCCGGCGAGCTGGTCACCTTTTCGGAACGGGCGTTGATCAGCAGTGGGCCCTTGGTGTCCGGGCCGCCGTCGGCGGTGGCCTTGACCCACGGCGGTATCAACCCCCAACGCATGCTGCGTATCCGGCGGGTCGACTCGTCACCGGGCTCGGCGTGGCGTTTGACCAGCACGCTCACGGTCTGTGTGGGTGCCACGTTGTAGTTGGGCGCTGGGGGCTCGTCCTGCCCGGTGGCCTCATCTATTGCGTTGATTTTCTCGGCGAGCAGCGCCGGATCTGTCGTGACCGCGAATCTCCCACACACACTCCCCATGGTGGCAGAGACCGGGGACAAGCAAGAATGGGAACCCGTGAGCACCTGGTCGGCCCCCTGCACCGCAACCCCTGTGCAAGCGACGGTCACCGTGCCCGGTTCGAAGTCCCAAACCAACCGGGCACTGGTACTGGCAGCGTTGGCCGTCCCGCAGGGCCCCTCGACGATCAGCGGTGCGCTGCGCAGCCGCGACACCGACCTGATGATCGGCGCGCTGCAGGCGCTCGGCGTCAGCGTCGAAGCTTCCGGCTCCGGGGACACCGAGTTGGCCGTCGGCGGCTCGCTTGCACCGCAGTCCGGTCTGCGTATCGACTGCGGTCTGGCGGGTACGGTATTGCGATTCGTGCCGCCGGTGGCAGCTTTGAGCGCCGAAACGGTCATCTTCGACGGCGACGAGCAGGCCCGCTCCCGCCCGATCGCGCCACTGCTCAACGGGCTGCGTGGACTCGGGGTGAGCATCGAGGGCGACAATCTTCCTTTCGCCGTGCGCGGCGGCGGGTCGGTGCGCGGTGGCACGGTCGAGATCGACGCGTCAGCCTCCTCGCAGTTCGTCTCGGGTCTACTGCTGTCGGGTTCGGCATTCACCGAGGGATTAACGATCCTGCACACCGGGGACCCGGTGCCATCCGCGCCGCACGTGGCCATGACCGTCTCGATGCTGCGCGAGGCCGGCGTCGAAGTCGACGACTCCCAACCGAACCGCTGGCATGTTTCTCCCGGCCCGATAGCGGCGCGGCACTGGGTCATCGAGCCAGACCTGTCCAATGCGGTCCCGTTCCTGGCTGCCGCTGTGGTCAGCGCCGGCACAGTCGGTGTTACGGGGTGGCCGACGGTGAGCACACAGCCGGCAGCGGCCATCGTGTCGATCCTCGAAGCCCTCGGCGCCGTTGTGCGCCAGGTCGGTTCGAATTTGGAGGTGCACGGTTCGGACGGCTACGGCGGCATCGACATCGACCTCAACGAGGTCGGCGAGCTCGCCCCGTCGGTCGCGGCGATGGCCGCACTTGCCACCCCCGGGTCGGTGTCGCGCCTGGCGGGCATCGCTCACCTGCGTGGCCACGAAACCGATCGGTTGAGCGCACTGCGCACCGAACTCAACGGGCTCGGCGGCCAGTGCGAGGAGTCCCCGGACGGGTTGATCATCACCGCGCGAACGCTGCACTCTGGTGTGTGGCGGTCCTACGCCGATCACCGGATGGCAACGGCGGGAGCGATCGTCGGCCTGCGGGTTCCCGGAGTGGAGGTCGAGGACATCGGCACCACCGCCAAAACGCTGCCCGACTTCCCACAGCTGTGGGCAGGCATGCTGGCCGGTCTGAGCGCGGATCTGTAGAGGCAGGCACGCTTGAGTCCGCGCGAATACGACGAGACCGATGTCCGGGTGCGCCCCGGCCGGAGCTCGCGCCCGCGGACCAAGACCCGCCCCGAACACGCCGACGCGCAGGAGGCAATGGTCGTCGCAGTCGACCGCGGCCGGTGGGGTTGCGTACTCGGCGGCGACCCCGCCCGCCGGGTGACCGCGATGCGCGCCCGGGAGTTGGGCCGCACGCCGATCGTTGTTGGTGACGATGTCGACATCGTCGGCGACCTTTCGGGCCGCACCGACACTCTGGCCAGGATCGTCCGTCGCGGACAACGCCGAACGGTGCTGCGCCGCACCGCCGATGACACCGATCCGACGGAGCGGGTCTTCGTCGCCAACGCCGACCAACTGCTGATCGTCGTTGCGCTTGCAGACCCCCCGCCGCGATCGGGCCTGGTCGAACGCGCGTTGATCGCCGCTTACGCCGGTGGGCTCGAACCGATCTTGTGCCTAACCAAGACCGATCTCGCACCGTCAGGGCCGTTCGCCGCGCAGTTCACCGACCTCGATCTGACCATCACCACCGCCGGCCGCGGCGACCAACTCGACGAAGTGGTGTCCCTGCTGGCCGACAAGGTCACCGCCCTCCTCGGACACTCCGGGGTGGGCAAGTCCACTTTGGTGAATCGCCTTGTCCCCAAAGCGGAACGGGCGACCGGCGTGGTGACCGGCGTCGGCAAGGGCCGGCATACTTCGACGCAATCGGTGGCCCTGCCCTTGGAGTTCGGCGGGTGGGTGATCGACACTCCTGGAATCCGGTCCTTCGGGCTCGCCCACATCGCGCCCGCCGATGTGATGATGGCGTTCTCCGATTTGGCCGACGCGATCACTGACTGCCCACGGGGGTGCGGGCACATGGGTCCGCCCGCCGACCCGGAGTGCGCCCTCGATGCGCTCTCGGGCCCGGCCGTGGGGCGAGTCAGGGCAGCGCGCAGGCTGCTTGAGGCGGGCACGCCGAGCTCTGATTCCCGGTCGTGACAGTGGGCGCGTGCTTGATGACAGAGCGGGAGGAAGCCCGGCTTCAACTCACTTCCTGTGTCCCCATGAGCTTGAGGAGAGCGGCCGTTCCGATCTTGACGCCGACGGGGATGGCGGCTAAGTCCACCTGATAATCCGGGTTGTGGGGGGCATAGGGCACCTGCATGCCGTCCGCTTGTGCCTGGTGGCAATGCTCGTGTTTCGCAGTACCTACGTACATGAACAGATAGCGACTCTTCTCGTTATCGATGACCAGATGATGGAAATCTTCCGAACCCATCAGCTTCGGGATTTCAGCGAGAACGGCGCCTTCGCCGAGCAACTTCCGTAGCACAGGGGCTATCGATTCAGCGAGTCCCGCATCATTGGACAGGACCACCGAGCCGCCCTTCATCACGGTGGTGGGGTATTGGGATTCGGGCACGCCGTAGGCCGCGGCGATGGACTTGTTGATGCGTTCTATCGCAACGAGCATCAGTTCGCGGTCCTTAGGGTCATACCAACGCAGATTGATTTTCAGCAACGCCGAATCCGGAATCACGTTGTTGTCGTTGCCGGCCTGCACTGAGCCCACGGTGATCACTGCTGCGTGGAGCGGGTCGATACCCCGACTGACGATGAACTGGTATTGAATCACCGCTGCGCACGCCATCAATACCGGGTCCTTGGCCAAATGCGGCGACGAGCCATGTCCGCCGATGCCGTAGAAAGTGACGTCGAATTGGTCGGCGCCGGCCATGGTTGGCCCGGTGTTGCACGTCGCCACTCCCGTAGGAATTGGCGCGGTATGTAAACCAATGAGGAAGTCCGGTTCTGGCACACCGCGTTCATAGAGGCCGTCGCGCACCATCGCGGTCGCTCCCGAAATCAACTCTTCCGCGGGCTGGCCCAGGAGGATGAGCGTTCCGCTCCAATCTGATTTGTGCTCCGCCATTGCTTTTGCGATACCGATAAGCCAGGTTGTGTGCGCGTCGTGCCCGCACATGTGCCCGACGGGCACTTCCTGCTCCTGCCCGTCAGGCGTCGTACGTTTGACCGTCGTTGTGCTCGCGTAGGGCAACCCGCTGGCCTCTTTGACCGCGTTGGCGTCCATATCGGCCCGATACATGACGATCGGTCCCTCGCCATTCTCAAGGGTCCCCACCACCCCGGTCGTGCCGATGCCGGTCTTGACGTCATACCCGAGAGCTCTGAGCTCATGTTCAACGATGCCCGCCGTACGGACCTCCATGAATCCGAGTTCTGGATTCCGATGAATGTCTTTGAAGATGTCGACCAAGCGTTCACCGTCAGCGTCGATAGCGGCGTTCAGACGCGGGTTCATCCGAGCTCCTCTGCGAGTTGGCCGTCTCAATCTAGCCTCCCGTGGCGTCGTTCGGGGCCGGACCGAATAACGCCAGGGCGGCCCAGCAGCCGCCCACCCCTGAACAGACCGGACCCAGCGACCGAGGGTCACGGGACCAGCCGAAAACAACTAGCCACCACGCTGATTGGCGCTGAACAACCCGTTTCAGGTCAACCCGTGGCATCAGATGGCATCGCACGTTTGGCGCGGCCGTCGGGCAAGTACGCTGGCAGCGAAGCAAGGAAGGCAGGTGAGTGTGACATGACGCGAGTATCGGAAATTGAACTGAACGACGGCACCCAGATACCCCAGTTGGGCTTTGGCGTCTTCCAGATCGCACCGGATGAGACCGCGGGGGCGGTGAAGGCCGCGCTGGACATCGGCTACCGCCACATCGATACCGCGCAGATGTATCAAAACGAAAAGGGTGTCGGGGAAGGGGTCCGCGACGCCGGAGTCGGCCGGGCGCAGGTCTACATCACCAGCAAGCTCAACAACGGATACCACCAGCCCGACGAAGCCAAGCGCGCGTTCGATCAGTCGCTAGCCGCCCTGGGCTTCGACGGCGACGATTCTTATGTCGATTTGTTCCTGATCCACTGGCCGCTACCCACGCTCTACGGTGGCGACTTCGTGGCTACGTGGAAAACTTTGGAAGAGTTCAAGAAGGATGGTCGCGCCCGCAGCATCGGGGTGTCGAATTTTCAGGTCGCCCATCTTCAGCGGCTTGCCCAGGAGACCGAGACGGTTCCGGCGGTGAATCAGATCGAAATACACCCCTACTTCGCCAACAACGATGTACGTGCCTACGGGCGGCAAAACGGGATCGCGACCGAGGCTTGGTCGCCGATCGCGCAGGGCGCGGTACTGGACAACCCTGCCATCGCGGGTATCGCCGAGGCGACCGGCAAGTCACCGGCGCAGGTAGTGCTGCGCTGGCACATCCAGCGCGGCGACATCATTTTCCCGAAATCGGTGACACCGCAACGCATTAAGGAAAACTTCGCGCTGTTCGACTTCGAACTCGCTGCTGACGACTTCGATGCGATCTCGGCGCTCGACAGAGGTGCCGATGGCCGTATCGGGCCGAACCCGGACACATTCGACTACGTGCCGGGCTGACTGGCGCATGCCAGCCCGCCAGCTTGCCTCACACCGTTAGGCCACCAGCTCGTCGTGCGTCCCGCCCGCGCCGGTGGCCTTTTCCCGCCGCTTGGAGCGACGGCGAGCCTGGACGGCGGCGATGGCCGACCTCAGGCCGCGCCGCTCGCCCGAGTCCAATTCGACGAACATCCGTTCGCTACGTGTCTCCGGCGCGTCATCGGCGGTGTCGGTCAAGAAGCGATCCGGCAGAGACAGTTTGGCGATCGTCCGCCAGGTCTTGCCGTACTGCACCAGGAACGACCCCGTCGTGTAGGGCAGATCGTACTTATCGCAGATACCTTGCACCCGCAGCGAGATCTCGTACAGCCGATTGCTGGGCAGATCCGGGTACAGATGATGTTCGATCTGGTGGCACAGATTGCCGCTCATGAAACGCAACACTGGGCCGTTCTCGAAGTTCGCACTCCCAAGCATCTGCCGCAGATACCACTCTCCCCGTGACTCACCCACCATGTCGGTCTTGGTGAATTTATCTGCGCCGTCCGGGAAATGGCCGCAGAAGATCACCGCATTGGTCCACACATTGCGGATGATGTTGGCCACCACGTTGGCCTTGAGCGTCGATGTGAATGACGAGCCCGGCGACAACGAGGTCAGCGCCGGGAAAGCGAGGTAGTCCTTGGTCACCTGGTGGCCGGCCTTGGCGCCGAATTCCCGCACGCGTTGCAAGGTGGCGAGCCGCTCCTCGGGGCCCTCGGAGATCTTTCTGATCTCCAAGTGTTGCAACGCAATTCCCCACTCGAAGCCGATCGATAGCAGGGCGTTGAAGAACAGATTACTGAGGTTGAACGGCGTCCATTGCTGGTCGCGCGTCACGCGGATGACACCGTAGCCGACGTCGTCGTCCATACCCAAGATGTTCGTGTACTTGTGGTGCATGAAGTTGTGGGTGAAGCGCCAATGCTTGGACGCTCCGCTCATATCCCATTCCCACGTGGAGGAGTGAATCTCGGGATCGTTCATCCAATCCCACTGCCCGTGCATGACGTTGTGGCTGATCTCCATGTTCTCGACGATCTTGGCCACGCCCAGGGTCGCGGTGCCGGCCCACCAGTACGAGCGTTTGGAACTCCCTGTGAGCAGGAGCCGCCCAGCCACCTCCAACGCACGCTGGAAGCCGATTGTGCGGCGGATGTAGCGCGCATCACGCGCGCCGCGGGAGTCCTCGATGTCTTGGCGGATCGCATCCAATTCGAGCGTCAAGCTTTCGACATCTGCCTCAGTGAGATGCGCAAACTGGGGTACATCGGTGATCGCCATAGTCGGCCTCCTCTCGACCACTACGCTACAGCAACCTACGGAGTCGTAGGTTACTGACCAGTAAACCCTAGACGTCGAGCACACAGTCTCCAGACGCCGCAGAGATGCACGTCTGCACCCGGCTGCCCGGCTCATGCTCGACACCGGTCCGCAGATCGCGGACGTGCCCCTTCACAAGGCCCACCACGCAGGACTGGCAGATGCCCATGCGGCACCCGAATGGCATCTGCACGCCGGCGGCCTCGCCGGCGTCCATCAACGATGTCGCCGCGTCCACCTTCGCTACCTTGCCCGCGCGCGCGAACTCAACCGTGCCGCCACTTCCGTGCACGGGGCGGCGCGACACCGCGAACCGCTCCAAGTGCAGTTGATCGACAATTCCCGCGGCAGTCCACGTGCGCTGTGCGGCCTCGAGCAACGGTTCAGGTCCGCAAGCCCAGGTCTGCCGCTCCCGCCAATCGGGTAGCACCTCGTCGAGGCGGGCCAGATCCAGCCGGCCTTCAGCGCGGGTGGCGCGCAGTTGGAGCCGGTAGCCCTCGTGCTGATTCGCCAGTTGGGATAACTCCCCGGCGAACAGTACGTCGGCCTCTGTCGGGGCCGAATGCAGATGCACAACGTGACCGGAGGGGCCGATCCCCCCGCGGCGGACCAACGTCCGCAGCATCGACATCACCGGGGTGATCCCCGAGCCCGCCGTGAGGAACAGCACCGAGGACGGCGCCGGTTCGGGCATGACGAAATTTCCTTGGGGCGCAGCCAGTCTCACGATCGTGCCAGGCGCCACGCCGGCGATGAGGTGAGCCGACAGGAACCCCTCGGGCATCGCCTTCACGGTGATGGTGATGGTGCGCGCACCTCTGCCGCGAGACGGATGCTTCTCGTCGGGGACGCTGGTCAGCGAGTATGAACGCCAGCGCCAGCGGCCATCGACCAGCAGGCCGATCCCGACGTACTGGCCAGCCTGGTAGTCGAACGAAAATCCCAAGCCTGGCTTGATGACCAGGGTTGCCGAGTCAACCGTTTCGCGGCGTACGTCGAGCACCTTGCCCCGCAGCTCTCGGGCCGACCACAACGGGTTGGCCAGCTTGAGGTAGTCGTCGGGCAATAACGGCGTGGTGATCCGACCCGCGATCGTGCGCAGAAGGCGCCACCCCGGGCTTTGCCTGGCTCCGGCGACGAACGGCCGGACGGTATCGGTAACGATAGCCGGGGTGATGGCCGTCGTAATGCCCGTCGGGATGGCCGTCTTCTTGTTGCTGCTCTTGGCCATAACGGCTCCTGCCCTACTCCACGGTGCCTACAGATCCCACAAGATCTAACAATCGCCCACTTACGGCACCGTAACTTACGGTACCGTATCCAAGCCTTAGAGCAGCTCCAGCAGGAAGGGCAGCTCTTGGGGCGCGTACCACGCCAGGTCGTGGTCCTGGGCGTCCCCGACAGTGAGCTCGGCGTCCTCGTCCCCGAGATCCGCCGCATCGACCACACCGATAGCGGCCAGCACCGCAGGCTCGGCAGCTGCGTTGTCGACGTAGGCGGCGATCACCCGTTCCAAGGGAATCTCCCCCGCCAGTCGCAGCACCGCGTCATCGAGATCGGGCCTCAACGTGATCTCGTCGGAAACATCGTCGAAATCGGCCTCAAGCACCACCCGGCGCGGCGGGAGCCCCTCGGCGGCTCCCCGCACGTCGAAGTCACCGATGAGCCGCAGCGACGCCAGCGCCGCATCCCGCAACACAACGTCGGCGAGTTCGTCGTCGTCTCCCTCGGAGTAGGCCTCGCGCAGCGTCGGAGTTACCGCGAACGCCGTTCCATTGACCGGACGCAGTGACCCCTGAGCGACCAACTGCTGCAGCATGGCCAGGGTTGCCGGGACGTAGACGTGCACAAGACGAGACTAGCGAGCCCAGCCGGTTACTTGACGCCGCCCATCAGTGTGGCGACGTGGTCATCAACGTAGGTCGACAACTCACGCAGGGGACGCCGGTAGTTCCCGCTGAGCACCGGCTTCTTCGGCAACTCAACGTGCGGCCGATCGACGTCGTAATAGTCGATGGTGGACAGCAGATGAGCGATCATGTTCAGCCGTGCGTGCTTCTTCACATCTGATTCGACGATGTACCAGGGGCTCATCGGCGTATCGGTGTGCACCATCATCTGATCCTTGGCCCGCGAGTAATCCTCCCAGCGGTACACCGATTCAAGGTCCATCGGGCTGAGCTTCCACTGCCGCACCGGGTCCTTGAGGCGAGCCCGGAACCGTCGAAGCTGTTCGGCGTCTGACACCGAGAACCAATACTTGCGCAGCAGCACACCGTCTTCGATGAGCATCTGCTCGAAAATTGGCGTCTGACGCAGGAACAGCGTGTGCTCGCCAGGGGTGCAGAAGCCCATCACCGCCTCCACTCCGGCGCGGTTGTACCAAGACCGGTCAAACAACACGATCTCGCCCTTGGCGGGCAGGTGGGAGATATAGCGCTGGTAGTACCACTGCCCCTGCTCGCGGTCCGAAGGCGCGGGCAGGGCAGCGATCCGAGTGATGCGCGGGCTCAGGTACTCCATGAACCTCTTGATCGTGCCGCCCTTGCCGGCGGCATCACGTCCCTCGAAGACGATGACGATGCGGGAGCCGGTCTCGCGGACCCACTCCTGCAGCTTCACCAATTCCGCTTGAAGGCGGAACAGTTCTGCACGGTAGAGGTCATCGGGGATCTTCGTCGGCTTGCGCTTGCCCGCGCTCTTCGAGGCCACCTGCAAATCCTAGTGCGGCCCCGACGGTGACGACTGCGTTACTGCGCGGCCTCCACCAACTCGTCGAGCGCGTCACGCAACAGGTTGGGCAGCATATCCACGTCACTCATCGCGTCCCGGTCAGCGTTGATGCCGAAGTACAGCATGCCGTTGTAGGAGGTGACGCCGATCGCGAGCACCTGGTTGTGCAGCAGCGGTGGGACAGCGTAGGTCTCCAGCAGCTTGGTGCCCGCGATGTACATCTGCTTCTGGGCCCCGGGCACGTTGGTGATCAACAGGTTGAACTGACGGGCCGAGAACGTGGTCGCGACCCGGATACCCATGGCGTGCAACGTCGGAGGGCCGAAACCCGTCAGCGTGACGATTGTCCGGGCATCGACAAGGCTGGCCGCGGAGGGGTTGGACTCAGTGGCATACGCGACCTGCGACAATCGCACCACGGGGTTGCCTTCGCCGACAGGGAGATCCACCAAGAACGGCGACACCGCGCTCATCGCCTGACCGGGCCCACTGGAGTCGAGTTCGCCGTCGGGATACACCGACATCGGAGCCATGGCGCGCACGGTCGTCGTCGAGGTCACCGGCTCTCCCCGGGACAGCAGCCAATTCCGCAATGCTCCCGCGACCACCGCAAGCACGACATCGTTGACGTCGCAGTCATACCTGGCGCGCAGCTGCCGGAACACCTCAAGGCTGCCCGCCGACACCGAGAACCGCCGGTTGCGCGAGACCGTGGTGTTCAGGGGGCTATTCGGCGCGGTACCCCGCGCGGCGGTGCGGGCCGCACCGGCGACCCTGCGACCCAGGTCCACCAGCTGGCTGGTGTTGGTCACCGTCTCGGTGACCGCAGACTGCACCGCGGCAAGCTGGGCGGTGGGCCGGGCAACCCACTCGCCGAGCGCGCCCAACACCAGTTGGCGGTCGTTGGGTTCGCGCGACGGGATCCAGATGTCCTCACCGAATTCTGGCGACTTCTGCGTCCGATCGGCGATCACATGGCCGATCTCCAGCGCAGTCATACCGTTGACCAGCGCCTGGTGCGTCTTGGTGTAGATCGCGATCCGATTCTTCGCCAGACCCTCGACGAGGTACATCTCCCAGAGCGGCCGGGACTTGTCCAGCGGGCGCGAACCCAGCCGCGCGATGAGTTCGTGCAGCTGGGAGTCGCTCCCCGGCGACGGCAGTGCCGAGCGACGGATGTGGTACGTGATGTCAAAGTCGGTGTCGTCGACCCAGACCGGCCGGGCCAGCCCGAACCTCACCTCGCGGACTTTCTGCCGGTACCGCGGAATCTGCGGCAACCGCTGCTCGACGGTTGCCAGAAGGGTTTCGTAGCTCAGCCCGTCGCGGGGCTTGCGCAGAATCGACAGCGACCCAACGTACATCGGGGTCGCTGAATTCTCCATCCGGAAGAATGTCGCGTCCGACGTCGACAACCTAGTCACCATCCGGGCGCCGCCCTCCTCTCCATCATGCGACAAACAGTGTCACGTTAGCTGCAGAACCGGCGTCGCGCTAAACGAGTGCACCGCAGCCTTTGTAGAGCGTGGGATCATTAAGCCGTCTGCGACTCTCCAGCAGATCCCATTCGTGCCGTGCCCGATTCGCTGGAGAGCAACCATGACCTCATCGACGCCGTCGCAGACCTCACCTGATCCGGCACCTGCACCTGCACCTCCACTGTGGCTGACCACACCGATCATCGACTGCGAACCCGCGCCGGCGCCGCTTGGTCGGCTACCCGCGCCGCGATGTCCGGCGCCGTCTGCTGAGGCACTACATCGTCGCCCGTCGCACCCACGGCGCGCCTTGCCGCAACTCCGCGAGCCCCCGCCCCCTAAGTCGGCAGTGGTCTTCGCAGAGACCGCGTTGCGCCAAGTCATCGAGGTCATCGACCGGCGCAGGCCAGTGGCACAGCTGCGCCCGGTGATGACGCCGGTGCTGGTCGACCGCGTCGTCGCACTTGCCCGCACCACGCACCGAGGGAGCGCGACCATGCGCAGGGTGCGGGTGCGCGCCATAGACCCTGGATTAGGCACTGGAGTAGGCGCCGCGGTCGAGGCGGGCCTGCAGAAGGGCGACAAGCACGGCGAGGTCTACGCGGCTGAGGTGTTCGCCTCGTTCAGTCGATCCGGGCGGGTGCACGCCGTCGCCGCCCGCATCGAGCGGTACCGGAACCGGTGGCGGATGGTCGCGCTGCAGATCGGCTGAGCCGCCCCCTACCTGAGTTCGCCATCCTTTGCGCGCCGGTTGGCGCGGCGGGCCGCTTCGCGACGCTCGCGCCGGGTTCCGCCGCCGTTGGTGTCGGAAGGCTGATCGCCGCCCGCGCGCGTAACCTCCACGGACCCGTCCTCCGACGGACCCGAATAGGTCAGCGGCGGCGCATCGTTGCCAACTCCCTTGGCACGCAGCCCAGCCGACGGGGCGGGCCGCTGCTTGGTGGCGACACCACCCTTGTTCGATTCGGCTGCCGAGGCAGCAGCGGCCGCGAACTCGGCGAGCCCGGAAGGAGCTGCCTTCGGCGAGAGGGCCGGACCCGGTGCGGCTTCGACGCCGACGTTGAACAAGAAGCCGACGGACTCCTCCTTCATGGCATCAAGCATGCCGATGAACATGTCGTAGCCTTCGCGCGCATATTCGACCTCGGGACGCTGCTGGGCCAGCCCACGCAGGCCGATGCCCTCCCGTAGGTAGTCCATCTCGTAGAGATGTTCGCGCCACTTGCGGTCGAGGACGCTGAGCAACAGGTTGCGCTCCAACTGCCGCATCGCGCCCTCACCGGCGATCTCCTCGACTTCCTTCTCGCGCTCGGCATAGGCGCGTTCGCTGTCGGCGATCAGCGCGTCGAACAGCTCCTTGCGAGTCAACTCACCCGGCTCACCGACCGCATCGGAGTCGATCAGATCGTGGTGGTCGATCCCAACGGGGTAGAGCTGCCTGAGCCCCTCCCACAGCTTCTCAAGGTCCCAATCCTCGGAGTAGCCCTCGGCCGTGGCGCCATCGACGTAGGCGGTGA
>JAHZKD010000450.1 GCA_022600605.1 Actinomycetes bacterium
ACTCAACACCGATATCGACCGCGTGGTGGCCGCCGCCGGCTTGCAGGTGGTGCGGGCCGGGGACCCGTCCAGCCCTAAGGTGTGGGCCAGTGCGGCGGCGATTCTGCTGGATACCGATGCCGCCCGGCGTTGCGGGGAGCGGGGCTTCTCCCGGCGGTCGCGGGTGTTCCTGGTCGGTCACTCAGACCCCGGTCCCGCCGACTGGGAGGCTGCCGTCGCTGTTGGTGCGCAGCGGGTTGTGACCTTGCCCAGAGACGATCGCGAGCTAATGGCGGCCCTTTCCACCGCCACAGAGGCATCGTCGGCCTCGCACCACAGCACACCGCGTGGGCCGGTCGTGGCCGTCCTGGCTGGCCGTGGAGGTGCGGGAGCGTCCGTATTTGCCACCGCGCTGGCACAGGTCGCCGCAGAATCATTACTGATCGACGGGGACCCGTGGGGCGGCGGGCTCGATCTTGTCCTCGGTACCGAAACCGACTCTGGCCTGCGGTGGCCCGATCTTTCGTCCGCCGGTGGGCGCCTGAGCTATCCGGCACTGAAAGACGCGCTTCCCGGGCATCACGGGGTGAGCCTGCTCTCGGGCAGTCGAGAGTTCTCAGGCGATCCTGCCGGAAACAACATCAGCTCTCCGCCGTTGGCCGCGGTGATCGACGCTGGAAGTCGGGCAGGGGTCACCGTCGTCTGCGACGTGGCTCGACAGCCGACGCCGCCTGCAGAGACCGCTTTGGCCGCCGCGGACCTCGTGTTGTTGATTACAACGGCAGACGTGCGCTCGTGTGCGGCGTCTGCGGCGACTGCGCAGTGGGCGTCGGCGGGGAATCCCAACGCCGCGGTGCTTGTGCGTGGCCCGTCCCCGGGTGGTCTCAGGTCGATCGACATCGCTCGGATTCTGGGTTTGCCGGTGCTGGCGTCGATGCGCCCCGAACCTGGCCTCCGGCCGCGTCTGGAACGTGGCGGGCTGAGGCTTCGGCGGCGGTCGCCGCTGGCCATTGCCGCCCGCAAGGTGCTTGGAGTCCTCGGCCAGAGCCCGCATCTGGGACACGTCGACGGGCCCGCCCTATGAGCGCGCCGCTGATCGATCGCGTGCGAGAGCGGCTCGCGGCCGATGGCGTCCCGCTGCGCCCAAGCGTGGTGGCCGCGGCGATCCGCGCAGAGTCCGGCGGGGTGCTTGGGGATGCCGAGGTGTTGACCAACCTGCGCGAACTGCAGACCGAACTTGTCGGCGCCGGGATTCTTGAACCGCTGCTGTGCAGTCCCGGCACTACCGACGTGTTGGTGACGGCTCCTGACGAGGTCTGGGTGGATGACGGCAAAAGTTTGCGAAGAAGCGCCGTTCGATTCGCTGACGAGGCGGCCGTGCGCCGGCTTGCCCAGCGGCTGGCGTTGAGCGTGGGGCGCCGCCTCGATGAAGCCCAACCCTGGGTTGACGGGTATCTCGGCCAATTGGCTTCAGCCCACAGCGGCGGTGCAGTCCAGGTCCGGTTGCACGCGGTGCTTCCCCCGATCTCCGCGGCAGGCACGTGTCTGTCGCTGCGGGTACTTCGACCGGCCACCCAGGATCTCGATGCGCTCGTCGAAACGGGGGCCATCGATGTCGAGGCCGGAAAGTTGTTGCGCGAAATCATCGATGCCCGGCTGGCGTTCGTCGTCTCAGGCGGAACTGGAGCGGGCAAGACCACCCTGTTGGCCGCGCTGCTCGGCGCCGTGGCGGCCGACGAGCGCATCGTGAGCGTCGAAGATGCCGCCGAGCTGGCTCCCCGCCACCCTCACCTGGTCAAACTGGTCGCCCGTTGCGCCAACGTCGAGGGGGTCGGCGAGGTGACTGTGCGTGAACTGGTCAAGCAGGCGTTGCGGATGAGGCCCGATCGAATCGTCATCGGCGAGGTGCGCGGCGCTGAAGTTGTCGATCTACTCGCGGCACTGAACACCGGCCACGACGGCGGTGCGGGCACGGTGCACGCCAACAATCCCGCAGAGGTGCCCACCCGGTTCGAAGCGCTCGCCGCACTCGGCGGGCTGGATCGCTCCGCGCTGCACAGTCAGCTGGCCGCAGCAATTTTATCTGGGGTCAGATTCAGGTGTGTCCTGTTGATCCCGCAAAGGTAAGCAGATCTGATTTGGCCTAATCGAAAACAGGTTGGGCTGACGGTGTTCCCGATTAGTGGTTGTCTTGATGTGTGGTTGACGGCGACCGCCCGACGCCCATTCCAGTTTCCCCGAGACCGCATGATCCACTGGCATCTACTGTGAGCCGGTGACCAGCGCGCAGCATACTGTCTTCGATCGATCCAACACTGAGCGCAAGCTCAGAGCCTTCTCCCGTCACTGGCGCAGGCAGATCGATGAATGGCGGAAGACTAGCGCGGGCCACACGGAGAAGTCGTTCGCCGCACAGTTCTGGTCCGACCTCCTGAAGTGCTTCGGCGTGATCCCCGAGCGAATCAGCCTGTTCGAACGTGACGCGCGCCGCGCCACCACCGGGAATCTCGGCTTCATCGACCTGTTCTGGTCCAGCGTCGTGATCGGGGAGGCGAAGAGTCTGGGCGGGGATCTGGACGCTGCGTTCGAGCAGGTCCATGACTACCTCGCGGGCGGCTCTATCGGGCAGCACGAATGGCCGCGGTTCGTTCTGGTCTCCGACTTCGAGAACTTCCGGATCACGCGGCTTGGCGACGAGACCCAGACGTGGCGCTTCACGATCGACGATGTCGTCGACCATCTCGACCTGTTGAAGTTCTTGGCCGGACAGGAGGAGGTCACCAAGCGGGAGCAGGTGGTCGCATCCATTCAGGCGTCGAAGCTCATGGCCGGCATGTACACCGCGATGCTCGGGACCGACGCCGACTCCGGCGTGGGCGAAGAGGCCGCCCGCAACCCGGAGGACGAGGACGCGGCGGTCCAGCGCACCTCCATGTGGATGACCCGGCTGCTGTTCCTCCTGTTCGGTGACGATGCCGGACTGTGGGAGGAAGATTTGTTCTACCGGTGGGTCTTGGAGGAGACACGACCGGACAACCTCGGGTCGCAGATGGCGGCGCTGTTCCACGTACTCAACACCGCCGAGGATCGCCGCCGGGGCGCGCTGGACGGACTGATTGCGCGGTTCCCTCACGTCAACGGCTCACTGTTCGAAGACACGCTCGCACCGGAGTTCTTCGACGCGGCGTTCCGCGACGCCCTGATAGCCGCCTGCCGATTCCGATGGAACCGCATTTCACCGGCCGTCTTCGGAGCGATGTTTCAGCTCGTCAAGTCCAAAGAGGCTCGCCGGGCCGGCGGGGAGCATTACACCACCGAGGAGAACATCCTCAAGGTGGTCGAGCCCTTGTTCCTCGACCAGCTTCGAGACGAAGCCCAGCGCCTAATCAGGAACAAGTCCACCTCCGAGTCTGACCTGCGCAAGTTTCAGGCGCGCCTGTCGCAGATGGCTTTTCTTGATCCCGCCTGTGGGTGCGGCAACTTCTTGGTGGTCGCTTACCGCGAGCTGCGAGCCATCGAGACGGCGATCATCGTCGCGATGCGTAAGAAGCAGAAGCAATCCACCGCTTCGTTCGACATCTCACTGGACCAGAAGCTGACGATCGACCAGTTCCACGGGTTCGAAATCAACTGGTGGCCCGCAAAGATCGCCGAAACGGCCATGTTCCTTGTCGATCACCAAGCCAACCGCGCGCTGGCCGATGCTGTCGGAGATGCACCGAAGCGGCTTCCGATCACGATCACCGCGCACATCCACCATGGGAACGCGCTACGGATGGACTGGAGCGAGGAGATCCCCGCTGCGGATCTCGTTTACGTGTTCGGCAACCCCCCATTCGCCGGACAGAAGGAGAAGAGTCCCGATCAGGTAGAGGACATGAGGATCACCTGGGGCGACCGCTACGACGGGTACCTCGATTACGTCACCGGGTGGCACGCGAAGTCAATCGACTTCCTGCAGGACAAGCGCGGCGAGTTCGCATACGTCGCGACCAACAGCATCGCGCAAGGGCAGCCGGTCGCCGCGTTCTACGGACTTGTTGTCGACACCGGCTGGCGGATCAAGTTCGCGCACCGCACGTTCGAGTGGACATCCGAGGCTTCGGGGCGGGCGGCTGTGCACTGCGTCGTGATCGGGTTCACTCGGGACCGCGGGGTCCGGCAGAGGATGTGGGACTACACGAAGGTGAATGATCCGGCGCACGAGGTGCCTATTGAGGTCGGGATCAATCCATACCTTGTTGACGGCCCCAACGTGCTGGTGACGAAACGGATGCAGGTGTTGTCGCCTGCCCTGCCCCCGGTTCTCTCGGGGTCGAAGGCGGTGGACTGGGGGCGGTACACGATCGAGGAGCGCGACGAGTACGAAGCACTGTCCGCTGATCCGGTCTTGGCGAAGTACCTGCGGCGGTACATCGGCGGTGAGGAGCTGATCAACGACATCGGCCGGTGGTGCCTCTGGATGGTCGAACTGGAACCCAAGGATCTGACAAAGAGTCCCGAGCTGAAGCGACGTGTAGAGGAGGTGCGCGCGCTGCGGGCCGCGTCCCGGCGTCCGGCCACCCTGCGCGCCGCGGGGTGGCCACACCTGTTCGGTGAGAACCGCCAGCCCAAGGGTGGATACCTCGGGATACCCCAGTCGTTCACGAGGGACAGGCGATACGCGACGGTCTCTCGGCTGGATGAAGACACAATCGCGTCGATCAAGTTGTTCACCGCGGCGGACCCGGACGGCTACCTCTTTGCGATGTTCTCCTCGTCGATGTTCTTGACATGGCAGTTCGCGGTCGGGGGACGAATCAAATCCGACCCCTCCTTCGCCAACACCATCGTGTGGAACAACTTCCCTCTGCCTGAGATGTCCGATGCGACCCGGAAGCGGGTCATCACAGCGGGCCAGAAGATCCTCGCAGCGCGTGCCCTGCACCCGAATCGTTCGCTCGCAGAACAATACAAGCCGCTCTCGATGGATCCGGCGTTGACGAAAGCGCATGACGCGCTCGACCGCGAGGTGGACATCGCATTCGGCGCCTCGCGAAAGCTCACAACCGCCGCACAGCGCCTGGACGTCCTGTTCGCTCGCTACTTGGAGATGACCCGATCTGCCGGATGAGACACGGCCTCGGGAGAAAAGGCGATTCGGATGCTCAAGTGTCTGGCGCCGTTTGCTCAAGGACGCCAAATTGTCTTCGGAGATGGTCCAAATCGGCTTGGATGCGGTCGAGGATCTCGGTTGCAGCGGCTGGGCAGTACCTGATCTCCTTGTCGTCTTCGACGATGACGAGGTGTATGTCGCCGGCGAGGATGTAGTGGGCGTTCTTGCCGCTCTTGTGTGCGGCGCACTTGCGTTGATGGTTGGTTCGGGGGGTTTCGACTCGGACGTGTCGCAGTACCGCTTTGGTCGGCATTTCAACTCCTGTCTGGGACGCCCTGCACTCAGTTGTGTTGGTCGAGTTCGGTTCTCAGTGAGTCCCGGACGGAATCGGCGATTTCGTCGAGGCGATTGAAGATCGTCGTCATTTGCTCTCGTGACCACTCACCGCGAGTGCCGTTGGGCATGCCAACTTGCTCATTGATCGCAGCAGCAAGGCGACGGATCGCGATGACGGAGTTGTACTGACGCCTGCCGGGTGTAGTCGTCATCAGTTGGTGGCCGCGGGGTGGCAGGTCGAGGTCGGCCAGGATGCGATTGGCCGCTGACTTGGTCCGATCGTTGACGCGGGTCTTGGCTGATTGACGAGCGCGTTGTGGTGATACTGGGATCGCTTGTGGCCCTGGAGCTTCTACGGCGGCCTGCTGCGCGAGCAGGCGTTCGCGAAGCTGGACTCGGCTGACGAGATCGCCGAGCTTCAGGCCAGGCGCGATGTCTTTGGCCAGCATTTCGTCCAGTACGCGGTCGTCGGTGGGGTCGAGGTAGGTCTGCTCGACGAAGTGAGTGAGGATCTCGCTTTCGACGAGCATGCCGCCGTCGAATCGGCGGGCGCGTGGCCCACTCCCATCTTCATCTCTATCCCCGTCGGTTTGTCCGTCTACCCACGCGCGGACGAGTGCTTGGTCATCAAGATCGAGTTCTCGGAATTCAGACCATCGAGCATCATTGTTCAGCCCGACGTGCGAGACGATGTGGCCCTGGTTATCAGGGTGTTCAGGGGCGCCCTCCTGGACCACGCGCATGACGCGACCGACGAACTGGATGTAGGGCGCGAGACTGCGGAAGGGCCTGAAGATTGCCGCGACGCTGAGGCGCGGGTGGTCAAACCCCTCACCTAGCATCTGGACCTGAACGATGCAGTCGAGGTGGCCTTGCCTCAGCCGCTCGATGACGGCGCCCTGGTCGTCGGGGTCCATGTCCGAGTGGATCTCGGCGGCCCGGTAGTTGCACTCGTTGTAAATGCTGGCGACCTGCCGGGCGTGATCGACCGAGCATGCGGCGGCGATGATTTGGTGCTGGATCCCCGTTTGCGCCCGCATGCGGTCGCATTGCTGGATGCTGGCCTCGACGATGTGGCGGTTGCATTCAGGGCTCAGCGCGACACCGCGGCGAAACCACGCCTCTTCGCGCAGCTCAAGGACCTCTTCAAGGGTGTGGCGACGGTTGTCGTCGGCGTAAGTGAAGTAGATCTCGGCAGGTGCAACGTTGCGGGAGTGGATCTGCTTGATGTAACCGTTGACCATCGCCCGGGTGAACGGATAGCGGTACACGATCTCGCCGTGGAGTTCCTGTTGATCGGAGCGAAACGGTGTCGCGGTCAGACTGACGACCTTCGCATTGGGGAACCGCCGAAACACCTTCTGCCAGCTCTCTGCGGCAGCGTGGTGGCCTTCATCAACAAGGATCATGTCGAAGAAATCTTCGGGGAACTGGGGAAGCCAGCGGTCGGCCTGGCTGGCCAGTTGCTGGATATTGCAGACAACGAAGTCGCTTTCGATCGCGTCGTGCAGGTTGGCGTTCGGCCCGTCTAGCACGGCCATCCAGGGGCCGGCGGTGAAGTCGGATAGCACCCGGCACTTGGCCCAGAAGCACTGGGGGCTGGTGATGTCGACGGCGGCGGCGACACCTTTTCGGATTGTGAGGTTCGGCGTGATGACCAGGACTCGCCCCCGCGCGATACCAAATGGCAGCGTAGCCATGATGCCGGTCTTGCCGCAGCCGACAGGAATCTGGACGATCGCTGGGCTGCTGTCGCCGGCGAAATGCTTCCGCACCTGTCGGTGAGCTTCTCGCTGCGGCTCCCGCAGCGTGGCGTTGGCTTCGATGTCAGCATTCGCGGTGGCGAACACACTGGTGTCAGCGCCGCGAGCAGCAGCTTCCTCAGCGCGCCGGTACTGCAGCCGAAAAGGCTCCAGGTCGGCTTGGCGGTAGTAGCGGTAGTTGCTTCCGGGCCGCCGTACTGCACCGAGTGTGCCGTCGCGATCCCAACGCCGGAGGGTCTGCGCAGAAACGCCCAAGTAGGCGGCCGCGTCGGCGACCTTGAGGAAATCTTCACCAGCCATATTCAACACTATACAACATTGATCAACACTTCCGACCTGAATCGGAAGTGGCGACGCTCAGGCGAGCGGGGCGTCGTTGATGTCAGGTGGTGTGGGAGTCGAGTTGTCCGTAGAGCAAGGCGATCGTCGATTCCTGTTCGGCGAGCTTGCTTCTCAACGTGCGGATTTCGGAATCTTTGGCCGCCAGTTGGGCGCGCAGTGCGGCCATGATGCTGGTCTCGCGTGTCGGGGAGGCGTTATCTGGAGATGCGGGGTGGTGGCGGTAGGCGTCGATGACAGCGACGAGGTCGTCGTGTTTGTAGATGGTCTTGCGTTGCACTCCGGCGCGGGCGGCGACTGTGGAGATGTTGATGGTGGCGTTGATCTTGCGTAGGTGTTTGATGGCCTGTTCGATGTCTCGGCGCTTGTCCTGGGAAACATTTTCGCGGTACTTGGCCAGGGCTTGGTGGGCATTGTCCGACGGTGGCGGGGGGCGTTGTCTCATCCGGGGGTGCCGGGGTCGGCTTTGCGCAGGACCGATTCGTGGCTGCCGCGGGTCTTGATCTGCAACAGGGGCAACCGGTTGATGGTTCCGGCTCCGCCGACACTGTTTCTACCCTCGGTCGCAGCGGTTTCGGTGCGGAGGCGTTCGATGATGGCGTCCAGGGAAGCGATCTCTCGGCGTCGTTCGTGGATCCACACGTTGTCGTCGGTCAGCTCGCGGCCGCTGCGTCGTCGATACTGTTCGCGGCGCACGTCGATCAGAGCCAGGGTCTTGGCGCGTTGGTCTATGAGTTCGTCGAGGTGGGTGGTGTCGGTGGCGAAATGCCCACATGACAGGCATGCGTTGCCCTTGTCGCAGGTCTTCAGCGGCGGCAGGAGGCATACCCCGTTGGGCAGGATCCGGTCGGTGCGCGCCGCGAGTTGGGTCATGTCGTAGATGTCGGAGGGGCTGATCGCGATGTCGGTGCCGTGGGCGCCGATCTTTTTGTGCTGCAAGAACTCTGATTCGGCGGTCGCTGCCAGGGTGGCAGCGTAGCGCAGTGTCATTTCCGGGGAGGCGTGGCCGAGGTAGCGCTGGACGACGTGGATTGGGACGCCGTCGTTGAGTAGTTCGGTAGCGCGGGTGTGGCGCAGCCGGTGGGTTTGACTGAATCGCATTGGGCGCCCGGCTGAATCGGCCAAACCGTGTATCTTGTCGAGTTTGTTCAGTGTCACGCCGTAGGACTGGTAGGTGCGGGGCCGCTGCCCCTGATGTTGGTGGCGCAGTCCGAGGAACAGGTACTTCGGGCTCAGATCGGGGTGGCGTCGGCGAATCCAGGCTTGCTGCTCACTGATCACGTTGACGACGGCCTGCTCGACCAGGATGGTGGGCAGCACTCCGTCTACTTTGGTCTGCTGGTAGCGCAGTTTGGCGACGAACGCGTCGGGATCGTCGGAGTCGGTGGGCCGTTCCTGGCCCGGGATCGATGAGAGTGGGTCGAAGTCGAGCATCAGGATCTCCGAGGCCCGCCGCCCGGTCAGTGCTTGCAGCAGCCACACTCGCGCGGCCTGCGGGTCGCCGAGGCCGGCGACGACTGAGATGGTGGCATCGGGATGGGTGATGGTCACCGGCATGCCGCGGTCGGCGGCCAGTACGTCGAGGTAGCACAGCATCTGCTGCAGTTCCGAGGTGGAGAGCCAGGTCAGCTCCCGGTATCGATTGGCGCGGCGGGTCCGAAACGCCGCACCCCATAGCCGGGTGTAGGTGTCGGTGATCTGCGCCCACCGCGGCTCGCCAGTCGCAGCGGCCGCCTCCTCGGCGTGATCGACCATGAATGCGTAGAACACCTGGGTTTGCGACTGCGTCGTGTCCACAGCGGACGGCGACAGCGGCCTGTCTGGTTTGGCCCCTGCGGCTGGGGATTTCAGGTAGTCGGAGAACTCGGTGAATAGGAGCCGCAGCGCGGCGCGGTCGTCGGTGAGCAGTGGGTCGGTGATGTTGTAGTCGGCCAGGAACGGACCCAGGTGACGGGCCATGTCGCGGGCCCGCTCGGCTACCGACGACCAGCGCAGCAGTTCCCCGGTCAGCGAGGTGCGCAGCCAGAACCGCACACCCTCGCGTAGCCATTGCGGTTGGATCGCCGATAATTTGACGACTCTGTCGTGGCTGGGTTCGTGTTCGCGTTGCGGGATTCGGGGGTCGGCCCGTAGATCCCAGATGTCGTGGGCCCACCACGGTGCGTCGGTGCAGCGCACAGACACATGAAGATGCAGGTGCTCGATGAAGCTGGTGACTTGGCGTCTTGCACCCGGCGAGGGCAGGCGAGCGTTGCGGCGCTCGAACCGCAGCACGGCGTGCCGCACGATTTCCTCGGTTGTCAGGTCGGCGACGCTCACCGGGGCGAGGCGATGCCGCTGCTGGTATTCGCCGGCCGCGTCGGTGAGCGCGCGGCCTGTCCACTTCAGAAGCGAGGGTTCGATCTTGCGGATGCCTTCCTGGCCGCACAGCCACACCCACCACGCCATCTCCTGGCAGAAACGTTGCGGCACATCGGTCGGGGTGAAGTCATGTCCCTGTGGGCTGTTCAGGTAGCGCTGGTTCCGTAGAAAAACCATGTCGGCGGGCGCGGCGTCGATGCGGTAGCGCAAGGTGCGCCAATGTTCGGGCACCTGCTGCCATTGCCGAGGCCACGCCGCGGCCGCCGCCGAGTCCGCAGCCAAGGTGTGGCTGTCATGGGGTCGGGTCATGGCTCACCTTCCAGCCGGCGACGTAGTTCTTCCACTCAGCGACCGAGCGCATCTCGGCGTCGGCGGTTACCCATCCGTAGATCGACAGGGTGGTCTGGACGTCGGCGTGGCCGAGGCGACGCATCACCACGTGCTCTCGCACACCGGACAAGAGAAGCGCGGTCGCATGGGTGTGACGCAACCAGTGCGGAGTCCAGTCCTGCGGCAACAACTCAGCGTGGGCGGCGGTGATGGTGTCAACCTTGTCGTAGATGGTTTCCGGGCGCAGTGGTGCATATCGCTGGCCGCGGGCCAGGTTCACGAATACGAAGTGCGTCGCCAGGTCGGCGACTGCGACATCGGCGCCCCATCCGACCAGCTGCCACACGTACTCGCTGTAGAGAGCGACCAGGTCGTCGCCGATGTAGATGCGCCGCGCACCGGATTTGGCGCGGACACCGTGGGGATGGTCATCACGGCCGGCCACCACGATCGATGGAGTGCCACCGCCGCTGATATGGAAATCGTTGTGGCGCAGCGATAACGCTTCACCCATCCGCATGCCGGTGTCGGCCAGCACGGCGAAGAACAAGCGGTCGCGCAAGCCGGCCGAGCTGCCTGTCCACTCACCGGATGCTAACTGCACACTGCAGCCGTCGAGGATGGCGTTGACCTGAACCGGCAACAGCACCGGCGTCTCGGTGTGATTGGGTGCGCGACGGCGGTGCAGCGGCACGTCACGGTCACGTTGGGGGCCGATGCCGGTCAGGGTGGGGGCGTAGCGACGCCGGGAGGTCCGGGCATGGGAGGAAAACAGGCGACGGTACGGGCGGTCCAATTCGTGGGCGTCGGCGAAGTAGCGGTACATCGACAACACTGCAGCGCTCCGCGGCTGCAGGGACGACTCGGCCATCCCCTGCTCGGGGTCGCCGATGCGGGCGGTGCCCGGGAGGTCCCCCGTACGCAGATACGACAGGAACTGCCCGAACAGGCTGGTGGGAAAGTCGTCCCAGGCGGTGTTGGTGTGTTCGAGCACCGTCCACCACGCCGACAACCCGTAGGCGTAGGCCCGCACGGTATTCGGGGATGCGCCCCGGTCGGCAAGGAACCGCAGATACTCCCGAGCAGGAGTGACAGGCAGCCGGTCGCCGCCAACCACCGTGTAGGTGTCTGGCCGGTCCGGGAAGCGCAACCGCTGCACGCGTGCCACCCTCAGCAGATTCCCGTGGTGTTCACGGGGTTTTACCCCGGCGGAAGTCGTCGAGGCGTACCACCTGCGGCCTGGACCCAGGCGCCGCACTTCCCGCGCCGCTGGAGCCAACGCTGGCGGCCACCGGTTGCCGATCGGCCCCAGGAGAAGGTCGTTGAGTCGCCAGAAACCAATCGAGCAGATCAGGTGGGAAGATCAGCGACTCGCGAGCGGCCAGCATCGGCACAGAGGCGCCGCCGTAGCAGCGTTCCACCCATTTGCGCAGCAGCCTGGGCCGTTCGGGCTCGCGTTCGTCCCACCCCGGCTCCGTCATACCCCAGGTATGTCCCGTCGCAGGGTTGATACGTGAATGTAGTTGTGTGGTCAGCATCTTCGCACGTTTGACATCAATCACGCCGGAGTCCCGAATGTGCATGATCAGCGAACCCAGCGACAATCCCCACTTGTCCTTGAGTGGTTTGAGATTCAACAGCGACATCACCCGCGGCAGTTCCGGCGCGATCGCAGCGATCGGTGCCAACAACTCGGTGGCGAACCGATTGGCTTCCAGCTCTTCGCTGGAGTTGACCGAGCAGTACGCGCGACTGTGCAACACCAAATGTCCCAATTCGTGGGCCACGGTGAACCGGATCCGTTCCCACGACTCAGTTTCACGCAACACAACCAGCGGGCGGTCCCGGTGTCGTCCCACCCAACTCGAATAGCCCAGGTGCTTCTCGTCACGTGCCCGCCCTGGCGTGGCCGCGAACTCGCTCTCCCATTCGCCGGGAGCCCGGCGCCGCACGATTACCGGGGCGCCCAGCCGCTCAGCTTCATACATCAAATCGTCCAGCGGATCGTCGGGTTCCACGCCCATTGCCTCACGCAGCCGTCCTGCGGCCTGGACAACAGTGGGTCGGCGCGGACTCTCATCGCTCACTGAGGGGATCTTCACCGGCGGCAGTTTCGACTGCTTGTCCAGGTCGCCCAGAAAGTCGCCTGCCAGCGAGGCGAACGTCGCTAAGAATTCCTGCTCGCCGACAGTCATCGATTTCGGAGCCCGGAAAAGCAATTCGCCAGCCGATACCCGAGACTGCGGCTCCGAACTGAAAAACCGTGCAGGGAAACGGAACAGCTCCGTCAATCGAGCTACCTCGTCGGCGGACAACTGGATCGTCGGCGACTTCTCAATCTTCGTCTGGCGGGCGTTGCTCCAACCCGCAAGGCCCACGACAGAAGTTGCCGTCATCCGCCGCAAGAGACGGGCCTGGCGTACCCGTGCACCAAAAACCTCAATCATCGTACGCTCGATTCAACGTGACCCGGTTGGGGACTCCTCATGCAGCCAACACTGTGCATGAGGGCTACGACGATTCCGGTGGCGCTTCCTCCTGCGCATCCTCGGTGACTCCGTCGATACCGGCGAAATCCTCGTCGCGGCGACGCTTTCCGGACGTTTCCTGCTCTGCAGACATGGCGAGCGCGTCCCTCATGGAGACCGTCTTGGAGCGCTGCTCCATGATCGGTTCCGGGAGCGGCGTACTGGCGTAAAGAACCTGGACCGTGTCGGTGAGCACCCCAGCGGCCAGCACCGCACCGCCCAGCCCCAGGCTCCCCGGCCACCACAACACGTACTGCCGATAACCCGGCGGCTCCGGAATGCCATCCTCGCCGCCGATGGGATGCCCCAACTCCTCCTCGAAGCTCAGCTGATCCCCGCCCGGCGCATATGGCACTGGCGCGAGCAGGCTGCCGTCCCAGTTGCGGGGATGCTTGCGCACCCCGATCCGGGTTCCCTTCCCGTCGATCAAAACGATTCCGAATCCGTTGCCCTTGATGGCTTTTAACGTCGAACTCTCGGTCTGTCGCCGCCACCTGGAGAACAGCAACGTCTCCAGTAACGTGCACGACACAGTGATACCCCGTGGCGCGTCGCCCTGATCCACGAATCGGTCGGGAACCTCCGCTAACCGTGCACACAGATCGCCATGCGTTTCCCCCAAGACGAGGCCATGCTGCTCGACAAACGTCTCCACCAAGAGCTGGGGGTTGTCGTGTAGTTCCATGGGGTGAATTTTTACCCCGGCATCCCACATTGATCGTTGCGCCACGCCGTTCAAACTCGACATATTTCTGGCTGCCCACACCTCATAGGATACATGTATCCGGACATAAAGCCGCAGCTAAACACCCTAGTCTACTCCGATAATCGCAGACAGCCCCAGATAAG
>JAHZKD010000451.1 GCA_022600605.1 Actinomycetes bacterium
GCAGCCGGAAAACCAGCCCAGGGCCAGGTAGCGGTCCGCGTACGCCGTGATGGTTACCGGGTCGTGGTCAGTTGCGAAGACGACGGTCGCGGAGTGCCTATCGAGTCCGTGCGTCGAGTTGCTGCCGAATCGGGCGTTGTTTCTGCCGCCGCTGCAGACTCCCTTGCCGACGAGAAGGTGTTCGAGTTGCTTTTCGAGGCGGGGGTGTCGACGTCGGAGCGCGTCGACTTCGTCTCGGGTCGTGGCGTGGGCCTCGATGTGGTGCGCGACTCCATGACGCGACTGAAGGGCCACGCGCGCGTCGTGAGCCAGCCTGGACGGGGAACCACCTTTACCCTCGACGTCCCGGTGTCCACATCCTCGATCCGGACGCTCACTGTCGTGAGCGGCGAGCACGCCGCGCGCGTCGATCTCTCGGCTGTCGTCAGCGTGAATCGACTCGAGACCGTCGAGTTTTCGCGCGTGGGCACCTCGCTGGCCGTTCTTCACGAAGGGCACGCGGTGCCCTTCGTTCAGTTGGACGCGCTCTGGGGTGCCGGCGACGCGGAGACACTGCGGGGTGCGGTGATAGTGCTGAAGTCTGGGTCTGAGTTCGTTGCGCTCGGAGTCGAGACTGTGGGTGGGATCAGCGAGGTAGTGCTGCACCCCACTCCGGAAAGCGCGGGGGAGCTGCCCGTGGTGTCCGGCTTCTGTCTGGATGGAGACGGCAACCCGGTAGCGGTGATTGAGTCGAAAGCTCTTGCCGGTTTCGCCCGCGGTGCGGTGCAGCAGGGTGGAGATTCCGCAGCAACCCGTAAGACCATACTGGTCGTAGACGATTCGCTGACCACGCGCATGGTGCAGCAGAGCGTGCTGGAGACGGCCGGCTATGAGGTCGCGCTGGCGACTTCAGCCGAAGAGGCCCTAGAGATGATGGAAGCCAACGACTATGGCCTCTTCCTCGTCGACGTTGAGATGCCTGGAATGAACGGTTTCGAACTCGTCGAGCATCTTCGCAGCGATCCAAAACGTCGAGACGTTCCCTGCGTGTTGGTGACCACGCTGGGCTCCGCGGATCACCGTCGCCGTGGCATCCAGGCCGGGGCCCGCGCCTACATCGTGAAGAGCGAATTCAACGAGCGCGAGCTAATCCAGATAGTGGAACGACTCATGGGCTAACGTCTGTGAGGCGAAAATCACCACCAACGATGATGGAGCGGAAATGAATGCCCGGATTCGCGTTCTCGTTATCGAAGATTCCCTGACTGTGCGCAAGCGGCTTGAGCAGGCCATCGATGCGGATCCCGAACTCATCTGCTGCGGTACTGCACAAGACGGGGTCGAGGCCATCGCCCTGTGTCAAACGCTGAGACCGGATGTCGTGAGCTTGGACATCGTCCTGCCTGGCATGTCAGGACTTAGCGTCACTGAGTTCGTCATGGCCCATTGCCCCACGCCTATTCTCATCGTCTCCTCGGAGGCTAACCGCGGAGACGCGTTCAAGACCTACGATGCGTTGGCCGCCGGCGCTGTCGACGTCTTGGAGAAGCCGCGACCGGAATCCGACGAGCGCACCTGGTCGGCGGCCTACACGTCTCGATTGAGGCTGTTGTCGCGGATCCCGGTCGTCACCCGCCACGCCCGGCGGCGGCCGGCAGTGCGCCATCCGGCGGCCGAAGATGTTCTGGGGGCTGCAAATCCAGCGTCGCGGCCCAGGGCCATCGCCATAGGCACCTCTACTGGAGGCCCCGCTGCGCTCATTCAGCTCTTCAACGGGCTTCGCCCGAAGTTCCCGATACCGATCCTTCTTACCGTCCATCTGGCGCGGGGTTTCACGACCGTTTTTGACGAGTGGTTGAGCGGAGAAACCAGCCAGAGAGTCCGCTTCGCCCGAGACGGTGAGCCTTTGCCCCCACGGGGTCCCGACGCGAAGATCTTCGTCGCGCCCCCTAGCTCGCACTTAGTCGTGGAGGGCGGACGGCTTAAACTCACGTACTCTCCTCCACGGCATTCCTGCATACCCTCGGTGGACGAGCTCTTTGACTCCGTTGCCAGAGAGCTCGGGCCACATGCTGTGGGGTGTTTGCTCACCGGCATGGGGACAGATGGCGCGACCGGGCTGCTCGCGATGCGTACGGCGGGCGCCCAGACCTACGCCCAGGATGAGAAGAGTTCGGTGATCTTCGGCATGCCGCGCGCGGCGATCGAGCTGAACGCTGCCCGTGAAGTGTTGCCGCTCAATGGGTTCGCTCCGATGCTCAATCGACTGATTGAGACAGGCGAGTGATCCCGCGAAGGTGCCTTACCCGTACCCAGGAGCTAGCGCCGATCGATGGAGTCTAGTGGCAGGGTCACCCGCAGTATTGTGCCTTGTCCATCGCTGCTCGTCGCCGTGATCGAGCCGCCATGCAATGTGACGATGTCGTTGGCGATGGCCAATCCCAGTCCTGTGCCCCCTTTCGCTCTGGCTGCCGACGAGTCAGCTTGGGTGAATCTTTCAAAGATGGCTTCCAACATATCGGTGGATATACCCGAACCCTGGTCAGCAACCGCGAACTCGACACACCGGTCAGATGCATGATGTCTCACCGACACTGTCACTGTGCTATTCCCGGGTGAGAACTTGATCGCGTTGGACAGCAAGTTGGTCAGCACCTGAATCATCCGGTCAGCGTCCACCTCTACCGGGGGCGCATCGTCTGGGCACTCGATGATGAGAGTGATGCCAGCGGCGCCGGCGGTGCCCTGGACGCTGCTGACCGCTTGCTCCACCAGATGTCTGAGATCCGTAGGCCGCACACTCATTTCCATCTTCCCGGCCTGCATTTTTTCAAGATCCAACAGGTCGTTGATGAGGCGAATGAGTCGATCAGTGTTTCTCCGCGCTATCGCGAGCATGTGTGCTGCCTGCTCCGACATCACTCCAACAGCCCCCTGGTCCAGGAGGACAAGCGAGCCATGAATTGACGTAAGCGGTGTCCTCAGCTCGTGTGACACCGTCGAGACAAACTCGTCTTTCAGCCTCTCGACATTCTTGTAGGCCGTGATGTCGTGGGCGACGATGGACAGCCGCCTTCCGTCCAGTCCGGCCTGCCCTTCGTGTCGCAGCACGGTGAGACTTACTTCAAGTGGCCTATCTTCGCCCATGAGAGTCGATTCACCGGACCACATTCCGTCTCGCAAGGCGGCGGGTACAGCAACTTCCCGAAGTTGGTCGAGAGCATCGCTTTCGAATAGCGGGTCGATATGGCCAGGTAGGGGATCATTATCGGTGAGGCCCAACAGGGCGCGCCAGGCTCGATTGAGGTGCTGCAAGCCACCGCGCACGTCAAAAATCGCGACAAAGTCGGGGGTCGTTTCAACGATCTGCATGAACCCCGATAGCGATTTGTTGCTGGTACGCAGATCGTCGGTCATCTGAAGGGCTAATTCCTCGGCCCGCTGTCGGCGCAAAGCCAGCGACGCGATCACCAAGAAGAGCAATACATCGATGACGAGCCCGGCACCTGCGACAATCCACGGCTGGGAAGATCTCGCGCTGGTAGTGCTGTCTGAGGTGAACCTGGTCGTCCAAATTCGGTTACCAATAGGCATTGAAGTCTGAGCCATTCGTTCTGGTTCAAAACCACTCGCCCGGTGGCCCTCGTATAATAGATTTTCGGTTGCTGTGTCATTTCCGTAGAAAATTTCTGAGAAAAAGTCGCGCGCTTCGCTCGGCAGAACGCCGTCCATCAGGTCGCCGGTGCGAAAAGCGGCGTAGACCCACCCAACTAAGGCATCTTGGCGCTGTTTTACGGTGTCGATAGGAGCTCCGCTCCGATAGTGCGGAACGTACATCAGAAACCCACGTTGAATGTCTTTGTCGGTTTCTTGAACAAGCGTCACGGGTCCAGAAACTGTTGCTAACCCGGTGCGCGCTGCGCTCTCCATCGCTTCCCGGCGGGTTGGCTCGGAATACATGTCAAACCCGAATGCTCGCTGATTCCTAAAATCAAAAGGCTCAAGGTAGAGGATCGCGGTGTAAAAATTTCGACCGTCAGCTGGGTTAATAGCGAAATCTGGAAAGCCCTCGGCGCGAATGTCTTTTTCGAAGCCGGGCTTCGCGTCTGGCGGCACGATAACTGCGTAGCCCAGACCTTGGATTCCGGTAAACTGAGTCTGCAACTTCAGGCTTTCAGCGAATATCTTCCACTCAGCTCTAGTGACATCCTCGCTGCCGCGCAAGAGCCCGACGGCGCTGTCCAAGGCTATTTGGTAGTCCAACATCCGCATTGAGATCGCATCATTGGACTCACCAACGAGCGTCAGAAAGGCTTGCTCCTCGCTGTTCTCCACGGTAGCTGTGGTGATTCGCCACGCGAAAAAAGTCACAATAACCGACGCGAAGAGCACCACCCAGGCTAGTGCCGAATGTCGGAGGATCCCAGCGCGCGAAGCACCAGCCGACCCACGTTTTAACGGCATCGAGCACTTCGGTCATTGATATGAAGCGTCCCTGCCTTCATGAACCGCCATCGAACTTTGCGGGGGGTGAGGGCCGGCCCTGGCTCCACGTTCAGGTCCGTACAGCTGCGTCGAAAAGCTGGCGGACTTCATTTGCCAACTCCATTGGGTTGAATGGCTTGGCGAGGACCCCGATCGCACCGAGATCCAGGTAAGTGTCGGCTTCATGTTTCTGCACCCGCGCGGTCATAAAGATCACCGGTATGGAAGCCGTTGTTTCGTCGGCCCGCAGTCGCTCAAGCGTTTGCATCCCGTCCATTCCGGGCATCATCACGTCGAGCAAAATGAGATCCGGCTGCTCGTCGCGGGCTCGACTAACCCCGTCGGTGCCCGATGAGGCAACGACCGTCTCCAGCCCGCCCACACTGCGCAGACTGATCTCCGCAATCGCGCGGATGTCGTCTTCATCGTCAACGATCAGCACTTTCTCCAGTGTCCTCATCCTCACGCTCCTTGAGTACATCGGTTAGGTACTGACGAGGACGTCGGCTCCCGCGTCCTAGTTAGATATAACTACATCGACTTGGCTGAGGTAGCTCTTTTCCAGGGTGTTTGCCCCTAGGTCGCTGCCCATTCGGCGGCTGCTTTGGGTGCGGTTGCCGCGGTTTTTCCTCAGGTGAAGCGGAACCAGCGCAGCGCGCACAACCCGGCGACGACGCCCCACACGGCGAGCACCGCGAGGCCGAACCAGTCCATCGACAGCGTCATCGCCCGGGATAGGGCTTCGGTGAGTGCACCCGAGGGCGTCAGCCGCGCCACCCACTGCACTCCGGATCCGACCATGCCACCTCCCAGCGTGAGTGCACCCAGGCCGGCAAATACGAACCACAGCAGATTGGCGAGCGCCAGCACGATCTCGGCGCGCAGGGTGCCGCCCAGCAGAAGGCCGAGAGCGGCGAAAACGGCGGTGCCCAGCGCAATGATTACCGCGCCTATTGCCAGTCCGGCGACCGGCGGACGCCATCCCAGCGCAAATCCGATGGCGCCGAACAAGATCGACTGCAGGGCCACGACCGCCACGACCGCTAGCGATTTTCCGGCGATGATGCCCCACACGGGCAGAGCTGTGGCACCGAGCCGCTTGAGGGCTCCGTAGCGGCGGTCGAACGCGACGGCGATCGCCTGGCCCGTGAACGCCGTGGAGATGATCGCCAGGGCCATGATGGCCGGGACGAAGGCCGCCGCGCGGTTGTCCCCGAACGAACCTAGCGGCAACACCGTCAGCCCCACCAACAAGGTGATCGGGATGAACATCGTGAGCAGCAGTTGCTCCCCGTTGCGCAGTAACAGGCGCAACTCCAGTGCGAACTGTGCGTTCAGCATCCGGGACACCGCTGCCGGCCGTGGATCGGGAGTGAACGTTCCAGGTGCGAAACGGTTATTCATGATCGCAGCTCCCGCCCGGTCAGCTCAAGGAACACGTCCTCGAGGCTGCGCTGTTCGACACGCATGTCGGTGGCCAGGACGTCGAGGCGAGCACACCATGCGGTCACGGTGGCGAGCACCTGTGGGTCGATGTGGCCCTCGACGAGGTATTCACCCGGGGACGCTTCAACCGCGTGGAAACCCTCCGGCAGTGCCGACGTCAGCAGGGTCAGATCCAGCATCCGGGGCGCCCGGAACCGCAGTTGGTTCTCTGCGCCGCTGCGCATCAGTTCAGCCGGGGAACCGGTGGCGACCGCAATGCCGCGGTCGATGATCAGGATCCGGTCGGCGAGTTCTTCGGCCTCGGTCAGCTGGTGGGTCGTGAGCACCACCGTCACGCCGTCACGTCGCAGCGCGTCGATCAATTCCCACACCACGATTCGCGCGTGCGCATCCATGCCCGCAGTAGGTTCGTCGAGGAACACCAACTCGGGCCGCCCGACGACAGCGCACGCCAGCGAGAGCCGCTGCTGTTGTCCACCGGACAGTCGCCGATACGTGGTCCGCGCAGATTCGGTCAGCCCCAGCGTGTCCAGCAGCCATTGCGGGTCGATGGGATCGGAGGCGTAGGACGCCACAAGGTTGAGCATCTCGCCCGCGCGCGCCGCCGGATATGCGCCGCCGCCCTGCAGCATCACGCCGATATGTGACCGCATCTCGGCGTTGTCGACGATGGGATCGAGACCGAGGATCTCGATCCTGCCGGAATCGGGCTTGATGAAGCCCTCGCACATCTCCACCGTGGTCGTCTTCCCGGCACCGTTGGGTCCCAGCAGCGCAAACACCTCGGCGGTCTCGACCTCTAAGTCGAGCTCTGACACCGCGGTTGTCGCGCCGTACCGCTTGCTGACACCGCGCAGCAGCATGGGGGCTGCCGATGAGCGCTCCCGCGAGGAGCCGACAGCACCGGAGGTCACGGAGACTCAGCGTAGGCGTCGGGTCTGGCCGTGGGTGGCTCCGGTGGGGGCGGCGGGTCCGAATCGGGCACCTCGCCGGCCTGATGGGCAGTCTCGCCAAGGGGAGCGGGAATCGGGCGCCAGGGCAGCCGTCGATACGTCAACGCGATCAAGATCAGCACGATCAGCGCACTCGCCAGCGTGGCCATCACTATCTGGAACAGCGCGAATCGGTCGCCGTTGGCCGTCGGTCCGAAGATTCCGACGACCAGGGTGGCGCCGATCACCGCCGCCCGGAAACCGGGCCGGGTGGCCCAGGTGGCAAGCGGGATGATCGCCCACAGCAGGTACCACGGTTGTACGACGGGGAACAACAGGACGGTCGCGCCGAGGGCGACCCCGAGTCCGCCCACCGGATGTAGCCGGCCGCGGAGCACCGCCAAGAGCAGCCAGGTGACGATCACCGCGATCAAGATGACGCCCATCGCACGGGTCAGAGCGAGCACCGAAGTGGTGTGGTCACCAAGCCCGAGCAGGATGCCGACCTGGCCGGTGCCCAAGGCCAGCAGCGTCGGCGGTGACATCCAGCTACGGACGACGTTGGCGGTGCCGAGGGTAAACAGCCAGCCGAACCCCAGCCCGCTGGCCCAGCCGATCAGCGCCATCACCGCCAGCGCCACCGCTCCCAGCGCACCGCTGGCGATGAAGAACGCCTTGATAGTGCCGCCCCATTGATGCCCCAGCGCCATCGCCACGAAGCCCAGCGCCAGCAGCCCCGGTAGCTTGACCTGGGATGCAGCCGTGATCAGCACGGCGCCGATCAGCAGCATCGCCATCGGATACCAGCGGGCCCACTGCGCGCGGTCCCGTGGCCATGCCGGCGGTCGCGGAATCAGCGAGATTCCGGCTTTGATGCTCGCGATGCCGCGCAGCGCGAACTCGGTGCCGGTCAGCATCAACCCCAGCATCAGTGCTTCGTTGTGGATGCCGGCGACCAGGTGCATGAACAGCAGCGGGTTGGCAGGGCCGAGCCACAGTGCACTCACCTCGGCCACCCCGCATCGGCGGGCCAGGCGAGGGGTGGCCCACACGATCAGTCCGACGCCCACCAAAACGACCACACGGTGCAGCAACACCGCCTCAACGATGTTCTCGCCGGTCAGGGCGGAGATGCCGCGACCGATCCACAGGAACAGCGGCCCATAAGGCGCGGGCGTTTCCCGCCACAAGCTGGGCACCGACAGCGTGAAAACGTGGCCGAGGCCCAGGCCAGTTGCCGGGCCGACGACATAGGGGTCGTTGCCCTGTTCTGCGATCTCGCTTTGGGCCAGGTAGGAGTAGACGTCC
>JAHZKD010000452.1 GCA_022600605.1 Actinomycetes bacterium
GCGCCGGGGCAGATCCTTGCCACAACGGCCTTGAACGACGCACTTCCACAATGGCCGGCTACCGTCCAGGGTCCGTTGACAATCAAGGGTTTCGACGCTCCGGTAACGCCTTACGATTTGCGCGTCGACCGTTGACAGTTCGCATGGCGCCTCGGGTGGCGGGGTAGGTGTCTGCGGTATCCGGTCGCCGTGGGCAGCCTTGGTGGTGCCGGCCTAGTCCGTTTCGACGGTGACGGGGGATCGGGATGCCACGAGCATGGAGTGCGTAGTCCTGTCGCGATCGTCGCCCATCCCGACGAAGACGTCGATGGCCAGCGGCCCGAGGATCTGGGTAACCCCGTGGTCGTCGCGCCCAAAAAAACCAGCCATCTCCAACGTCACCGCGCCGTGGATGACGCTCCACAACCGGCCCGCGATCGCCGACTCAGCGTCATCGCGGATCCGGCCAGCCGCGATCATCCGGCGCACCGCGTTCCGCAGCGCTTCGAAGGACGCCGCTCGTTCGATGCGGTCGGTGGCGGCTCCGGTGATGGTGAGGTCGGTCCGGTCGTCAGTGATCGCCTCCGGTGGCGAGATTCCGAAGATGAGTTGATAGCGCTGTGGGTTCGCCAGCGCGAACCCGCGGTACGCGAGTCCCATGGCGAAGAAATCGGCCACCGGGTCCTCGGTCTCGGGGACCTCGGTGAGCGCATGGGCGAATCGGGCAAACACCTCATCTGCGATCGCGTCGAGCAGTCCGGTCATGCCACCGAAATGGGTGTAGACGACCATTGTCGAGGCGCCGATCTCCGTGGCCACCTTGCGAACGTTGAGCGCCTGCGGGCCGCCCTCTTCGAGCAGGCGAATGCCGCCCTCGATCAGCCGGTCCCGGACGCTGCCGCTCACCGTTGCAATCCTGCCATAACGGTGTTATACAGGACTTGATTATAACGATGTTATAGAGGTGCGCCATGACGAACCGCTATCTAGAAGGCGACTTCGCCCCGCTGCACGAGGAGTACACCCTTACTGACCTTGAGGTCACCGGGACGATTCCGGACCACTTGGACGGGCGCTATTTACGTAACGGGCCTAATCCGATCGGGGCGGTCGATCCCGACCTCTACCACTGGTTCCTGGGCGATGGCATGGTGCACGGCATTCGCATTCGTGACGGGAAGGCGGAGTGGTACCGCAACCGCTGGGTGCGTGCGCCGCAGGCGGCTAGGATGCTGGGCGAACAGCCACCGGTCGGGCATATCGGAGTGTCGCAGATCGGTGCTAACACCAGCGTGATGGGGCACGCGGGCAAAACCATCGCATTAGTCGAAGCCGGCATCGCGAACTACGAGCTCACCGACGAGTTGGACACCGTTGGCGTATGCGACTTCGACGGGACGTTGACCGGCGGGTACACCGCACATCCCTGGCGCGACCCGGAAACCGGTGAGCTGCATGCCGTTTCCTACAGCGTGCACCGCGGCAACCGAGTGCAATACTCGGTGATCGGGGTCGACGGTCGGGCGCGGCGCACCGTCGACATCGAGGTGGCCGGCAGCCCGATGATGCACAGCTTCTCCCTGACCGAGCGGCACGTCGTGTTCTACGACCTGCCGGTCACGTTCGACGCTGCGCAATTCGCGGCAATGGCTGTGCCGCGTGGACTGCGCCTGCCTGCCCGACTGCTGCTGTCGGCCTTGATAGGCCGGGTCCGCACCCCAGATCCGATCGCCGCGCGGCAGTGGCGGCTCAAAACCTCCGACCGCCGGCTCCCGTACTCGTGGAATCCCAAGTATCCGGCACGTGTCGGCGTGCTGCCACGCGAGGGCGACAATGCCGATGTTCGCTGGTTCGACGTCGAGCCCTGCTATGTGTTCCATCCGATGAATGCCTATGACGAGGGTGAGACCATCGTGCTCGACGTGGTGCGCCACCCGAAGATGTTCGACACCGAGCGTCTGGGGCCAAACGAGGGGCCGCCAACGTTGGATCGTTGGACGGTTGATCTCGTCGACGGCAAGGTGCGTGAATCGCGCTTTGACGATCGCCCGCAGGAGTTCCCACGTACCGACGAGCGCCTCGTCGGCAAGCGGCATCGGTACGGCTACGCACCCGTGGTCGGGGAAGGCGCGACCGGCAGCAACACACTGCTCAAGCATGACTTCGTTCGTGGCAGGACAGAGTCGCGGTCGTTCGGCACCGAAATAGCGCTGGGCGAGTTCGTCTTCCATCCTTCTTCCCCTGGTGCCGCAGAGGACGATGGCGTACTCATGGGCTACCTGTATGACCGGCCAACCGATCGCAGTGAGCTAGCAATCCTCGACGCGCAAACCCTGCAGAACATCGGTAGCGTCAAGCTCCCGCATCGGGTGCCTACCGGATTCCACGGCAACTGGGTGCCGAGCGTCAGCTGACGGATGTGTACCGGTGAGTTCGAGGAGCAGCGGATGCGCCGCTTGCTAGCCCCCATGTCTTGACGGTGCCCCAGCACGGCGACGGGCCTGGCTCTTGTCCTAGATTTGCCGGCGCTCACACCATGCAGGCCCGTCGATGTGAGCCATTTCGCACAGCGTTGTAAGGATTTTCACGGGCTGCTCACAGGGGCAGTTGATGGTACCTAGGTATACGTGGTACGTGAGCTTCGACAACTGGTGGCAGAAGGCCCATAAGCACCCCGACTCCGAGCCGATCCATCATGGCGTCGGACTGGCAGTCCTGCGCCAGGACAAAGTACCGCTGACCCGTGAGCAGGTCGAGATTGCCGAGTGTATGGTCGCATTGGAGATCCTGGCCCGTGGCGAAGAGCCATGGACGTACCGGTTGGTCGTTTCACATGTCTGCGGTGAAGAGTCCGTTTCTCCACTGACCGGTCCCCGTATCGACATGGCCGAACCGTCGTGGTCGTCGTTGTATAGGGGACGGCCCCGCAACACCCGCCGCGGCAGCCGTTTACGGTCAGCGACCCAGCTAGGATTCGAATTTCACGACTGGACTGCGCCCGAAACAGCACCCAGATCGGCTGCGGGAGTAGCGAACCAACAACCCTGAAGGCCTTGGGGGACTGAGAACCGCAGAGCGCCAAACTAATTCGATAGATAAGCCTCTACTATCGGAGCCCGCCCAGAATCGGATGACTGCCTGGTTGCCATGGAGTTTGATTCCTGGCATATGCGGGGCCCGCGACTGTCCCAGGCGTCGCCTTGATGGACACGCTGCCGCTGCTCCTTTGGCAGATCGTCGTGCCGCCCGCTTCGTCGCAGAACGTTCGGGCGTCTGCGGCCGGCGCCGCCATCACCGAGGCTGCCACGACCGCCACTCCGGCCATACCAGCCAGCAACAGCGATGATTTCCCTTGATCTTTCATAAACCGCACCTTTCTGGCTATGCCGCAATTCTACGAGAAGTGTTGTGACGCATGCCACAATGTGTGCCACACTCCCAGGAAACCCGCAAGAATCTCCACACCCTGCGCCGCTATGCGAACGTCGGGCCTGCGGGCCATCCACATACCGGTATGCAGCGATATCGGCGAGATCGGCAGCGCTGGACTCGCAATAGGTTCACACTCGGTGTGTACGCGGCGGATGCCCGAAGACGGGAGGGACATACTGATGACGACACCCGACGTGGTTCGCACTCGACGCGGGGGCGTTCGGCTGCATGGGGTCGACAAGACCTACGGGACAGGCGAGGCCACCGTAGCGGCGTTGCAGGGCATCGACCTGGACATCGAGGAGGGCCAATTCGTTGCCATCGTCGGTGAAAGCGGCTCGGGTAAGACCACACTGCTGAACGTCATCGGCGGCATCGAATCTGCGGACGGCGGGTCGATCGTCGTCGCCGGCGAAGACATCTCCGGGCGCAAGCCTCACACGTTGAGCGAGTTCCGTCGCGACCACGTCGGTTTCATCTTCCAGTTCTTCAATCTGATTCCGACGCTGACGGCGCAGGAGAACGTTGAGGTAATAGTCGAGTTGACCGGGCGCGGCGACCGGGGCCGCGCCGGCGAGCTGCTTGCACTCATGGGTTTGGCAGACCGCACCCGAAACTTCCCCGGGCAGTTGTCGGGCGGCCAGCAGCAACGGGTGGCGATCGCCCGCGCACTGATTGCCGATCCCGATCTGCTACTGGCCGACGAGCCGATGGGTGCACTCGATGTCACGACCGGACAGCGAGTTCTCGGGCTGCTCCAGCAGACGAACCGATCCGATGGCCGTGGCGTAATTATGGTGACGCACAACAAGGTAGCCGCCGAAGTCGCCGACCGCGTCGTTCATATGCGGGACGGCGTAATCGTAGACGATCGGCGCAACCAGAATCCGGCCGAAGCGGCCGACGTGCGGTGGTGACGGCGTGGGACGTCATGAAGCAGCCCGACGCAGCGGTCCGATCCTGCTCCGCAAGACCCGGCGTGATCTGCGCCGCCGAGCAGGCCAGTCGGCCGCCATCGCCATAACCGTCATGCTTGGCGTGATGCTGTTCATCGCCAGCTATGACTCGTTCCGCAACCTGTCCGACTCCTACAATCAGACCTACGACCGGTTGCATTTCGCTGATCTGACGGCATCCGGGGGCGACCCCAAGGAGCTCGCCACGATCGCCCGCGCCGCCCCCGGTGTCGCGCAGGTGGCCACCCGCACTCAGGCTGACGTCCCGCTCAATATTGATGGCACCAAGCTACTGGGCAGGGTCGTCGGGCTGGGCACCGCCGAAAGCTCAGTCAACGGTATCGAGCTCACGGCAGGGCGGGCGCCGGACCCAGCGACGTCCGGTGAGGTCGCAATCGAAAAACATGCCGCGGAAACATTCGGCCTGTCACCCGGCGACCACCTCAAGGTCTACGACGGGACCGAATGGCGGAGTGTCGTGGTCACCGGGGTAGCGTTGTCGCCGGAGTATCTATGGCCGGCTCGCAACCGGCAGGACATTCTGCCCGACCCGCACGCCTTCGCCGTGGTGTTCACCCCGCAGAATCAGGCGGCCCAGCTGGCCGGACTCCGGCAGGGAAATCAGACGCTGGTCAAGATGGCAAGCGGCACAACACGAGCCGACAGAGACCGAGTGCAGCGACTGCTGATGTCGCACGGGGCGGTCGACGTGCAGACCCGTGAAGACCAGCCTTCCAACGCAGCACTGAATGAAGACCTCGACGGGTTCTCCGAACTCGCGGTGGGCTTTCCGGTGCTGTTCTTGACTGCCGCGGCGATCGCTCAGTACGTGGTGGTCACAAGGGTGGTCCGTAGTGAACGCCGGATCATGGGGGCGATGCTCGCCATGGGCGCACGACCGGTGGCGGTCGTCAGGCATTATCTTTGGTACGGCGCCATCGTCGCCGGTATCGGGGCACTTCTGGGTGTGGTGCTCGGGATGGCGGCGACCTCGCTAGTCACCAGCTTCTACACGGCGGCGATCGGGATACCCGACACTGTTGTCAGCCATCACGTCAGTACCGCGGTCATCGGGTTCCTGCTGGGTCTGATCGCCGGCCTCGTGGCGGCCCTTGTGCCGGCGATCAGCGCTTCTCGCATCCCGCCCGCAGAAGCCATGCGCGGCGAAACTGTTTCGACGACGCAGATGGGACCACTGACCCGGCTGAGTGCCCGGTGGCGGATGCCGGCTGTGGTCCAGCTCGCTTTGCGGTCCCTGACTCGTAGTAAGCGTCGAACCGTTGCCACCATGATCGGCAGCGTGCTGGCGCTGGTGCTGGTTTTGGCTTCAGTCGGAATGGTGACCAGCATGCGCAAGATGCTGGACATCCAGTTCAGCGATGTTCAGCGCGAAGACGCATCGGTACTCGTCGCGACGGGGGCGCAAGGTATCGGCGGCGTGCTCAAAGCCCTGCCGGGGGTGACCGAAGTCGAACCCAGCAGTGCCGCCGAGGTGACCGTGACGGCCAACGGGCACACCTACTCAACTTCGCTGACCGGCTTCGTTCCGAATACGTCCATGCACGGATTTCGTACCGCCGGCGGTGGCCACGTGTCGCTGCCTGAAGAGGGTGTGCTCGCCGGGTCGGGCCTGGCGGATCGCCTCGACGTGGAAGTCGGCTCGGAACTCACGGTAGTATCCAAGGGCGCTGCACCACAACAGGTTCGGCTGGCCGGGCTACTCGACGAACCTCTGGGAACCCCGTTGTATGCCACTGAAGCGACCGCCACCTCGATCACCGGCCAGCCCGCCAACCAGTATCTACTTCAATTCACCGCAGACACCGACCCGGAAGAACTTCGCAGGGTTATCACCGGGCTGCCGGGCGTGCTGGCCTACACCGACACCCACGCGCTGGAGAAGACGGTGGACCAATACCTGGGGTTGTTCTGGGCTTTCGTCGGGGTGATGTTGGCGCTGGGCTCAGTGCTGGCCTTTGTGGTGATCTATGTGACGATGACGGTGAACCTGGCCGAACGCAGCCCCGAAATTGCGACCCTGCGGGCTGCAGGTGTCTCCACGGGGCGCCTGACGTCCGCACTCGCGCTGGAGAATCTGGTCGCCACGGCGGCCGCCATTCCGTTCGGGCTGGCCGCTGGCGCCGCGGTCGCGTGGATGTTCCTACGCTCGTTCAACAGTGACCTGTTCACGATGCACCTGTCGCTGGGCTGGACGACGCTACTGATGGCTGCCGCAGCCATGTTCGTCGCGGCGGCGTTCTCCCAGCTGCCCGCTGCCCGAGTGGTGCACGGCATGGACATCGCCCGGGTCGTTCGCGAGCGGGGCCAGTGACAGGCTCCCCGGCCACCAAGGGCCCCGGGCCACAGAACGGCGGTCGCCTGAAACACGCCGATCCACAGGTATCGACTTTCCCTTCTTCTGCTCGACAGTAACCTCGCACTATCAACTACGAGCGGGGAGAACCCATGCCCGATGCCGCGACCGACCAGATCGCACCGCTGCGTAGCTTCGTGTGCAACTTCACCGAGTTGGTCGACAGCGCGACAGCCGAAAACGCTGTGCTGACCCGAGGACATGAACTCCTGGAGGAATTGGTTGGCGACGACGGTTGGCTGCCCGACGACTACGCCGTCGCGCGCTCCGATCGCTACGCTCAGTATCTCCTTCACTGCGACCCACGCGAACGATTCAGCATGGTGAGCTTCGTCTGGGAGCCGGGCCAGCGCACCCCCGTTCACAACCACACCGTGTGGGGCCTCGTCGGGATGCTTCGCGGGGAAGAACAAAGCGAGGAATACGAACTCCGCGAGGGACTGCCGGTCGGCACGGGGAAGAGCCAGGTGATGAAACCCGGTGATGTCGAAGCGGTGTCGCCGACCATCGGCGACTGGCACCGGGTCGCTAATTCCTCCGGCGAAGTGTCGATCAGCATCCACGTCTACGGTGGCAACGTCGGCGCGTTGCGCCGCAGCAGACTCGACGAGGAAACCGGCCGTCTCGTCGACTTCGTATCGGGCTATGACAATCCAGCCACGCCGAATATCTGGGGGAAGCCCGCGCCCACACCGTGCTGACTGGCGGTTCGTCAAGCCCGCCGTCCGCTTCATGATCGAGTCGGCTTGAGCGGAGCACGTGTAATCTGCAGCAGCAATGGATAAATCGCTGCGGTACGAGACATTAGACGGCGGAGTCGCGATCATCAGCAACACTGATGCGCCACTGAACCGGATGAGCCTGGCCTACATCGAGCAGCTCGGCGAGGTCGTTGACGATATCGCTGGCGACGATGAGATCCGGGCCTTCGTCATAACGGCTGACGGACTCGACAACTTTTCGGTGGGCATGAACCTCAAGGAGCTGTTTACTGGCCTCGAGGCGGCGGGCGGGGTTGATGAGTTTTTCGACCGGCGGCTCGACCTCATCGAGCGCATCGAGACGATGGGTAAGCCCTCCGTGGCCACACTGTTTGGGCATTGTCTCGGTGCGGGCCTTGAACTTCCGCTTGGCTGCACCTTCCGGCTCGCCGCCACCGACGGCGCATCGATAGGTCTTCCGGAGATGCACCTGGGCGTGACTCCGGCGTGGGGAGGGTCCGCTCGGTTGTCCAAGACGGTTGGGCGGCAGCACGCCCTCGACATGATCCTCCGAGCGAAGACACTGAGTGGGCCGGAAGCGAAGGCCATCGGTCTCGTCGACGAAGTGTGGCCCCTCGACCAGCTGAAGAACCGGGCGACGGACCTAGCCGTCGAGCTGGCGAAGCAACCGGCGCGCGCAGTCCGGGGCGTACTCGATACTCTTTACGACTGCGAGCGACGCACTTTGGCGGATCTGCTCGCCGCGGAGCGACAGGCTGTGCACGCAACCTTGGGGTCCGACGATGCCCGTGAGGGGGTGCAGGCTTTCCTGGAGAAGCGGACGCCGGTGTTTAATCGCGGCCCGGGCGAGTCTGCACCCAACTAGCGGCACCCGCTGGCATCGGTACCAGGCGGCACGGGTTGGCAAGCAGAACAGTGATTTTCAGTATCCGAGGACGGGTCAGCTGTCCTCGATGCTGAGGGCCTGCGTCGGGCAGTCCGTGCAAGCCATTTCGAGGTCGGCTCGGCGGTCCTCGCCGGGCTCGTCTACCAGGATGGTCAGCGCACCGTCAGCTCCGATTTCGAAGATGTCCGGTGCGACGGCTTCACACATGCCGATGGAGGAGCATTTGTTGCGGTCGACCACGATTCGCATCGGGGTCACCTCCGCGGGGTGTATTGCGCGGTCATAGATTTCACAGTGTGGAAGAAATTGCCGGTGCCCAAGACCGGCTCGCCAACGACGCGGATGTCGGGCAACCGGGTCAGCAATTCACGGAATGTCGCCGAGAGCTGTTTTCGGGCCAGCTGGTTGCCCAGGCAGTGATGAATGCCGCCGCCGCCGAACGACACGTGCCTATTAGGCGAGCGGGACAGATCGAAACGTTCAGGGTGGTCGAACACCTCGGTGTCCCAGTTGGCCGAGGCATAGAACATGATCACCTTGTCGCCGGCGGTGATGTGTTGGCCCGCCAGCTCGGTGTCGCGGGCTGCTGTGCGACGAAATGTCATGATCGGGGTGGCCCAGCGCAGGATCTCTTCAATCGCCGGTGTCGTGCGTCCCTGCAGATCTTCCATCAGCCACGCCCGCTGGTCGGGGAAGTCGCTCAGCGCCTTCATGCCGTGGCTGGTGGATTGGCGCGTGGTGTCGTTGCCGGCAATCATCAACAAGGCGAAGAAAGACACGATCTCGTCGTCGGTGAGCTGTTCCCCGTCGACCTTCGCGGCTACCAGCGCGGTCAGCAGATCGTCCTTAGGTTGGGCGCGGCGCTCGGCGATCAACTCGGCGGCGATCCCGCGCAACGTGGTGAGTGCTTGAAACAGCCGGGTCATCGGCTCGGCGCCACCCAGCAGCTCCGGGTCCCGCCAACCGTCGACGAGCTTGCTTTCCTCGGCGATGACCTGGCGGTACTGTTCTGGCACCCCGACCATGTCGCAGATGTTGTGCATGGGCACCAAGGCAGCGACCTCTTCGACGAAATCGATCTCACCTTTGTCAGCGATGCCGTCGACGATGCGAGCCGAGTTGGCGATGATGTCCTGCTCGATGCGGGCCATCTGCTTGGGGGTGAACGCTGAGGTCAGCAGCCGGCGGATTTTGGTGTGCCGCGGCGGGTCCATCGCGATGAATCCCTGCCCGTAGTCGAGTATTTCCTTCGGAAACGATTCGAAGGCGACGCCTTCTCCGGATAGAAAATCGTCGGGGCGCCGGGTCACCTCCACGAGGTCGGCGTGGCGCACCACCGCCCAGAACCCCTGGTCGTTGGGATCCTCGATAAGCAGGTCCATGGCGGGGCGATGCCAGGACACCGGCCGATGCTCGCGTAGCTCGGCGAAGGTTTTTTCGCGTTGGGCCGCGGTCTGCGCCCAGAACTTATGCGACGACAGGTCGGCAGGGTCATACGCGCGCTCAGCCCGCGATATAGCGATCGTCATGGGGCCCTTTCCTCTAAGTAACCGGTTTCACACTCCGACAATTAAGAGAAAATGTCAAGACAAATAGACACAGAGTGTAGAAATGACCGATCTAGCGGCGCCCGACATGATCGTCAAGCAGTAGTGACTCGGAGCCGCATTTGTCGCTCGGCATTTACGATGGAGACATGACGACGGTCGCTGAGCTGCGGGCTGAGACCCGAGCCACCGCGCGGGCGCGGCTGCGCGACCTGGCACTCGACGCCGCACGCGCCGTCGCAATCGAACGCGGGTGGGGTGCGGTGCGCATCAGCGAGGTCGCCGCCGTCATCGGCACCAGCCGCCAAACCCTGCACACCGAATTCGGCACCAAAGACAACCTCGGACAGGCCCTGATCTCGCGAGAAGCCATTCTGTTTGAAGACGGCGTAGCCCAGCGGCTGGCCGCGAACCCCCGCGACCTGGGTGCAGCCGTCTACGACGCCGCATCGTTCGCATTGCATGCAGCAGCTACCAACCCGCTGCTGCAAACGGCGCTGAGCAACGCTGATGGCGGCGGCACGCTTCTGCCTTCGCTGACCACCCGTAGCGAGCCCCTGATCATCCGCGGGGTAGAGCTGGTCAGCGCCTGGTTCATCAGCCAATGGCCCGACACGAACGCCAACGATGTGCGCGCCATGGCCGAGAGCCTCGTGCGCCTGGTGATCAGCCACGCCATCGCCCCCACCGTCACCCGGGAGGTGGCCGCCGGTGACGTCGCGCTTGTGGCCTGCCGCTGGCGTGGGCTGCCTGAACCCGCCCCGCGGCGCCGGTCAGCAGATTAGGGCGTCGGCTATCACCCAGTCCCGAAAAGGGTTTGGTGGGTTCGAGACGACCCCGACCGGCTGAACTGATCTTGACGATCATCCGGGCGCAGCGGTCTGGCCGCCAATATCCTCATCGCCATCCTCATCGCTGCGGTGGCGCGCCGGGAATGAGGCGATGATCGCATCCGTAGGGGAACGCCACGTGATGCCCAGGTCGGCCAAGGTGGCGGTGTCATCGGTCGGTGTCGCCGAGGTGAGTAGCATCGCCGCCTCGTAGCTCAGACCCTCACCCATCGGGGCGATGCCGCCCAGCAGGTCGCCGACGCGACTTATCCCGCGAAAGACGCTCGGGCTGAATGGAACTCGTTTGAACTGCCGGCCTGCAAGTCCACATCACCGGCTGCCGCCAGATGGCGCAACACGGGTGCGCCGTGCGCATCCGGCGCGACCAGTAGCCGGACTTGGTGTCCGTCCGCAAGCAGGGCGCGCACACTGTGCGCACCGAGGTACCCGGTTCCGCCTGTTACGCCGATCAGCATGGCCCTCCTTCAGCGATCACATGTTGCCGGGAAACCGCGCTCCGCAGATCGTTTCGTGGGTGGGGGGAAACAACCGCCAGTTTCCGGCCGCCGTCACGAGCTTAACCTTGACGGCCGTGTCGCCGCCAAGTGCGGTATGAGACCGTTGAACCGGATCATCGATACCTCGGCAGTAAAGGTCTACGACCAGAACCCGTCGTGTTATAGCGGGCCCACGCCGCGCACCGGGCGTACCGCTGCGTCTACCAGGATCGGCCCATCAAATGTGACTGCCGTATGAAGGATTTCAGGTAGCTGGGCGGCGCTATCGAGGCGAAGAGAGGTCACTCCGAACCCCTGAGCGATAGTGACCAGATCGATAGACGGCAGATCCAGGCTGGTCTCGATCGCGGGTGGGAAGGACGGGATCCCAAACAGCGTCTTGAACATCTTCATCCCGCCGTATTCTGCGTTGTTCAACACCAATACGGTGAGCGGAACGCGATACTTCGCAGCGGTCCACAGCGCCTGGATCGAATACATCATCGACCCGTCGCCCATGACTGCCACCGTGCGGTGTGATGGGTCTGCAAGCGCACCCCCGACCGCGGCGGGCAGGCCCCATCCCAGCCCACCGCTGAAGCCGTTGAAGAAGCCACCTGGCTCCGGGATTGGCAGATAGGTTCGCAGCGACGTCCGGTACGACGGCGCTTCCTCGACCACAACGGTTCCGGCCGGTGTCAGCTCGCTCAGCACATGCAGCACCGCATCGGCGGTCAGCGGCTCGGTCAACGGTGGCGGGTCGGGGTGCACCCTGGGCCGTGGCCCTATCCGGTGGGCTGTCGGCAGCTGGGAGGTGAGAGCGCGCAAGCCCAATCGCGCAGAGCAGAGAAGGCTCTCACCTACCGGCGCCGAAAAGGCGTGCGCGGGATTGTCGGTGATATGCAGGGCGATGGCGCCGCTGGGCAGGAACGGGCCGTCGGTGTGCACATGGTAAGTGAATAGCTGCGCGCCTACCACCAGCACGACGTCATGGCCGTCGAGCTTGCGCACAATCTCTTGACGGCTCGCGGCCAGAAAACCCTGAAACAGCCGGTGGCGTTCTGGGAAGCTGCACCGCGATGACCATGGCGCCGCATAGACCGCGGCGTTGAGCCGTTCGGCGAGCGCGACAGCGTCGGCGCCTGCGCTGTCGCTGTCGACCTGCGGGCCAACGACGATAGCGGGAGCGGTTGCGGCCGAGAGAGTTTCAGCGAAGCGGTCGATAGCGTCCGGGTCAGCGCCGAGTGCGGGCACGACCGTGTGCGTCGGCACCGGAGCAGGCTCGGCGTCCCAGTCGTCCTCCGGAACTGAGACAAATGTCGGTCCGCACGGGGGCGTGGTCGCGGCCAACAGTGCGCGCGCCATCGCTCCGGGTACGTCGGCGGCCCGCGCCGGCTCGATCGCCCACTTGACGTAGGGCTGCGGAAGCAAAATGGACTGCGGGGATGATAGGTACGGTTCGGTCGGCAGCATCGCGCGAGTCTGCTGGCCCGCGGTCACCACAAGCGGAGTCTGGTTACGCCAGGCGGTGATGATGCTGGCCATCGCGTTGCCCAGCCCCGCGGCGGTGTGCACGTTGGCGACGCCCGGCCGGCCCGACCGTTGTGCGTAACCGTCTGCCATCGCGACCACAGTCGCCTCCTGCAGACCCAGCACGTAATCCAGGTCATCGGGCCACCGCACGAACATGCGCATCTCAGTCGAGCCGGGATTGCCGAACACCCGATCGACACCGAACCGGCGCAGGACGGCCCACGTCGCCTCGGCGACGGTCTGGCTGCTCACCGCGCCATGGTCTCAAATCGTGTCGGGCGGTATCTGAGATTCGGGGATCCCGCGCAGCGCAGCCGAGATGTGTCGGAAAGCGGTTTGACCCGGCGAAGCTCCGAGAAACGCTGATTCACGAAGGGCCGGTTCGCTGATGATGGTTGTCAGCTGTAGCTAGAGTCAGGCGGGCCAGACGCGGGGTAAGGCCAGCCCGAAAGGAAATGGGGCGTCACCATGGGTCAACATCACGGCGAGGGCGGAGACAGCCGGTGGAAAAAGTTGCTGACGCTTGTGGCTGCGGCCACTTTCGCAGTTGGCTTGATTTTCACCGTCCTGAAACTGCCCTACGCGCACGGGTTGTTTGCAGTATCGCTTGGCGCCGGCGGGGTTCCAGTGGCGCTGGCGGCGCTGCGGAGCCTGGCGCGAGGGAAAGTCACGATCAATCTGCTGGTGACTATCGCCGCCCTGGGGGCGCTGTACTTGGGCGAAATCCTTGAGGCTGCCGCCGTGATGTTCTTTTTCGCGTTGGCCGAAGCGTTTGAAGAATTTGGCGAAGCACGGTCACACAAAGCCATCGCCGCGCTCCTGGAGCGCTCACCGAAAATAGCCCGCCTGCAAGATGGTCGTGAAGTGCCCGTCGAGGAGGTCTCGCCCGGCAGTATTGTCGCGGTTCGCCCCGGCGATACGGTGCCGCTGGATGGCGTCGTGGTTGGCGGTGAGTCATCGGTTGACGAAGCCGCAATCACCGGTGAAAGCGTGCCAAGCGAGAAATATGAGGGTGAAACCGTCTACGCCGGTACCTCAAACCAGAGTGGTTACTTGGACGTCGAAGTCATTCGGAGCGCCGAGAACAGCGTCTTATCGAGAATCGTTGCCTTGATCGCGGACGCGCAGAAATCACGACCGGAAATGCAGAAGTTCTTGGACCGGTTCGCAAGTTATTACATCCCGGCGGCCGTGGGCGCGGCGGCGCTGGTCGCGATCGTTCCGCCTCTGCTGTTCAACCAAGCTTTCAGCGAATGGTTCACGCGGGCTTTGATCCTGCTGGTGCTGGCCTGTCCGGATGCCCTGGTCGTTTCGGCGCCGATAGCGGTGGCTGCGGCCATCGGTGGTGCGTCTAAGAAGGGCGTTCTGATCAAGGGCGGTCGCCCTCTGGAGGTCCTCAGCAAGGTCGGGGCCGCCGCCTTCGACAAGACTAAGACGCTGACTGTTGGTGTCCCGGCAGTCAGCGAAGTTGTGCCCCTGCACAACGCGACTGAAGTCGATGTGCTCAGCGATGCCGCCGGCCTGGAGAAATTCTCGTCGCACCCGCTGGCGCGTGCCATTGAGCGGCACGCTGCGGCGAGCGGAGTCGAGGCCCACGCCATGGACGCCTTCGCCAATGTTGCCGGCCGGGGAGCGACCGCCAACTGCCTGGTCTGCTCCACCAAAGAGCATGCGATAGGCAATCTGAACCACATCGGAGCCAGCGCTACCGCGTGTGACGAGGTAGTGGCGGTAGTAGACCGGCTGGAGTCGGGCGGTCAGACCGCCGTTCTCGTCAGCGAAGGCACGACCGTTATCGGCGTTATCGGCGTCACCGACGAACTACGACCCGAATCCCCAGCGGTGATCGCTGCGATAAAGAAGCTCGGAGTTACGCCGGTCATGCTCACCGGCGACAACGAGCGCGCAGCGCACGCAGTGGCCGAGCGCATCGGAATCGATGAGGTGCATGGCGCGCTGTTGCCCGAGCAAAAGGCCGAACTGATCGACCAGCTGCAAACGACCCACGGCCGGGTGGCAATGATCGGCGACGGTGTCAACGACGCGCCCAGCCTCGCGCGCGCCGATGTGGGGATAGCCATGGGCGGCGGCTCGGACGTGGCGATAGAGACTGCCGACGTCACCTTGATGAATGACACCATCGCCACGATCCCTTACCTGCTGAAACTAGGGCGTACGACCTTCCGCGTCGTCAAACAGAACGTGTACGGATCGCTCATCGTCAAGGGAATGATCCTGGCCGCCGGCATGGCCGGCCTGGTCGGACTAACCGCGGCGGTCGCCATCGATGCGATTACTGCGATTCTTGTTGTGCTCAACGGGCTGCGGCTCTTCCGCGCGGGTAACGCAACCATCGCCGCCGGGTCGTCCACGGCCGAGAACCCACCTGCCGTCTCGACTGTGCAATAGCACGCTGCAGGCCTTGGATGAGACGGTCGAAGCGGACATTGTGGACGGTCTACGTGATACGAACGCGTGGCTGCCGGACCTAGCGCTAGCTGGTGTAGCCATCCAGTTGGTGTGCCACCGCATCGAAGGCGCGCACGGTGTCTAAAAGCGTGTTGGGGTCCTGTGAGTGCGGCTGGGTGGATAACTTGGCGGCGACCACCCCTGCGGCGCGGTTGAGGTAGATCATCTGACCGCACATGCCCAGGGACAACACGACGTTGTTGCCCGGGTAGGGGAACCACATTTGGTTGCGGTACATCCCGCCGGGCATTCGGGTGTCGTCGGTGCAGGCGGAGAACGCCTGACGCGAGTCCGGCCCGCCGTCGAGAGTGTCGGCGATCCACGCCGCAGGCACGACTTGCTGCTCGGTTAGCGAGACACCGTCGCGTAAAAACAGCGACCCGAACCGGATCATGTCGGTAAGACAGGCGCTGATGCCGCCGTTGAACATTCCGGTGCCGACCTTGTCAACGCCGATGGTTGCCTCGCACTGGGCGCCGAGGGGGCTCCACAGCAGCTCTGACATCAGTTCAGGCATCCGCTGGCCGCCTGCAGCCTCGCAGATCCAGCCGAGCACATCGGTGTCGCACGAGCGATATTCAAACGGGCCGCCGTGAGCCGACTTCTGCCGCAAGGTCAACAGGAAGTCGTACAACGTGGAGGGGACGTCCGGATCACTCTTGGGTGCCCACCCCATCGCCTGGTCAAGGAGATGTATCTCCGCGGCTGGATCGCCATAGTCGTCTGAGAAGGCAATACCCGACCTCATATCCAGCAGATGGCGCACGGTCGCACCGGCATAGCCGCAGTTCGCCAACGCCGGAACGAATGCCGTGACCGGAGCGTCAACCTCGATCGCACCGGCCCCATGTAGTGAGCCGACGACGGCCCCCACTAGCGACTTGCTCACCGAGAACAGCAGATGCCGGGTCTGGGCCCCCAGGCCGTCGAGATACTCCTCGGCCACAATCGACCCCCGGTAGGCAACGGCCCACCCATCGGTAGCGGTGGTGGCCATCACCGCCCCAACGGTGGTGGCCGCCCCGTCAGTACAGTTCACCGGGATCTCGGCTACCGGAGCACGTGCTGCGGGCAACGCCGCGGCCGGTCCGGTCCCGCGCGGAATTACCGCGGTTGCCACCATGTCTTCGACGTGCTGGAACGACCACCGCGAATAGGGGTCCAGCAGCCAGTTGTCCAGTGAGATGCCGGCCGGGATTTCAGGACAGCTCGCGCGGCTGCTTTTCACGCTCGTGCGACGAGCCGCGAGACCGTCGGATTGGCCGGCGCCAAGGGAGTTGAGGCGAATTTCGCCTTGAGACCTTTGACCCAGCGCCTGCAGCGCTCGGTGAGTTGATAGTCATCGGTTTGCAAGTGCCCACGGGTGACCAGCACACCGAGTTGGGCCCCCTCGCAGCGTAAATCACCAGGTGCAGCGATGCGCATGTAGAAGGCCTCCGACTCGTCAGTCACCGAGGCCGAGTCGTTGGCGGAGCGCGCAAAGGACACGCGCCCGGCCTCGTCGAGGCGGTATATCCCGGTACCTGGTGTCGCGGTGAAGAGTTCGACATCCGGCGAGGTCTCCGCCATTACCACCTGACCCCAGACTTCGTCTTCGCCGTAGCCTCGCTCCCAGCGCGAATTGACCTCCTCGATGTCGAGTTCGTACTCCACGTCCATGTACTCGAGCAGGTGGAAGAGAAACAGCGGCATGTCGGCGTAGGCCTCGGTAGTCAAGTTCGTCATCGGGCTGGCGCCACTCAGGCGCGGGTTCACCTCACCGAGGTAAAGCTCGTCGGAGTCCAGGTCACGCAGGAGGTCCACTTCGAAGTAGCCGCGGTACCCCTCGCGGCCCAGGACGTCGCCCAACTTGCGCACCATTTCTCGCGCGGCGTGCGTCTGTGCGGGCGGCAGCACCTCGCGCCAGATGTCGTTGCCGCACCAGGCTCCCTTGTGCGGAGTCAGTTCTGGGTAACCGACGAGGCTCGTCATCGCCGGGCCGATAACGGTGCCGTGGCGGGTCACGGTGCCCTCGAGGCATACCTCAACATTGCGGATGCGCCTCATGACTTTGACTTCCTGCTGCCCGACCAGGTCAGCAGCGCAATGGTCCCAGTCGCGTTCACCGCGTACAAAGAACGTGCCGCTTCCGGCATCGCCGTAGGCGTCCTGAACGACCAGATCATCGCCCAGCCCGGCACTTCGCGCAAGCGCCATCAGCTCGTGGTAGTCCCCGGCCCGCCCGATCACGTTGGGCACGCTCGGCACGCCCGCCTCATCGGCTAGGCGTGTCATAACGGTCTTGGAGTCCAGCCGGTGGAGCAGATCCACCGGGGGGTGCATGACGTCGAGCCCCGCCTGGTGCGCGAGCGCTTGGGTTTGAGCGTCAAGCATCACGAAGCAGGCCTTGCCGCCGGGCCCACGTTCGGCGATGAATTCCAGCGTCGCAGAATCGGACAAGAGGTGGTTGCAGACATCGCCCATGGAATCGAAATCCCTGCGGTCGCGCCGCCGGGGTACGAACACGCGCGGATGTGAGCCCTCGAAAGAGTCAAAATAGTTCAGGTAGAAGAAGTTCCGTACCCAGCGGTCGTTGCCTAGCAGGTTGAACGGGGTCGGCGAGATGAAGTACAGCGGCACAGCGTTGGTATGAAAGAACGCACGCACGTCCGAGAGGCCGTTCAGCGGGCGGTGCGGCTCGGGCTCGGTTTCCATTCCGCAAGTCTGCCCTACAGTGCCGCTCCTCCGACGGGGGAACCGTCGTCTCGCGGTTCGTGTCATTCGACGTTCGGATGCCTTCTTGGCGTGCGGTTGCTACGGTCGCAGCGGTAGGCTGCGGGTTCACGGTGGACGAACCACGGGCGCGTTCGCGGCCAAACGTCGAGGAGTGAATTGATGCGGTTTTGGTACTTGCTTGTCGCGCCTGGTCTGGTGCTTGCTGGAATCGCTGCTGCCCCTATTGTTGCTGCCCCTATTGCTGCTGCGGCCGACTGCACCACTTCCGACAACATGACGCTGTGCTCGTTGGGGGATGAAGACGGCGACCTGCCCACGCTGCCCTCGACGAGTAGCGGCAACCGTACGGGCAACCCTGGGTACTCCTACGGCCCTGGGAACAATTACGACCGTTACTACGACGACGGCTACCGGTGGTTCACACCCTGATGACGTACGCCGACGACACATCCAACTAGCGGACAGGAAAGCAATTAATGAGGGCTCATATGATTTTCGCGCGACGGATGCTGTTGGCGACCGTCGGTGCCGGTGCCGTGTTGCTCGGGGGCAGCCTGCTAGCGCAAGCCCAGCCAAAGCCGCCGAACTGCACTACGGCGGATCTCTCGGGCGTCATGGCCGGTGTCGACGCCGCTACGTCGGCCTATCTGTTCACCAACCCGTGGGTAAACGACTTCTTGAGCACCCTGGAGCCGCTGAACTCTGAGGAGAGAGCCGCGGCTCTGGACGCGTTCCTGGTAGCCAACCCGCAGGTGAGGACCGACTACCAGGGCATCAAACAACCGGTGGTGGACTTCCGCAATCGCTGCGGCGGCGACACGCTTGTCCCTCGCCCATAAATCCGTCCGCGGCTAAATCCGTCCCGTCCATGGGAGCGCCAACCGGGCGCACCTGACCTGACCCCGTGAACTGGTTCACTGGGATCACCTGATCGGGGTCAGGCCACAACATCTTCTGTGGACCGGCAGGCTGGGCGACCGACCGTAGTGATCGCACCTCGCGGCCTTGAGTTCGCACATACGGAAGTTCCACGTGATTCAGGGACTGCAGATAGGGAGTCGACAGACTCGGTTGTTTTGGGCCGCAGGTGGCCACGGCGGTCCAGCAGATAGAGCCCAACGGCTGACGCTGCGCCGATCGCGATCAGTCCCACCCAGACCAGTTCGGGGGCGCCTATGTTGCGTGCCGCCGCGAATACCGACCCGGTGGCGAGGTTCCCGAGAAGGATCCCGAGTCCGACGATGGTGTTGTAGAAACCGTAGTGGGTGGCCACCAGGCGCCCTCGTGAGAGCGAGACCACGGTGTCCATCTCGAAGGGAAACACTGCGGCCGTGCCCACGGCGAGCACGGCCACAGTCAGGACCAGCGCGCCGATCGCTGGGATCACCGTGAACCGTTGCGCGTCGGGCACAACGACCATCGGCACGAAAGAGGCCGCCAGGATGACCATGCCAATAGTGAGGCTGCGGCCCGATCCCCACCGCGCGGCAAACCACCGCGTGATACGTAGCTGGCCGAAGACCGCCACCAGCCCAGACACCACGAACAGCGCGGCAACGAGCAGGGTCTCGGACTGTGGTGCCACTACAGATGCCTGCAAGGGCAAGGCGAGGTAGATCTGAAACGACAACACGTAGGAACCGGTCATCGTCGCGGCGAACAGCAGCAAAGAGCGGTTCGCTGCGACCGTCTTCCAGTCGTGGAACAGCGAGTTCTGCTCGACCGGTTCTGCGTGCTGTCGAGGCAGCGCGAAGAGCTGCAGGACGGTCAGTACCGCGAAGACCAGCGCGGCGCCGGCCGCGGTGGCGCGGAAATCGAACACGGCCAGGGCCACGCCTGCCAGCGGCCCCATCAGGATGCCGGCCTGGTAGAAGACATTGAACGTCGCGAACGCGTCAACCCGGCGCTCGCGGGCGTCGGCAGCCAGGTACGCGCGAACCGCCGGGTTGAACAGGGCACCGGCGAAACCCGTTGCGGCGGCGGCGATCAGGACGGCGGGCAGCGACTGGGCAACGATGAGCAGCGCAAACCCGCCGGTGCGCAGCAGGCAACCCGCCACGATCAACGGTTTGTAACCGAGCCGATCGGCGAGGGTTCCGCCAACCAGGAACATGCCCTGCTGGGAAAAGTTCCGGACACCCAATACCAGGCCGACCGCCCATGCTGCCATTCCGAGTGGGCCGGCAAGGTAGCCGGCCAGGTAGGGCATCAGCATGTAGAAGCCCATGTTGATGCCGAACTGGTTGACCATCAATATTTGGCTCGGACGGTCGAAAGTGCGGAACTGCGTGATGAATGTTCTCACCGCGCGACCTTGCTCGGATCCACGACCCCGCGGGTGCGTGTCCAGGACCGCACGACCTGGTCGGTGGGATGCGCGATGAGGTCGGGCCCATGTGGCTTACCGCGATCCAGCAGGTCATGCTCACGGCAGTAGTCGTCGTTGTAGATGGTGTCGAAGTATCGCTGCGGCCCATCGGGAAACACTGCGGCAATCGACGTGCCGGGGGGATGCGTACGTGCTGCCCATCCGGCAACCAGGCTGACTGCGCCCACACTCCACCCGCCGGTGGCGTAGTGGGTGGCGGCCAGGGCGCGACAGGCCCACACGGCCTCGTGCGGTGCGATCCAGTGCGCCTCGTCGAAGGCGGCATAATCAACGTTGCCCGGGTAGATGCTCGATCCCAGCCCACGCATGAGCCGACTGGACGCCGGCTGGCCAAAGATGGTTGAGCCGACGGTATCCACGCCGATCAATTTCAGTGCAGGATTGAACCGGCGCAGCGCTTTAGCAACGCCAGCGGAATGGCCGCCGGTTCCCACTGAGCACACGAGGACATCGATGTTGCCCAATTGGCTGATCAGCTCCAGCGCCAACGATTCGTAGCCATCCACATTGTCGGGGTTGTTGTATTGATCCGGGCACCAGGCGCCGGGTTCGGCGGCCAAGAGCTCAGAAACTCGCTGGCGTCGCGCTTGCTGCCAACCACCGGTCGGGTGGGGTTCGGTGACCACCTCGACATCGACACCGTAGGCCGTCAGCATCCGGCGGACGATGAGCTCCATGCCGGGGTCGGTGACCAAGGTGACCGGATGCCGATACACGTTGCCCGCCAGAGCCAGGCCCAGGCCCAGGGTGCCACTTGTGGACTCGACTATTCGGGCCCCTGACTGCAGATCGCCGCGGGCGCGCGCACGTTCCACCATGTGCATGGCCGGACGGTCTTTCATGCCTCCCGGGTTGAATCCCTCCAGCTTGGCCCAGAATCCGCGGTCGGGCGCGCTCAACGGTGCCGATATCCACACCACCGGCGTGTGGCCGACGATGCCGCTACCCGGCCGCGGGTCAAGAACGCTCCCGCATGTCGAGTGGTATAGGCCGGAATATGTCGAGTGGTATAGGCCGGAATCGTTTTCGCACCCGCCGCCGGCCGGCAATGTTGCAGGATTGATAGGTCGCGTGAGGTCGGGGTAAACCGCTGTATGAACATCCACGAGCTCATGGTGTCGCCCGACCACTAGTGAATCGTTATAGCTGAAGTAAAGATGCTGTGAAGGCCGGCGCTTTGCCCTGAACCTGGTTCGCGTTCAGGCACTATGTGGCGATGAACCCAATGTCGGACACTTCTTCGGGCGATGCGGCCGGCTACCGGGCGCTGATTGTCGACGACGAGGTAGCACTGACCGGCGTGATCGCCAGTTACCTCAAGCGGGAGCATTTCGAGGTCAGCGTTGCCCACAATGGGCGCGATGCGCTCACCCTGGCCCGCGAGCAGGACCCCGACGTCGTCGTCCTTGACCTTGCCCTGCCCGGAATCGACGGACTGGAGGTGTGCCGTCAGTTGCGTACCTTCTCCGACGCCTATGTGGTGGTGCTCACCGCGCGTGACACCGAGACCGACACCATCGTCGGGTTGTCGGTGGGCGCCGACGACTACATGACCAAACCTTTCAGTCCGCGCGAACTGCTGGCGAGAATCCAGGCAATGTTGCGGCGGCCGCGCACGCCCGCGAGCGCCAGTGCCGGTGACGCGAACGACGGCCCGCCGGAACGGATGTTCGGCGCATTGCGCATTGACGTGGCCGGACGGCAGGTCTTCACCGATGACGAGCCCATCATGTTGACCCGCACCGAGTTCGACCTGCTGGCCGCATTGTCAGCGCGACCCGGCATGGTGTTCAGCCGTCGGCAGCTGATCGAGACCGTGTGGGATGAAAACTGGGTGGGGAACGAGCACCTTGTCGATGTCCACGTCGGTCATCTGCGGCGCAAGCTCGGGGACGACCCGTCTGCACCCCGCTACGTGATCACGGTTCGCGGCGTCGGTTACCGGATGGGCAGCGGGCAATGACAGACCGACGGCGGGGCACCCACAGCGGTACCAGCCGCAACGTGAGCTTTGGTGTTCGGTTGTTGCTGGCACAGACCATGGTGCTGGTCGTCGGCGCTGCAACGGCTGCTCTCGTCGCTGCTGCGGTCGGGCCGCCACTGTTTCGCGAGCACCTCCGTCGCGCCGGGGTCACTGCCGACCCTCACCAGCAGCGCCACGTTGAAGCAGCCTACCGCTACGGCGGGCTCATCTCGGTCGCAGTGGCACTGGCGGTTGCCCTGCTGACAGCACTGGCGGTGAGCTGGTATCTCAGCCGCAGGCTGGGGCATTCGGTCGCCGACCTGGCGTCCGCGGCGGCAGCGATTGCCAACGGGCGATACGACCACCGCGCCGAGACGCTAGACCTGGGCGACGACTTCGCCGCCATGGTCAGAGCGTTCAACCAGATGGCCGCAAAGCTCGAATCGGTGGAGGAGACCCGCCGCCGATTGTTCGGAGACCTTGCCCACGAAATCCGCACTCCTGTTTCGGTTCTGGAGGCCTACACCGATGCCCTCGAAGATGGCGTCAAGTCGCTGGATTCGGACACCATTGCGGTGTTGCGCGATCAGGCCCAAAGGCTGGTCCGTTTCTCCAATGATTTTGCCGCACTTGCCCAGGCCGAGGAGGGGCCCGGTGGAATCGCACCCGCCTGGGTGGCGCCAAAAGAGTTGGTTGCAGCAGCGCTGGCTGCTGTTGAGAGCCGATTTGCCGATAAAGATGTCACCCTGTGCGCCGATGTCGATGACGGGCTGCCGCCGATATGGGCTGATGAACACCGCCTCGGGCAGGTGCTCGCGAATCTGCTTGACAACGCCCTGCGTTACACCCCCCGGGGTGGGCGTGTGGTTGTCGCGGCCCGCGCTGATCAAGGCCAACTTGTGGTAACCGTCACCGACAGCGGCGAAGGTGTTGATGCCGAACATCTTCCGCATCTGTTCGAGCGCTTCTACAGAGTGGACGTCGCCCGAGACCGCCAGCACGGGGGTGCGGGGATAGGTCTGGCCATCGTTCAGGCCTGGGTGGAATCCCACGGGGGTCATATCGCCGCCACCAGCGACGGCCTCGGGAAAGGCACGACCTTCACCTTTGTCGTCCCGATAGATCATCGTGCCGCCTCCTCGTCCCTGCCCCCGTCGCGATAGAGGTCAGCCACCCCCGTCGCGATAGAAGTCGCCGCTGCCGTGAGTCAGACCACGGTGCAGGGGGCGTGAGACAGTTTGGGAAAACCAAGGACAGCCGCATGCGGGTGCGGCCAAGCGTGAGAGCCTTCAGGAGTCAACAGGGGAGGCCGATGCCGTGAAGGTGACGATACTTGGTGCGACAGGACAGTTGGGCCGGGAGTGCCTGAACCAATGTGTGGAATCTGGCCATGAGGTGACGGTTCTGGTGAGAACCCCCGGCAAGCTACCGGATGAAATCAGGGCCGCGGTCACGGTTGTGCAGGGGGATGCCCTATCGGCCGCGGATGTCAGGCATGCCCTTCCCCTTGGAACGCAGGCGGTGTTGTTTGCCATCGGAGTGGACGAAAAGACCTCACCGGCTGATCTGTGTACCGATGCGACCCGGAATGTCCTAGCGGGGATGCGTGCGAACCTTCAACACGACCAGGCCCGGCTGGTTTGGTGCGGGGGAGGCAGCACCATAGTGAAGGAGGATGCTGTCACCTGGGGTTCAAGGTTCGTGCGTTGGTATGGGGAGCACTTCCTCAAGCATCGGCACACTGACAAAGCGCATCAGTTGGCGCTGTTGGAGGAGTGCACGGATATTCGCTGGATCGGCGTCCGTCCCTTGCAGATGAAGCAGGGCGCGCGGACGGGAAAATACCGCTTGGGCTTCCATCCCTACAGCGGCATGTCGAAAATCAGCTTCGCGGATTGCGCGCACGCGATGGTCGGGATGCTCGACGATGACACTTGGGTCGGAAAGGCGCCCGTTGTTCAATACTGAAGCTACCCATCCGTTGTCCGAGTACGGCCTGCACATCTTCTCGGCAGCGGCGACCGACCTCCGGAGCCACATCCTTACGACATCCGCGCTGCAATGAGCACCCCGGCCCGCTCCGGGCTACCGTCGACGTGGTGACCATGTCGCGAATCGCCCGGGTCTGCGCTGCTGGAGCCAGCGTGCTCGGCCTCGCCGCAGTTCCCGCGTGCGGGGAAGCGGCCAGCCCTCCGCTGGTCGCCAGCAATCCGTCAACCACGAGGGCGATTCCGACACCCCCGGTAGCGATCGTCGCTCCCGAGGGCGACTTCACAGCTGTCGCTCGCCTCTTCAACGATGCGATCGCTGCGCATTTGCTACCCGGTGCTGTGGTTGAGATCGGACACGGTGGCACGGTGGTCTTACGACAAGCTTTCGGCTCACGCAGACTTGCCTCTGAACCTGGACTGGACGGGTCCCCCGCACCCGCTGAGCCGATGACCGTCGACACAATCTTCGATCTGGCGTCGTTGACGAAGATCCTCGTGACGACCACCGCCGTTCTCCAGCTCTATGAGCAGGGAAGCGTTCAGATCGACGATCCCGTGCAGACCTACCTCCCTGAGTTCAACCCGGCGAACGACCCGCGGCGAGCCAAGGTGACGCTGCGCATGCTGCTCACCCACACCTCAGGCATTGGCGGGGACCTGAGCCGCCAAGGCCCA
>JAHZKD010000453.1 GCA_022600605.1 Actinomycetes bacterium
AGTCGGTTCTGTACCTCTCGAACCGTCATGATCGGGTTGGCGAACAGCAAGTCTGCCACTTCGATGGCGCGGCTCCTGTTTCCTTGCAACGTCAACCGATATTTCTCGCGAAGATCCGCTAACTCCTCAGCTCGACTGACAGCGTCGGCCGCTTGGCCCGCGATACCCGAGAGAAAGAAGTCGAACCACTCATCAATTTCACCGCGCTCCCGGATGAACTGGAGCCGGTCGTAGTACTCCTCCTTGCGTTCATCGAAATAGCTGGATATGTAGAGGAGCGGCGTTGGCAGCCTGCCACGGTCAACGAGGTACAAGATGATGAGCAGGCGGCCAATGCGTCCGTTGCCGTCCAGGAACGGATGAACCGTCTCAAATTGGTAATGCAGCAGTGCACACCGAATCAGAAGGGGAAGCTTGGGCCCGTCGTCATGTAGGTACTTTTCCCAGTCGTCAAGCGCCCTCCACATGTTCTCGACAGTGGGCGGAACAAAACGCGCCGTCTTGGGTTGGTTGTCGGGCGACGAAATCCAGTTCTGGGTCTGGCGGAAGTCTCCGGGTGTTCGCTCTTGGCCTCGGACTCCGGTGAGCAAGATCGCGTGCATCTCTCTTACGAGGCGCAGTGAGATCGGGAACCCTTCCTTCAATCTATTGAGGCCGTGTACCAGTGCCCGGATGTAGTTGCGCACTTCCTGCACATCTGCCCGCGCGCTCGTACCAGTCACCGCAGCGTCAAACACTTCCGTGACTGATGCTTGCGTGCCTTCGATGCGTGAACTGGCAACGGCTTCTCGCGTGATGTATGCGTTGACGAGCAAGAGCGGGTCAGGCAGGAGTCGTCCTGAGCCAGCCAATCGCCCTAAAGCCGCGTCAGCCTCCGACATGAGCATGATGGTGCCCGGCGTGAGCAGCAGTTCGCGCGGGACTCTGCTCGGAACGAAGGCGTAGTACGCCGCCGAACCTCCCGTCGAGACCGCGCGGCCCCAGTTTGGAGATACAAACCTTGTTGGGTCCATTTGGCCAAGGTATAACAAAAGGGCGTTTTAGTTATAGGTTGCGCCTGTACCTACAACGGTTGTTTTGTCACTGGTCGATAACGGGGTGACCGACGGCCGAACACTCAGGTGGGTCATTTTGGTCTCCCTGGACGAGCTGTTGGAGGCCGCCATCAGCCTCTTACCAACGGTAAACTCCCTCATCGCCACGCCAGGAACCGTGCGCCAGAAACCTGGGGAACCCGTACAACTCAAAATGCGCAGCGCCCCCCCCCCCCGGTGGGCGGGGCGCCAGCGACACCGGCCACCTGTTTCGCTGTGGGGAATTTCTCCTCATCAGCTCGCTACGGGAGCCGATCGCCAACTTGGCGGCCCCCGACATTCCCCCGACGTGTCGACGGCGGCCGCTGACACGACGGAAAACTGCCGCCACGGAGATATGAGCCGCCAGCATGACCCGCTTCAGGCCCCGATCTGCCGAAAGTTATCCACAAGCCGCACGGCTCATATTATTTCCGGACAATACGACCGGCCTCGTCGGCGTGTCGGTTGTGCCCTCCAGGCAATTCCTGGCCGCGAGGAAATACGGGCGGCCGTATGCGGCTCAGAATCGAGTCGGCTGAACTGGCTGCGAGGTCTAGGCCGCCAGATTCCGCGATGCTCGGTCGCGTCGAAGAACAGCTGAATAGGGACCGGGCGGCGATGAACGCACTTTTAACTCGAAAGTGTGGGCAAAGTGTGGGCACGGACGCCGCCTGACAACACAACGGACCAGACCTAATGCGGCCTGACCTGCTTATTTACTTGTGGAGCCTAGGGGAATCGAACCCCTGACTTCTGCCTTGCAAAGGCAGCGCTCTACCAACTGAGCTAAGGCCCCCGGTCTCGATCAGGCGGGCGCGTCGGCGACTGTATGCCATACCTCGGCGCCGTGCTGGGTCCGCCACACAGTTAGTGCGGCGGCCACGGCAACTGCGACAGCCAGCATGAGCAGCAGCTTCATCGATGTGCACCGTCCCGTGGGGCTAGGAGGACTCGAACCTCCGACCTCTTCGTTATCAGCGAAGCGCTCTAACCGCCTGAGCTATAGCCCCGTTCACCGCATTGGGGGACCCCGCCTGCGGGGCCGAGCGACGAGATTACCGCACCTGTCAGCCGCGGCCCAAACCCGAAGCCGGCGAGGTCAGTCGCGGTCGGCCAGGGTCACTTCGACGCCACCGACCAGGTCAGTAGTCAAGTTGTAGATGAACACTCCGATGGTCGCCCCCGCGGTCAGCAGCACGATATTCACCAGACCAATCAACGCAGCCCCGCCGAAGATGGTGCCGCTGGAGACGAGTTCACCGCCGACGCTGCCGCTGGCGCTCGTCAGCAAGTCACCGACATTGCTATTGAGCTTGCTCCAGACACCCATGCCGCCGAGTACCAGATAGAGAAAGGCCACCGCGATCATCCACACAAAGAACATCGCCACCGACAGCACGAGAGACACCTTCAGTGCACTCCAGGGATCGACGCGGCGGATCTGCATGCTTGCCCGCACCGGGCCCTTGTGTTGACGGACCGCGAGCTGCACAGCCTTACCAGAAGTCGTAGCCTCCGCAGGCAACTTCGCCGGTGGCTCGGCTACCGGCCGGTCCGCCTGTTTGCGTTGCGGCTGAGACCGCGGGTGCCCGTCGGACAAATCCGGCAGCTCACTGCCGTAGGCCGCGGAACTGCCGTCGGGGCGGTCCGCTTGAGTGCGCTCGCTACGGGTAGGCGGACCAGCCTCCGGCGCGGCAGGGGCAGCAGGGGCAGCCGGCGCAGCAGGCGCGGCAGGTGTGGTCGACGCGGCAGATGCAGCCGGAGCCCCGGCGATGAAGCGGTTCAGGCGGGCATCCAGACCCGCCGCGGAATTACTCGGCCCTCCGGCCTGCGGAGGGGGCTCGGCTGGCCGCTGACGCGCCTCGGCCCGCGCCGCCGGACCACGTTGCCACGGCGGCACGTCGTCCCCAGTTTGGGCACTGTGTGCCGGCGGGGGATCCGACGGTGCTGACCCTCCACGCGCCGCCGAGTTCCCGAGTCCGCCCCCCTCACGGTCAGAACCTCCAGAGTCGACGGAACCGTCGGTCGCGCCGGACTCCTCACCCGGCCGCGGGTTTCCGGGCTCATTCGATGAGCTCACCTGGGGCTCCTTTGCTCAGTGCCTACTGCCGACGGTGGTCGGTGTCACATTACGAGTTGTCCGGCCCGTCTGCTGCGTCATCGTCGGCATCCTGTTCGGCGTTGCGTGCGACGGCAACAAGTGTGTCGCCCCCACCGAGGTTCATCAAGCGAACCCCCTTGGTTTGTCGTCCGGCCCTACGCACCTGACGTGCCGCGGTACGGATGACACCACCCCCGGAGGTGATGGCGTACAGCTCAGTCTCATCGTCGACGATCAGCGCCCCGACCAGAGTGCCACGCCGCTTGTCGTACTGGATCGTGAGGATGCCTTTGCCGCCTCGACCCTGAGCCGAGTACTCCTCGATCGCGGTCCTCTTCGCGTACCCGCCCGAGGTCGCGACCAGCAAATATGTCCCTTCACGCACTACGTTCAGGGACAGCAGCACATCTTCTTCGTTGAAACGCATGCCCTGCACGCCCGACGTGGCGCGGCCCATCGGCCGCAGTGCCTCATCGGTTGCCGAGAAGCGGATCGACTGGCCCTTGCACGACACCAGGAGCAAGTCCTCGTCGGCCGAGCACAGCACCGCACCCACCAGCTCGTCGCCGTCGCGCAAATTGACCGCCACAATGCCGCCGGACCGGTTGGAGTCGAAGTCGACCAGCCTAGATTTCTTCACCAAGCCGTTGCGGGTGGCGAGCACCAAGTACGGCGCGTCCTCGTAGGTCTTGATCTGGATGACCTGAGCGATGCGCTCCTCGGGCTGGAACGCCAGCAGGTTGGCCACGTGTTGACCGCGCGCCGTTCGGGATGCCTCCGGCAGTTCGTAGGCCTTCGCCCGGTACACACGCCCCTGGGTCGTGAAGAACAGGATCCAGTCGTGGGTCGAACCCACGAAGAAGTGGTTGACGATGTCGTCCTGTTTGAGTCCGGCGCCCTGCACGCCCTTGCCGCCGCGCTTCTGGCTGCGGTACAGATCGGACTTGGTTCGTTTGGCGTAGCCGGTCTCGGTAATCGTCACGACGACCTCTTCGCGCGCGATCAGGTCTTCGTCTGCGACATCTCCGTCTGCCGGGACGATCCGGGTACACCGATCATCGCCATACTTATCGACGAGCTCTTTGAGCTCGTCGCGCACGATGTCGCGCTGGCGTTCTGGCTTGGCCAGGATGTCTTCGAGGTCGGCGATCTCAGCCTCAATCTTGGCCAGATCGTCGACAATTCGCTGCCGCTCAAGGGCCGCGAGGCGCCGCAACTGCATATCGAGGATCGCCTGCGCCTGGATCTCGTCGATGTCGAGCAGCTCGATCAGGCCGGCCCGCGCAACCTCGACGGTCTCCGACGCCCGGATCAACGCGATGACCTCATCGAGCGCATCGAGGGCCTTGACGAGGCCGCGCAGGATGTGGGCCCGTTCGTTGGCTTTGCGCAGCCGATAGGTGGTGCGGCGCACAATCACGTCGAGTTGGTGGGCGACGTAGTAGCGGATCATTTGGTCAAGTCGCAGCGTGCGCGGCACCCCGTCGACGATCGACAGCATGTTGGCCCCGAAGCTGGTCTGCAGCTGGGTGTGCTTATAAAGGTTGTTCAACACAACCTTTGCCACCGCGTCCCGCTTGATCTCGACCACAATTCGCAGCCCTACGCGATCGCTGCTCTGGTCCTCGATATTCGAGATACCGACCATCTTGCCGTCACGAACCTGCTCGGCAATTGAAGTGATGAAGTTGTCGTGGTTGACCTGGTAGGGCAACTCGGTGATGACGATCGATGTTCGACCCCGCGAGTCCTCTTCGATCTCCACCACGCCGCGCATCCGGATAGACCCGCGCCCAGTAGTGTAGGCATCCGAAATTCCTTGCGAGCCAACGATCAATCCGCGTGTGGGGAAGTCCGGACCCTTGACGCGCTCGCAGACCGCAGACAGGGTGGCTTCCTCGTCGGCTTCATGATTTTCCAGGCACCAGTAGACCGCCTCGGCAAGCTCAACGAGGTTGTGCGGCGGGATGTTGGTGGCCATACCGACGGCGATACCACCGGAACCATTGGCCAGCAGGTTGGGGAACCGGCTCGGCAGGACCGTGGGTTCCTGGACCCGACCATCATAGTTGGGTATGAAATCGACTGTTTCCTCGTCGATTTCGCGCAACATTTCCATCGCCAGCGGAGTAAGGCGTGCCTCGGTATACCTCATCGCGGCCGGGGGATCATTGCCCGGCGACCCAAAGTTCCCCTGTCCGTCGACCAGTGGGTAGCGCAAAGACCATGGCTGCGCCATCCGGACCAGGGTGTCGTAGATCGACGAATCACCGTGCGGGTGATAGTTTCCCATCGTTTCGGCAACTGAGCGAGCCGACTTCGCGTGCCCACGGTCGGGCCGGAAACCCGAATCGAACATCGCGTAGAGCACCCGCCGGTGCACGGGCTTGAGTCCGTCGCGCACTTCCGGCAGTGCGCGGCCCACAATCACACTCATGGCGTAGTCGATGTAGCTGCGCTGCATCTCCTGCTGGATGTCGACAGGTTCGATGCGGTCGCCGGCTTCGTCGCCGGGGGGCAGCGTGATGTCAGTCATGGACTTCCTTCTCCTCAATCCCTGCCGGCGCCCCATCCGAACGTGAAGTTGTCATCACGGTCGGTGTTGAGCGTGCGGGCAATTTCACGCTCGACACGTCAAACATCGAGGAAGCGGACATCTTTGGCGTTTCGCGTTATGAAACTTCGGCGGGCCCCGACGTCTTCGCCCATCAGAACGGAAAACAGCTCGTCGGCGGCGGCGGCGTCATCAAGCGTGATCTGACGCAGCACTCGAACCGTGGGGTCCATGGTGGTCTCCCACAGCTCCTTGGCATCCATCTCACCCAGACCTTTGTAACGCTGGATACCATCTTCGGCGTTGATCCTCTTTCCCGCTGTCCGCCCGGTTTCTAGCAGACCATCGCGCTCGCGGTCGGAGTAGGCGAACTCCGGTTCGGAACGCTGCCACTTCAGCTTGTACAGCGGGGGCTGCGCAAGGAAGACGTGTCCATTCTCGATGAGTGGCTTCATGAATCGGAATAACAGGGTCAGCAGCAGCGTCGAGATGTGCTGTCCGTCGACGTCGGCGTCGGCCATCAACACGATCTTGTGGTAGCGCAGCTTCGCGAGGTCGAACTCGTCGTGGATGCCGGTACCCAGGGCAGTGATGATGGCTTGCACTTCAGTGTTCTTGAGAACACGGTCGATACGCGCTTTCTCGACATTGATGATCTTGCCGCGCAACGGAAGAATTGCCTGAAACATCGAGTCCCGGCCACTCTTGGCCGAGCCGCCCGCCGAATCACCCTCCACCACATACAGTTCCGATTTACTCGGATCAGTAGACCGGCAGTCCGCAAGCTTACCCGGCAGTCCTCCGAGGTCCGTCGCACTCTTGCGGCGCACCAGCTCACGTGCCTTGCGCGCAGCCAAACGGGCCTGTGCCGATGACACTGCCTTGTTGACAACGGTCTTGGCCTCGGCCGGGTTGGCCTCGAACCAGTGCGAAAGCTGCTCGTTACAGATCTTCTGCACGAACGACTTCACCTCGGTGTTGCCGAGTTTGGTCTTCGTCTGGCCCTCGAACTGCGGGTCACCTACCTTGACCGAGATCACCGCCGCCAGTCCCTCACGGATGTCGTCACCGGTGAGGTTGGGATCTTTATCCTTGAGGAGCTTCTTCTCCTTGGCGTACTTGTTCACAACCGTGGTGAGCGCGGTGCGGAAACCCTCTTCGTGGGTGCCGCCCTCGTGAGTATTGATGGTGTTCGCGAACGTGTGCACGGATTCGGAGTAACCGGCGTTCCACTGCATTGCTATCTCGACCTCGTGACCGGGACCTTTTCCATCGAAGGCGATGATGCTCTGCTGGATAGCGGTTTTGGTGCGGTTGATGTGCTTGACGTAGTCGACCAGTCCGCCGGGATAGTGGAAAGTGCGGTGCTTGACCTTGTGCGGGCCTGCCTTCTCGGCCGCTTTCTCGTCGGCAGACTTCGGCGCCTCGGCAGTGTCGCTCATGACTTCGTCGACGACTTGTTCGTCGGTGACCCGCTGGTCGCTGAGGTCGATGGTCAGCCCCTTGTTAAGGAAGGCCATCTCCTGAAGCCGACGCGCGACCGTCTCGAAGTCGTACTCCGTGGTCTCGAAAATTTCCGGGTCCGCCCAGAACGTGATCGTCGTACCGGTCTTCTTGGTCGTACCGCCCTTCTTGAGGGTGCCGGGAACGGAACGATCATAGTGTTGGAACCATTCGTGGCCGTCCCGCAGGACGGTGGCCTCAAGTCTGGTGGACAGGGCATTCACCACCGAGACACCGACGCCGTGCAGACCACCACTGACGTTGTATCCACTGTCCTCTCCACCGAACTTGCCCCCGGCATGCAGTTGTGTCATGACAACGTCGATCGTGGGGGGGCCACTGGAGTGTTTCTCGACGGGGATACCGCGGCCATCGTCGGTGACCTGGACGCCGCCGTCGTCGAGGATAGCGACGTCGACTCGGCTCGCGTAGCCAGCCATGGCTTCGTCGATTGCGTTGTCGACGACCTCCCAAACCAAGTGGTGCAGGCCGCGCTCACCCGTGGAACCGATGTACATGCCCGGACGCTTCCGAACAGCTTCCAAACCCTCCAGAATGGTGATGGCCGACGCACCATACGTTTGTGAAGCACTCTTCTTCTGGGCAGCCACGTTGGACGCGTCTCCTTGGGGTTCGCATGCAAGGGACGGCGGCCCCTCGCGGATCTCTTGCTGAGTCTACCGCCAGGCACCGTCAGCACTGATCTAGAGGCGGCGTTTCCGCGCACCTATTCACGTCCTCTGCGGAATATCTCGAATATCGATGCGTCCCGACGCTTGAGAGTTGTGGATCAATCCCTGTCGGCGCTCTCAGCCCGTGGTACTGAGCGTCCTATCCGTAGGTGTCCCGCGGCCCGCGGCCCGGGACCCGGTAGGCCCCCTTTCGCCACGTCGGACCCGCTGGACCGACGATCTTCATCGAGGTCACCACCCCGTCGCCGACGGCGGCAGCGATCTTGGCGATAAGTTCGGCCTGGATTATGCGTAGCTGGGTCGCCCACGCGGTTGACTCCGCAGAAACGGTGAGCACTCCCTCATGAAGCCCCGTCGGCGTCGCGTGGGCGGCGATCTGATCGCCGACTAACGCGCGCCACTTCCCCAACACCGTGCCCTCGGCGACTCGGCCCGACCATCCGCGGCTGCGGGCCACGTCACTGGTGGCAGCCCCAAAAGGCTGGGGATCTCGGGAGTCAGGATTTGGGCCCGACCAGCGTCGCCTGTTGCCGGCCACTCGTCGCGACCCAGGGGAGTTGCGTCCGCGTCCAATGTCCTTACCTTTGCCACGGGCGGCACCCCG
>JAHZKD010000454.1 GCA_022600605.1 Actinomycetes bacterium
GACGCTGGCGGTGGAGACCTTCGCCAAAGTGGTCGGTGGAACCTTCGCACGTATCCAGTTCACCCCCGACCTGGTGCCCACCGACATCGTCGGTACCCGCATCTACCGCGTGGGCAAGGAAGAGTTCGACATCGAGCTAGGCCCCGTCGTGGTCAACTTCCTGCTCGCCGACGAGATAAACCGTGCCCCCGCCAAGGTGCAGTCCGCACTGCTGGAGGTGATGGCCGAGCGCACCATCTCCATCGGCGGCAAGACGTTCCCGCTGCCCAGTCCATTCCTGGTGATGGCGACCCAGAACCCCATCGAGCAGGAGGGTGTCTATCAGCTGCCGGAGGCGCAGCGCGACCGCTTTTTGTTCAAGCTCAATGTCGACTATCCCTCGCCTGAGGAAGAGCGCGAGATCATCTACCGGATGGGTGTGAAGCCTCCGGAGGCCAAGGCGATCCTGTCCACCCAGGACCTGCTTCGGCTGCAGGATGTCGCCGCGAACACCTTCGTCCACCACGCTCTGGTCGACTATGTGGTGCGCATCGTGACCGCCACCCGCGAGCCCGAAAAGTTCGGGATGCCTGACGCCAAGGCCTGGATTGCTTATGGCGCGTCTCCCCGTGCGTCGCTGGGCATCATTGCCGCGTCTCGGGCGCTGGCGCTGATACGCGGGCGCGACTATGTGATCCCGCAGGATGTCGTCGAGGTCATCCCGGACGTACTTCGCCACCGCCTGGTGCTCACCTATGACGCGCTGGCCGACGAGATCTCCAGCGATACGGTGGTCAACCGTATTCTGCAGACGGTCGCGTTGCCCCAGGTGAACGCGATTCCGCAGCAAGGTCATTCGGTTGCTCCCGCGGTCCCGGCCGCCGCGGCCGCGGCCGGCGGCCGCTGACCGGAGTAAGTGGCTCAGTACGTGACATCGCGCTCAGGACCAACTTCGCCTTCAGGACCAACTTCGCCTTCAGGACCAACGGAGGCCAAAGGACCAGCTTCGCCCTCAGGGCCGGCTTCGTCCTCAGGACCAACGGGGGCCAAAGGGTCCAGCCGCACGATCGACCTGCCGTCCATGAGGCGCGGAGAGATCCGTGACCCTGCGCTGACTGCGGCGCTGCGCAAGCTCGAATTAACGGTGCGGCGCAAGCTCGACGGCGTGCTGCACGGCGACCACCTTGGGCTGCTGCCCGGGCCAGGGTCCGAACCGGGGGAGTCCCGGATCTACCAGCCCGGCGACGACGTACGCCGGATGGACTGGTCAGTCACCGCCCGCACCACCCATCCGCACGTGCGGCAGATGATCGCCGACCGGGAACTCGAGACCTGGCTGGTGGTCGACATGTCAGCCAGTCTTGATTTCGGCACGGCCGGGTGCGAGAAGCGTGATCTCGCGGTGGCCGCCGCGGCGTCGATCGCCTTCCTCAACAGCGGTGGCGGCAACCGGATCGGGGCGATCATCTCCAACGGTGACACCACTCGTCGGGTGCCCGCCCTTTCAGGCCGGATTCACGAACAGGAGCTACTCCGCGCGATCGCCACGACCCCGCGGGCGCCGGCCGGGGTGCGCGGCAACCTTGCTGCAGCCATCGATGGGTTACGAAGGCCCGAGCGGCGCCGCGGTATGGCGGTGATCATCAGCGACTTCCTGGGGCCGATCGACTGGATGCGCCCGCTGCGGGCCATTGCGGGCCGGCACGAGGTACTCGGCATCGAGATCCTCGACCCTCGAGACGTCGAGTTACCCGCGGTCGGAGATGTCGTCTTGCAGGACACTGAGACGGGGCGCACCCGCGAGTTCACCATTGACGAGCAACTGCGCACCGACTTCGAGAAGGCTGCCGCTGCCCACCGGGCCGCCGTGGCACGCACGCTGCGTCGCTGCGATGCGCCGCTGCTGAGTTTGCGCACCGACCGGGACTGGATCGCCGACGTGGTTCGGTTCGTCGCGAGCCGGCGTCGCGGCGCCCTGGCTGGGCGGTGACGGCATGACTTTGCCGCTGCTGGGACCGATGTCGCTCACGGGTTTCGAACACCCGTGGTTCTTTCTGTTTCTGTTGGTCGTTCTCGGGCTGGTCGGGCTTTATGTCGTTGTGCAGCTGGCCCGCCACCGGCGGGTTCTGCGTTTTGCGAACATGGAGCTGCTGGAGAGCGTGGCCCCGGAACGGCCCAGCCGTTTGCGACACCTACCGAGTATCTTGCTGATTCTGTCGATGGTGTTGTTGACCATCGCGATGGCAGGTCCAACGCATGACGTCCGAATCCCCAGAAACCGTGCCGTAGTCATGCTGGTAGTCGATGTGTCGCAGTCGATGCGGGCCACAGATGTCGCGCCGAATCGGCTGGCGGCCGCGCAGGTGGCTGCCAAGCAGTTCGCCGATCAGCTGACACCTGGTATCAATTTGGGGCTGATCGCCTACGCCGGTACCGCGACCGTGCTGGTTTCACCGACCACGAACCGGCAGGCGACCAAGAATGCGATCGACAAGCTCCAACTCGCGGACCGCACCGCAACCGGCGAGGGTATCTTCACGGCGCTGCAGGCCGTCGCGACCGTTGGAGCAGTGATCGGTGGCGGCGACGAGCCACCTCCGGCGCGCATCGTATTGATGTCTGATGGCAAGGAGACAGTCCCGTCGAATCCGGACAACCCCAAAGGTGCGTTCACCGCCGCGCGGACCGCCAAAGACCAGGGCGTGTCCATATCGACGGTGTCATTCGGAACGCCCTACGGCTACGTCGAGATCAACGAGCAGCGTCAGCCGGTCCCGGTGGATGACGAGATGCTCAAGAAGATCGCCGACCTCTCCGGCGGCGATGCCTTCACGGCCTCCAGCCTTGAGCAGCTCAAGCAGGTCTTTTCCAACCTCCAGGAGCAGATCGGTTACGAGACCATCAGGGGGGACGCCAGCGTGGGATGGCTACGGTTGGGCACATTGGTGCTCGCCGCTGCCGCATTGGGTTCGCTGGTGATCAACCGGCGCCTACCGAACTAGATATATCCCCGTGTCGTCCCCTGCCCTTCGGGCGTGGGCCCAGCGCTCCTGCCCGCCGGTAAGGCGATTTCTTACGAATGAACCTCAGGTATTAGGTTGGCGGGCATGGCTCCCGCAGAGAATCCCGCCGAAACCGCCGGTGACACCGCGGCCGTCCGTCCCGCCTTCGTCTCACGTTCGGTGTTGGTGACCGGCGGAAACCGCGGTATCGGCCTGGCTATAGCTCAGCGCCTCGCGGCAGACGGTCACAAGGTCGCGGTGACCCATCGCGGTTCGGGCGCGCCGGAGGAACTCTTCGGCGTCGAGTGTGACGTCACCGATAACGATGCCGTCGATCGCGCCTTCGCCGAGGTTGAGGAGCATCAGGGGCCGGTCGAGGTGCTGGTGTCCAACGCCGGCGTCTCCGCGGATGCGTTCCTGATGAGGATGACCGAGGAGAAGTTCGAAAAGGTCATCGACGCGAATCTCACCGGGGCCTTTCGGGTAGCACAGCGCGCATCACGCAGCATGCAGCGCAAGCGCTTCGGCCGGATGATCTTCGTGGGTTCGGTATCGGGCACCTGGGGCATCGGCAACCAGGCCAATTACGCGGCCTCCAAGGCCGGTGTCATCGGCATGGCCCGCTCGATCGCACGTGAGCTCACCAAGGCCGGGGTTACCGCGAATGTGGTGGCCCCGGGATACATCGACACCGACATGACCCGTGCGCTGGATGAGAGGATTCAGCAGGGGGCGCTGGATTTCATCCCGGCAAAACGGGTCGGCACTGCCGAGGAGGTCGCCGGTGCGGTCAGCTTCTTGGCGTCCGAGGATGCCAGTTACATCTCGGGTGCGGTGATCCCGGTGGACGGCGGCATGGGCATGGGCCACTAGAAAGACAGCAGCTAGTTGGACCTAGATGAACCTAGAGATCAAGGGGTAGTCATGGCAGGTTTTCTCGAAGGTAAGCGAATCCTCGTCACGGGGATCATCACCGATTCGTCGATTGCGTTTCATATCGCCAAAGTCGCTCAAGAGGCCGGCGCAGAACTGGTGCTAACCGGGTTCGACCGGATGAAGCTGATCCAACGCATCGCCGACCGGTTGCCCGGTCCGGCGCCGCTGCTGGAACTCGACGTGCAGAACGAAGAGCACCTGGCCAGCCTGGCGGGCCGGATCGGTGAGGTGATCGGTGCGGGCAACAAGCTCGATGGCGTGGTGCACTCGATCGGATTCATGCCCCAGACCGGGATGGGCGTCAACCCGTTCTTCGATGCGCCCTTCGAGGACGTCGCCAAAGGCATCCACATTTCAGCGTTCTCGTATGCGTCGCTGGCCAAAGCTGTGCTGCCCGTCATGAACCCCGGTGGCGGCATCGTCGGTATGGACTTCGATCCAACCCGCGCCATGCCGGCCTACAACTGGATGACGGTCGCCAAGAGCGCACTGGAATCGGTCAACCGGTTCGTTGCCCGCGAAGCGGGGGAGGTCGGGGTGCGGTCGAATCTCGTCGCCGCAGGCCCGATCCGGACGCTGGCGATGAGCGCGATTGTCGGCGGTGCACTGGGTGACGAGGCCGGTGAGCAGATGAAGCTGCTTGAGGACGGTTGGGATCAACGAGCGCCGCTTGGCTGGAATATGAAAGACCCGACCCCGGTGGCGAAGACGGTGTGTGCGCTGCTGTCAGACTGGCTTCCGGCGACGACGGGCACCATCATCTACGCCGATGGCGGGGCGAGCACACAGCTCCTGTAATGGCTTTCGATGCACTGCTGCTGTTGTCGTTCGGTGGCCCCGAGGGCGCCGAACAGGTCATGCCGTTTCTCCAGAATGTCACTCGGGGACGGGGAATCCCCCCTGAGCGCCTGGCCCTTGTGGCCGAGCACTACCAGCATTTTGGCGGCGTATCACCGATCAATGGCATCAACCGTGATTTGATCCTCGCGATCGAGACGGAGCTGGCGCGGCGCGGAACGGAATTGCCTGTCTACTTCGGCAACCGCAACTGGGAGCCCTACGTTGAGGATGCGGTTGCGCAGATGCGCGACAACGGTATTCGGCGCGCTGCGGTTTTCTCGACATCGGCCTGGGGCGGATACTCTGGCTGCGTCCAGTACCAGGAAGACATCAAACGCGCCCGAGCGTCAGCCGGTCCGCACGCGCCGGAGCTGACCAAACTCAGGCAGTACTTTGATCACCCGTTGCTGGTTCAGATGTTTGCCGACGCCATCGGTGAGGCCGCCCTCAGGCTGCCGACACCGCTGCGCGCCGGTGCCCGACTGGTGTTCACCGCGCATTCAATTCCGCTGCGGGCCGCCTCGCGGTGCGGGCCCGATCTTTACCAGCGCCAAGTCCGCCACACCGGTGCGCTCGTGGCCGCCGCAGCGGGGTACCAGGCCTACGACCAGGTGTGGCAGTCGCGTTCGGGTCCGCCGCAGGTGCCGTGGCTAGAGCCAGATGTCGGCGATCATCTGCAGTCGTTGGCTCAGGCGGGCACCCAGGCTGTGATCGTTTGCCCGATTGGTTTCGTCGCCGATCACATCGAAGTGGTCTGGGACCTGGACAACGAATTAGCTCAGCAAGCCGCCGGCGCTGGGATCGCCTATGCGCGGGCAACGACACCCAACGCCCAACCGCGATTCGCGCAACTGGCCATCGGCCTGGTCGACGAGTTGTGCCTCGATCTTCCGCCCGCGAGGGTGGGGGGAGCCGATACCGTGCCAAGGTACGGGTGCAGCATCAACGGCGAACTGTGCACCATGGCTTGTTCGGGCTAAAAGGCTTGTTCGGGCTAAAAACTCACCGCGCCAGGCGGATTGAAGAATTAACCGCGCCAGGCGGATTGAAGAATGGACCCCACCGCCGCCAGTCGGGCCGTGCGCACGACCGACGCCAGCGGTCGTAGCGCATCGCTGGCGAGCTGAACCTCCGAGGAGCTCTGCAGTCCACTTGGAATGAGCCCGGAGCTTACGGTGATGATGGCATCGACGTGCGCAGCGTTCTCAAGGACTCGCATCGCGCGTGGCGGGGCATGGTCGGGAATTCGATGCACCTGGGTGGCTTCGAGCACCTGTTCGACCATCCTGCGCGGATCCTCGACCTCAGCTCCGGAGGCGCTGGCGCGCAGTGCTCCCAGTGCGTCAGCGGCTGCACGCACCGCATCGCGCAAGGTGTACTCGGCGTCGCCGAGATCGAGATGCTCCGGAGGCGTTGTGGCCGAAAGTGAATACACCGTCCACGACGTTGCAGAAAACTCAGGTTCGAACTCGGACTCGAAATCGCCCATGACGTCGGAGCTGTCCGGGTAGTCCAGATCGGGCACGAGTCCGATTGCCGCCCCCGGCTGCCCCACGACGATAGCCTCACCGGCCGCAATCGCGTCGCGGCCGAATTGCGTCCCGGCGGGCAGTCCCCGAACGTCTCCTGGGATGGGGAGCGCCAGCATGATCGTGGGCAGGGATTCGGCTGACCCGGCGGCGGTACGCAACGTTTGCAGGAGCGAGACTGCCCCGGCGTTGTCGAGATCCGGCCACGGCAGTCCGGTGCGCTCAGCGGCGACCGAGTCGTAGGCGGTGACGGAATGTCTTGAGGTCCATTGGGATAACGCATCCAGGACGTCGTCAGGCGCGGCGGCGCCGGCGAGCCAGGCATTGGCCCAAATCGACAACGAGACACTGGGGCACCACATGATGCTGGCAGTGTAGTTGTTTGGCTCTCGTTCTTCGGTGCTGACGTGTCCGGTTGCGCGCTAGGCTCTGGGTATGCCTGTTCCCCTGATCTGGCTGATCGCCGCGCTGGCTCTCGCCGGGGCCGAGGCCCTCACCGGTGACCTGTTCCTGCTGATGCTCAGCGGCGGGGCGTTGGCCGCCGCTGGTTCCAGCTGGCTGCTGGACTTGCCGATTTGGGTAGATGGATTGGTGTTCTTGCTGGTATCGGTCCTGCTGCTGGTGGGAGTGCGCCCCGCGCTCAAACGGCGGATGTTGTCGGGCAAGGGTCTGGAAGAGCCGGTCAAGGCGTTGGAAGGCAAGAGCGCGCTGGTGCTCGACCGGGTAGCTCGCCATGAAGGTCAGATCAAGCTCGGCGGCGAAGTGTGGACGGCCAGGCCCTACAACGAGAACGATGTCTACGAAGAAGGCGACCAGGTGACCGTTGTGCACATCGACGGCGCCACCGCCGTTGTCGGCAGAATCATGTAAACGTAGAAGAGGAATGAGTTTCGCCCGGAGGACCCGGGCGACAACGGAAGGAGCTGGTCATGGATGGTGCCGTTGCAGGGTTGGTCCTGCTGGCGGTGTTGGTGCTGTTCGCCGCCATCGTGGTGGCCAAGTCGGTCGCTTTGGTGCCCCAAGCGGAGGCGGCGGTGATTGAACGTCTGGGCCGCTACAGCAAGACGGTGTCCGGCCAGCTGACGTTGCTGCTTCCATTCATCGACAAGATCCGTGCCCGGGTGGATCTTCGCGAGCGTGTGGTGTCGTTTCCGCCGCAGCCGGTGATCACCGAAGACAACCTCACGGTGAACATCGATACGGTTGTCTACTTCCAGGTGACTGAGCCGCGGGCTGCGGTCTACCAGATCAGCAATTACATCGTGGGCGTCGAGCAGCTGACCACCACGACGCTGCGCAACGTGGTGGGCGGTATGACGCTGGAGCAGACGCTGACCTCGCGTGACTCGATCAACGGCCAGTTGCGCGGTGTACTCGACGACGCCACCGGGCGGTGGGGACTGCGAGTGGCGCGAGTGGAGCTGCGCAGCATCGATCCGCCGCCGTCGATCCAGGATTCGATGGAGAAGCAGATGCGCGCCGACCGGGAGAAGCGGGCGATGATCCTGACCGCCGAGGGCCACCGGGAGGCGTCCATCAAACAGGCAGAGGGCCAGAAACAGTCCCAGATCCTGGCCGCCGAAGGCTCCAAGCAGGCAGCCATACTTGCCGCCGAGGCCGAGCGACAGTCCCGCATGCTGCGTGCTCAGGGTGAACGCGCCGCCTCCTACCTGCGGGCCCAAGGTGAGGCCAAGGCGATCGAGAAGACCTTCGCCGCCATCAAGGCGGGTCGTCCCACCCCGGAGATGTTGGCCTACCAGTACTTGCAGACCCTGCCGGAGATGGCCAAGGGTGAGGCGAACAAGGTCTGGCTGGTTCCCAGCGATTTCGGTGGGGCCCTGCAGGGCTTCGCCAAGATGTTGGGTGCGCCGGGCGAGGACGGGGTGTTCCGCTACACACCTTCGCCTGTGGACGTGAACCTGCCAAAGCCCGAGGATGACTCGGCCGAGGTTGCCGAGTGGTTCAACACCCAGACCGACCCGGAGATCGCTCAGGCCGTTGCGCAGGCGGTGGCCCAGGCACGCACCCCCGTAGACGGGTCCCTTGAGGCTGGGCCGCAGTACCCGCCGTTGTCGGAACAGGTGCAGCCGCCTAGAACCGACTACACCCAAACCCAAGCTCCGGCACCGCGCCACGGCGCCCCAGAATGATGACCGCGCTCACATCGCCGAAGACGTACACGCTGCTGGCAGCACTGCAGGCAGGCGACGCGGTTGCCTGCGCGATCCCGCTGGCTCCGATCACGAAATCACTCGATGACGTTGGCCTCGATCCGCAGCTGCGACCAGTGCTGCCGATCGTCAAGGCCGCCTCTGCGGTGGGCCTGGCGTCGGTGTATCGCTTCCCGGCACTGGCCAGGCTGACGACCTTCATGCTGACGGTGTACTTCGTGTTGGCAGTCGCGTTCCACGTCCGGGCCAAGGATTGGAGCCCGGGACTAGTGGCAGCGTCGACGCTGCTAGGGCTCTTCGCGACGATGACGGCGAAGGGCCCTGAAATGAAGGGCCCTGAAATCAACCGGCGTTGATCGCCGACCCGGTCGGCTCAGCGGGTTCGCCCGAGGGGAGCTCCGGTGCGCTGTGGTGGCTACGGTGTGCCCGTATTTCATAGACCAGGCCGGCGATACCGATGCTTGCCGTGCACAGTGAGACGAGGAACAGCAGCGGACTCACGTTGCCGGTGAGCGCGTCGCCGAGGATGACGA
>JAHZKD010000045.1 GCA_022600605.1 Actinomycetes bacterium
CCGATTGCTGACGAATACGAGCAGCTTGAACAGGCAATGGCAGCGGAACCTTCCAGCGCCAAGAATATCGAAAGAATGACGCAAATGTCCGTATTGCAGGACAAGTCGGAAGCGGTTCGCAATCAATACGTTCGGGACGGCCAGCCCCGTCAGATCGAGCCCGAGGAACCGCCGACTCCTGTCGTATCCGGGATCCCAGTCACCGTTGACGATCATCGGCGAGCACGCAGGCCGCAGCCCCACGAGCGTTCGAACCAAGAGCTGGGGCGAGGCCCGGCCGGCGGGGGCGGCTCCCAGCCCACGGGTCAGCCGCCGGCTTCCACTGAGCGCCAGGCTATCCCGCCGATGACGGACCCGGAGCAGGCTGCCCAGGGGGCGCAGCAAGGCGGCTCACAAGGCGGATCCCCGGGCGGCGGGGAGCCAGGCGGATCCCCGGGCGGCGGTTCCCCGAATAGTGGGCAGCCCGGCGCCGGCATGCCGACCAATCCGAAGTTGCCCACCGATCCAAGCGTGAGACCTGCTGCGGCCGGAGGCGGAGCCGGTGCTGGAGGGGGCGGTGCCGGAGGAGGCGGTAAAGCGCCCCCGTCGTCATTGCAGCCCGCCGTTGGCGCTGAGACGGTCGCGCCCACGCCGCGAGCGACACCCGGCGCCCCGGCCGCGGCGGCAGGCCCTTCGACCGGCATGGCTGGCGGCATGGGTGGCATGGCGCCAATGATGCACGGCGCCAAAGGGGAAGGTAGCGGCGACAAGAAGCGCAATCCGCAGCTGTCCGAGGACGAGGATCTCTACACCGAGGATCGGCCGTGGACCGAGCCGGTCATCGGTAATCGTGTTCGGCGTAAGGGAGCACCCGACGGCACGGGGAAGGAGTCACAGTGACCGAGGAGATGCATCCCGAAGTGTCGGCTGTGCTGCGGCAGGCGCGGCGCTTGCAATCGTTGATGGACGATCAACTGGACAAAATGGAAAATTGCTCCTTCACAGCCGCCGATAAGACCGACACGGTAGAGGTAACGCTCAACGGTCACCACTGGCTCAAGGACATCTACATTCAGGACGGCTTGCTTCGACTCGGTGCCGAGACCGTCGAGCAGCGCGTCAACGAGGCATTGGTGAACGCCGGCGCGGAGGCGTCGGCGTCGATCGACGCCGACCGCGAGCGTATCGACGCAGCGGTCGCCGAGATCACGGCAGAAATGTCAGACAAGGAGCGCGAATAGTCTTGGCAGGGCCTGCGCAATGTCAGGGCAGATCGACCTTGCTCGCCAGCCAACGACCGTCGACCTTCTCCATGGTCATCACGACGCGACTGCGGTCCAACTGCGGTGCCGGGGCAGCCGCGTTGCTCACCGCCTGATCGATGAACAGAATCACCTCGACCCGGTTCTTCGTGGCTGACTTGACCGCCGCGTCGAGGACCACGCCGTTCGCCGTGGCCTTGTTGTCGATCAGTACCTGGCGGAGCTGAGCGCTAGATTGCTGATAGAGGTCTTTGAATTCGCCGGTCGAGCCATCGATGACGCCGTTGATGTTCGTGTCGATCGCGTTCGGATCGATGGTGGTCAGCGTGATGGCAAATTTCTCTGCCGCATCAAGTGCCTGTGCAGCGGCGACATCTTTTTGGTGGTGCTGAAACAGCAGCCACCCCTCATAGCCGGCCACCCCCAACACGACGGCCAGCACTACCGCCGCAATCCACCGAGTTGCTCTTCGGCCCCGCGGCCGGCCGGTGGCGGGGCCCCCCTCGTCACCACCATCGTCAGCGGTCACCTCCGCCGGGTCAGCATCGTCGCCGCCGTCTTCAGCGGCCGCCTCGGCCGGGTCAGCATCATCGCCTGCGTCAACGCCCGCCTCGGCCGGGTCGTCCTCGGCGGCGCCACCCCCCGAGTTGCCACTCCCCTTGCCCTGTGTGGCCTCAAGATCGGGCGGCGTGGCGTCTTGACCCTTCTCGTCGTCCGATTCGGTGTGTGCATCAGAGGTTTCAGACGAAGACTTCACCTCAACCACCTAACCCTTCGTCCCGGGATCGGGAAGACACGCGCACACCTTATCCGGCGCAACAGCACGATGACACAGCCTGGCCGGCGTCAGCAGACAGCGACGCACCGGCTCGAGCGGTCAGTTGCACGCTCCTTGGCCACGCAGTGTGTTACCCCACCGCGTGGCGGCAAAGATGTTGGCGTGGGTGACCCCCGCCGGATCCAGGTTCCGCATGCTCTCGGCGATGCGGGTCAGCTGATAGGTCACGCTGGTGATCGCTTCGCCGCCGTATATCGGCGAGTACGGGCCAAAGTTGTTGGGTGTATTTTCAATTGTCAGCAGCGCCACCCGGGGCGCCAAGAAGGCCGTCGACTGGTCGATGTTGGCGACAACAGCACTGGCCTGCCCCTGCATGCCGCCGGCCGAGTAGTCGTCACGCTTGTCGGCAAGGTTGTTATTGAAGTCGTTTATCTGGCCCATCAGCGGGTCGAACTGTGCATTGAACCACTGGCACGAATCCGACATAGCGCTGATCATCTGGGGTGTCACCTGGTAGGTGAACGTGCTGAACGGCCAGATTTCGAAGTTGGGCGACCAATCGGTGGGTCCCGGGGTGAACACCGGCAGCGGCGGGGGGGCCGGTTCAGCGGTGGCGTGGCCAGAC
>JAHZKD010000455.1 GCA_022600605.1 Actinomycetes bacterium
GTCTGGGCCGTCGATCCCGGCCGACTCGGTCGATGCTGAGCCGTCGTTGTAAGCGCGCTGGTTCTGGCCGCCGAGTACCCCGAGCGGGTGCGCAGCCTGGTGATCGTCAACGGCGGGGCTCGTGCGCATCATCGCGCCGACGCTGATTCTGCGCCGCGACACCTTGACGTTCCTGCCGGTCGGGCATGGTCGTTATCTCGCCGAGCACATCGCCGGATCACGCTACCCCGAGCTACCGGGTTCACTTCCTGTATTGGGCGGGGGACACCGCTTCGCTGCTGGGCGAGATCGAGGAGTTCATCACCGGGGCACCAGTAGGCCCATGACGGACAAGCGGCAGTCCCGTGATTCTCAGTCGTTGCAAGAGACCAAGGGCCGGGTCAAGAGGTCTCGATCGGTGTTAACGAGTCGAAAATTCTAGAATGCTACGCCGTGACACCGAGGGAGTTCAGTGCGGCAGATTTCGCAGCAAACGCCTTCCGCCCGCGGATCTTCGCAGGTGGGCAGCAACCCGCTAGCCCCGATTCGCACCCCCGCTCATGACAGGTGTGTTAACTCAGGTGACCTAGTGACCGCGGCCACCGCTGTTCGGTTTGGCCCCCTTTATCGCCACCCTTAGTCTTCGGGGAATCAACCGATCCGGATTGGATCGGTGTCCAGTTCGATGAGGGGGCAATGTGGTCGACAGCCATGCCGGCAGCAAGGCATCCGCCGACGCCCTCCTTGGCCTGGGCAAGTATTTCCACCGTGGCGAAATATCGGCTGACCAGAGGACCCTGCACAAGGTCGGTGGTCGCTCGGCAGATGACTTCTACCGTGACCGCTGGGCACACGACAAGGTCGTTCGCTCGACGCACGGGGTCAACTGCACCGGCTCGTGTTCATGGAAGATCTACGTCAAGGATGGCGTGATCACCTGGGAATCACAGCAGACGGACTACCCGTCGGTCGGGGCAGACAAGCCTGAATACGAGCCTCGCGGCTGTCCGCGTGGAGCCTCCTTCTCCTGGTACACCTATTCCCCCGCGCGCGTGCGGTATCCCTACGTGCGGGGCGTTCTACTTGAGTACTACCGCGAGGCGAAAGAACGGTTGAAGGACCCGGTACTGGCGTGGGCGGACATCGTGGAAGATCCGGTGAAATCCAAACGCTATAAAGAGGCCCGCGGCAAGGGCGGCTTCGTGCGGGCCGAGTGGTGGGAGGCGGCTGAGATCGCCGCCGCCGCACACGTGCACACGATCAAGGAGTACGGCCCCGACCGGGTCGCCGGATTCTCCCCTATTCCAGCGATGTCCATGGTGAGTCATGCCGTCGGCGCGCGGTTCATGTCGTTGATCGGCGGCTCCATGCTGTCGTTCTATGATTGGTACGCCGACCTTCCGGTCGCCTCGCCGCAGGTGTTCGGCGACCAGACCGATGTGCCTGAGTCCGCAGACTGGTTCGACGCCAGTTACCTGATCATGTGGGGCTCCAACGTTCCGGTCACCCGAACCCCCGACGCGCACTACATGACCGAGGCACGCTATCGGGGTCAGAAAGTCATCGTCGTCTCGCCTGACTACGCCGACAACACCAAGTTCGCCGACGAATGGCTACCGGCACGGCCCGGAACCGATGCGGCTCTGGCGATGTCGATGGGGCACGTGATTCTCACGGAGTTCTTCATCGCCAAGAAGACCCCGTATTTCACCGACTACGTGAAGAAGTACACCGACCTGCCGTTCCTGGTGACCATTACCGAGCGCGACGGCGAGCTCCTGCCCGGAAAGTTTCTCACCGCAGCCGATCTCGGAGGCGACCACGGGGACTGCGAGGCGCCAGAGTCAAAGACCGTACTGCTCGATTCAGAGGGAAATCCGGTGGTGCCCAACGGTTCACTGGGACATCGGTTCACCGACTCGGGTGAAGGCCACTGGAACCTAGACCTCAAGGGCGTGGACCCGATCCTTACATTGCACGGCCCCGACTGCGACGTAGCCGCGGTCGCGCTCCCTCGTTTCGACGGCGATAGGCCGGGGGTCCTGAGGCGCGGGGTACCGACGAGGACTGTTGCCGGACAACGCGTCACCACTGTATTCGACCTTCTGCTCGCGCAATATGGCGTCCACCGCGAGGGCCTGCCCGGCGATTGGCCGAAGGACTACAACGACGCATCACAGCCCTACACTCCCGCGTGGCAGGAAACGATCACCGGGGTGCCGGCGGCGGCAGCCGAACGGATCGCACGCGAATTCGCCGACAACGCAGAGCGTTCCGGTGGCCGATCCATGATCCTGATGGGAGCCGGGACCAACCACTGGTTCCATTCCGATCAAATCTATCGCTCGTTCCTCACCCTGGTGATGCTCACCGGCTGTCAGGGCGTCAACGGCGGCGGCTGGGCACACTACGTCGGCCAGGAGAAGTGCCGGCCGGTAACCGGCTGGGCTACACTGGCTTTCGGTCTGGACTGGCAGCGACCACCGCGACAGATGCAGGGCACCGTGTTCTGGTACCTGGCAACCGACCAGTGGCGCTACGACCCCTTCACCTCAGAGGTGATGGCATCACCGCTGGCGGAGGGCCGGTTCAGCGGCCGCACTGCGGCAGACAACATTGCACTGGCCACCCGGCTCGGCTGGATGCCCAGCTACCCGACGTTCAACCGCAATCCGATGGATCTCGCCGACGAGGCGACGCGACTGGAAAAAGATCCTTCGGAGCACGTCGTGGACGGCTTGAAGTCTGGCCACCTGCAGTTCGCCTGCGAGGATCCAGACGCACCGGAGAACTTCCCACGCTGCCTGACGGTGTGGCGGTCGAACCTGCTGGGCTCGTCGGCGAAAGGCAACGAGTACTTCCTCAAACACCTCCTGGGCACCGACTCCAACGTCGCGGCGCGTGACGAGGACAGCGTGCGTCCGCAGGAAGTTACCTGGCGGGACGACGCGCCGGTCGGCAAGCTGGACCTGTTGCTGTCCCTGGACTTCCGCAACACCAGCACAACACTGTTCTCTGACATCGTCTTGCCCGCGGCTACCTGGTATGAGAAGCACGACCTGTCCAGTACCGACATGCACCCCTTCGTGCATGCCTTTTCCCCGGCGATCTCACCGCCGTGGGAGTCCAAGACAGATTTCGACGCGTTTCACCGAATCGCCCGCGGGTTCTCCTGGCTCGCCGAGAAGCATCTCGGGAAGCGCAACGACGTCGTCGCAGTGCCATTGCAGCACGACACCCCCAGCGCCACCGCCCAGCCCGGCGGTCGGGTGCTGGACTGGAGAGCCGGCGAGTGCGAGCCGATTCCGGGCCAGACGATGCCAAACTTGGTGGTGGTCGAGCGCGACTTCCCGGCGGTTGCCGACAAGATGGCCGCGCTCGGCCCGATGGTCGAGACCGCGGGGCTGACATGGAAGGGCGTGACGACCCATCCCAAGGCCGAGGTCGAGTACTTGCGGGGTGTCAACGGCGCCGTAGTCAGCGGTGCCGGGGCAGGGCGCCCGTCGCTGGCCAAGGACACCCACGCAGCCGAGGCCATCCTCGCCCTATCCGGAACAACCAACGGCCGGCTGGCTGTCGAGGGGTTCGAAGCACTACAGCGCCGCACCGGGACCGAACTGGTCGACCTCGCCAAGGAGAGCGAGGGCAGGCGAATCACCTTCGCCGACACACAGTCCCGACCGGTAGCCGTCAACACCTCGCCGGAATGGTCGGGATCTGAGACCGGCGGCCGCCGCTACGCTCCGTTCACCATCAACACCGAGCGCCTCAAGCCGTGGCACACCCTGACCGGCCGCCAGCACTTCTACCTCGACCACGACTGGATGGGCGAGCTCGGCGAGCAGTTGCCGATCTTCCGGCCTCCGCTGGACATGACGGCACTGTTCAATGAGCCCGCCGTTCTGGACACCACAGGCGGGATCACGGTGCGGTACTTGACGCCGCACTCGAAATGGTCCATCCATTCCGCGTACCAAGACAATCTGTATATGCTCACGCTTTCCCGCGGCGGGCAGGGGATTTGGATGTCAGATGTGGACGCCGCGAAGATCGGCGTCGTCGACAACGACTGGATCGAGTGCACCAACCGCAACGGCGTGGTGAACGCTCGCGCGATCGTGAGCCACCGAATGCCCGAGGGCGTGGTGTTCATGTACCACGCTCAGGACAAGGCCGTCGACGTTCCCCGCACCGAGAAGACTGGAAAACGCGGCGGTATCCACAACGCCCTCACCCGGGTGATGATCAAACCGACACACCTTATCGGCGGATACGCCCAGCAATCCTTTGGACTGAACTACCACGGGCCCACCGGAAATCAGCGTGACGAAGTCACGACGATCCGTCGCCGCTCGCAGAATGTGGAGTACTGACATGCGAGTGATGGCACAGCTGGCGATGGTGATGAACCTGGACAAGTGCATCGGCTGCCACACCTGCAGCGTCACCTGCAAGCAGGCCTGGACCAATCGCAGCGGTGTGGAGTACGTCTGGTTCAATAACGTGGAAACCCGTCCAGGACAGGGGTATCCGCGCCAGTACGAGGATCAGGAGCGGTGGAAGGGCGGCTGGACCCTGAACAAGCGTGGCAAGCTCACCCTCAAAACGGGAAGCAGGCTTCGTCGCCTGCTGAACATATTCGCCAACCCGGATCTGCCGACAGTGTCGGACTACTACGACCCTTGGACCTACGACTACGACAGCCTGCTTTCCTCGCCGGCGATGGACACCACACCGGTGGCCAGGCCTAAGTCGCTGATCACCGGCCGGGATACCAAAGTCACCTGGGGGGCGAACTGGGATGACGATCTGGGCGGCGGCCCGGACCAGATCGGCCAGGATCCGCTGCTGGCCAATTTGTCTAACAAGGTCAAGCTCGAGTTCGAAGAGACCTTCATGTTCTACCTGCCGCGGATCTGCGAGCACTGTCTGAACCCATCTTGTGCGGCCTCGTGCCCGTCGGGTGCGATCTATAAGCGCAGCGAGGACGGCATCGTGCTGGTCGACCAGGACCGCTGTCGTGGTTGGCGGCAGTGCGTCACGGGCTGCCCGTACAAGAAAATCTACTTCAACCACAAAACCGGCAAGGCCGAGAAGTGCACCTTCTGCTATCCGAGGGTGGAGGTCGGCATCCCGACAGTGTGTTCGGAGACCTGCGTAGGGAGGTTGCGCTACATCGGCGTGATGCTCTATGACGCTGACGCCGTGGAAGCCGCCGCCACGGTGCAAGACGAAAAGGATCTCTACCCTTCACAACTCGGCGTGTTTCTCAATCCGCACGACCCGCGAGTGGTCGCCGAGGCAGAACGTGCCGGCATATCCACCGAATGGATCGAGGCAGCACAGAATTCGCCGGTGTATCGGCTCATTGTCGACTACCAAGTGGCGCTGCCGCTGCATCCGGAATACCGCACGATGCCGATGGTCTGGTACGTGCCGCCGCTCTCCCCGGTCGTGGACATCCTCGGCGAGACCGGGCACGACGGAGAGAACGTATCCAACCTGTTCGGAGCCATCGACGCGCTGCGCATACCAGTGGAGTATCTGGCCGAGTTGTTCACCGCTGGGGAGATCGGGCCGGTTCGCGTAGCACTGCAACGACTTGCGGCGATGCGCGCATACATGAGGGCGGCCAACCTCGGCGAAGACTTCGACGAAACCATCCCGGACGCGGTCCGGTTGAGCGGCGACGAGATCGAGTCGATGTACAGGCTACTTGCCATCGCCAAGTATTCTGACCGCTACGTGATCCCCAGCGCCGCCGGCTCGGACGCGCACCGCCTCGATGCACTGGCAACCGGCTGCAGCCTGGACAACGATGGCGGCCCAGGCATGACGGCCTTGGACACGATGGTCGACAAGTTCCACCTCACCGACACCAACCCGGCCGGACCAGAAGACAAGTCCACCCGCATCAACCTGCTGAACTGGGACGGGAAAGCATCCGAGGGGATAGTTCCTTCGAAATGAGTAATCCGTGAAGCTACCCGAGCGCGTGCCCGGAACATCGAAGCCCCCGAAGCGGTCAAAGCTGCTGAAGCCACGAAAGCCGCTGCCCAGCAATCTCTCCGAGATTGACCAGCGGCTGGTATGGCGCATCGCTGCGCTATTGCTTGACTACCCCAGCGAACAGACGATTGCGATGACCGAGCAACTAGCCTCTGCTGCAACCGAATTACCGGCCGAGGTCAGAGATCCGGTGCTGGCCTTCATCAGTCATTTCCGTGATACGGATCCGCTTGTGCTTGCCGCGCAGTACGTCGAGACCTTTGACATGCGCCGCCGCGCCAGCCTGCACTTGACCTACTACGCATACGGCGACACCCGCAAGCGTGGGATGGCACTGTTGCGGGTCAAGCACGCCTACCGTCAGGCCGGCGTAGAGGTCGGCGACGATGAGTTGCCCGACTATCTCCCGATGGTGCTGGAGTTCGCCGCAACCGTCGACCATATGCAGGGGCAGCGGCTCCTTGGGGAGAACGTGCCGGTGCTCGAGTTGCTGCGGCTCTCGTTGCAGGACAGCGCATCGCCATACGCCAACCTTTTGGTGGCGATCCTGGCGACGCTGCCGCCGGTCAATACGGCCGACCGGCGCAAAATCGCCGAACTAGCCGCCGAGGGCCCGCCCGAGGAAGAGGTCGGCCTGGAGCCCTTCGCGATGGACCCACTCAGCCCCGGAGGCCGCCGATGAACAACCTGCTGTGGATGACAATTCCCTACATCGCGTTCATGTCGTTCCTACTCGGCCATGCCTGGCGCTATCGCTCCGATCAATTCGGCTGGACGACTCGATCGTCGCAGATATACGAGAGCCGGCTGCTGCGATTGGGTAGCCCGCTGTTTCATTTCGGACTCCTCGGTGTGTTCGGCGGCCACGTAGTGGGCCTGCTCATTCCCGAGACCTGGACGGCTGCGGTAGGAATCAGCGAACACACCTATCACCTGATGTCGGTGACGATGGGCTCGCTGGCTGGGTTCGCTGTCGTCGCGGGCCTGGGTATCCTGCTCTACCGCCGCATCACGGTGCCTGCGGTGCGCAGAGCGACGTCCCGCAGCGACAAGGTGATGTACCTGCTGCTTGTTGGGGCCCTCGCCACGGGGATGCTGAACACGATGACGAATGTGTTCGCGGTCTACAACTACCGCGAAACGGTGTCACCGTGGTTTCGCAGCCTCTTCTCATTGCATCCGGCGCCTGAACTGATGGCGAGTGCGCCGTGGATGTTCCAGCTACACGTGCTGGTCGTGCTCGCGTTGCTGGCAAGTTGGCCCTACACCCGGCTGGTGCACGCGTTCAGCGCGCCGATTGGATACCTGGTTCGCCCCTACGTGGTCTATCGGAGTCGGGATGTGCAGCGGGAGGGCAGTCATCGCTACGCCAAGGCGTGGGTTGAGCCCGAAGCGCCTCCCGCGCGCAGCCGCTGGGTCTAACTCGGGTTCCGGCGAGCACAGAGTCACCCTCCGAGGGGGCAGCCCTTGACGGTGGGTGTCAGCCCTCGAGAAAAGATTCAGGCCTCAAGGTTGGCCAGGCCCGGTCCGGCAATGTCGAATGCATCGCCCAATGTCGCGGCCAGCGACGCCGACTCGTCGGCCAGCCACCGTTCGTAAGCCGCGAGCGCCACCGCGAGCATCGTCCAGGCCACCGTCTGTGGCACTAAGTCGCTGGACTTCTTGCCCAGGCGGCCGGCTACGAAGGTGGCTACTGCGCCGCGCCACCCGGCGTACATGGTCATCGAATAGGCCTGCAGGGCATTAGTTTCTAGGATCAGCCGCATGCGCTGGCGGTGACGGTGGGGGTCGTCGAAGTCATTGAAGGCCAGCAGTGCGCTGCGCAGTGCATCCCGTATCGGCACTTCGGGATCGGCGTCGGCGAGCCACGTGCGCATGCGTAGCAGATGAGCGTCGAAGTCGCCCCACGGCAGCGCGTTCTTCGACGGGTAGTAGCGAAACAGCGTCCGACGAGCAATCCCTGCCGCCACCGCCACGTCGTCGACGCTGACATCGTCAAAGCCGCGGGCCACGAATAGGTCGATCGCGACGTCGCTGATGTGCTCCCAGCTCGTCGATCGACGACGGCCCACGCGCGCCTTCGAAGCGTGCATCGGCATCCACCCTTCCATTTCGGCACCCGATGCCATATTCTTGCGGCCGGGATCACGATTGTCGAGCCCCCTGGGCGGGGGACCGCGAGAAGAGAGGCGAGATTGATGGAGCCGTCTGAGCACAGCCAGAACGCAGGGCAGGCCGAAGAGTTGGTCACCGAGAGCCTGGTCGAGGAAATCTCGATCGACGGGATGTGCGGGGTCTACTGATCGTGGCCGCGTCCCAGCCGGGCCGGGGGTTCGAGCCGGACCGGGGGTTCGACCCAGACTGGGGGTTCGACCCGGACCTGCGCTGGCATTTGCACCCGCAGGTCGCGGTGCGGCCCGAGCCGTTCGGCGCACTGCTGTATCACTTCGGGACGCGCAAGCTGTCGTTCTTGAAGAACCGGACGATCGTAGGGGTGGTCAACTCGCTGGCCGATCATCCCGATGTCCGATCCGCCTGTCGCGCCGCGGGAATCGACGAGGAACGCCAGGCGCCCTACATTCACGCACTGGGTGTGCTCGCCCAGTCCAAGATGCTGATCGCGGCGCGGGGCCAGACAGCCGATGCAGGAGAAGGCCCATGACAATGCTGGAAGCCGCCCACGCGCAGCCGGTGCCCCGGCTCATCGATCAGTTCGAACATGGCCTGGACGCGCCGATCTGCCTGACCTGGGAATTGACCTACGCATGCAACCTGGCGTGTGTGCACTGTCTGTCATCTTCGGGCAAGAGGGATCCGCGTGAGCTGACCACGCTGCAGTGCAAGGACATTATCGACGAGCTGGAACGCATGCAAGTGTTCTACGTGAACATAGGCGGTGGGGAACCCACTGTGCGGCCGGATTTCTGGGAGCTCGTCGATTATGCGACTGCCCACCACGTGGGCGTCAAGTTCTCCACCAACGGGGTTCGGATCACCGGTGAGGTCGCGACGAAATTGGCCGCCAGTGACTACGTCGACGTGCAGATCTCCCTGGACGGCGCGACAGCCCAAGTCAACGACGCCGTGCGCGGTCCCGGTTCTTATGCGATGGCCATCCGCGCGCTGGAAAACCTGAGGGACGCCGGCTTCCAGGATGCCAAGATCTCCGTCGTGGTGACTCGCCACAATGTCGATCAACTCGACGACTTCAAGGAGCTGGCTGACCGGTACGGTGCGACCCTTCGTATCACCCGGCTGCGGCCGTCGGGCCGCGGCGCCGACGTCTGGGACGAGTTGCACCCCACACCCGCCCAGCAAGTTCAGCTGTACAACTGGCTGGTGAGCAACGGCGAGCGTGTGCTCACCGGTGATTCGTTCTTCCACCTATCGGGGCTGGGCGAGCCGGGAGCGTTGGCCGGTCTCAACCTCTGCGGAGCCGGCCGGGTGGTCTGCCTCATCGATCCTGTCGGTGACGTCTACGCTTGCCCTTTTGCGATCCACGACACGTTCCTTGCCGGAAATATCTTGTCGGATAATGGATTCACAAATGTGTGGCAGAACTCCGAGCTGTTCCGGGAGCTGCGTGAACCGCAGTCGGTCGGGGCGTGTGGCAGCTGCGGGCATTACGACAGCTGCCGAGGCGGTTGCATGGCGGCGAAGTTCTTCACCGGGTTGCCATTGGAAGGCCCAGATCCGGAATGCATCCAAGGCTACGGCGAGCCGGCGCTGGCCCGCGAGCGCGACAAGCCTAAGTCCAGTGTCGACCACTCCCGCACTGCGGGCCGCAAGACACCCTCAGGTCCAATCCCGCTCACACTGCTGAGCGTTCCTCCCAAGAAGTTCTGCAACGAAAGTCCTGTGTGAAGCGGAGATGATCTGATGGCCCGCGATACCTGGTTCGAAACCGTCGCCATCGCCCAGCAGCGGGCCAAGAAGCGGCTTCCCAAGTCGGTGTACTCGTCGCTGATCTCGGCCAGCGAGAAGGGTGTTACCGTCGCAGACAACGTCGAGTCCTTCGCTCAACTCGGCTTCGCTCCGCACGTCATCGGCGCCACCGA
>JAHZKD010000456.1 GCA_022600605.1 Actinomycetes bacterium
CCTACCAGGTCGTGGGTCGAACAGGTCGGGTGATCAGTTCAGTGTGTTGAATCGTGTTCGTCCAACTCCATTGCCTGACCGAAGTACAAGATCGTCAACAGCGCGAAAATGAACGCCTGGATGGCGCCGATGAACAGTTCGAAAGACTTCCACAGCGCGTTGGGCGCCCACAAAAGGTACGCCGGGAACAGGGCGATGATCGCGACCATGATCCCGCCGGCGAAGACGTTGCCGAAAAGTCGGAGTGACAACGACACCGGTTTGGCGATCTCCTCGACAAGGTTGATCGGCGCGAGGAACGCAACGTGGCCCTTGAGTAACTTGATGGGGTGCCCTAGAAGGCCACGGCGCCAGAATCCGGCGGCGTGGTAGCAGATGAATACGAAGAGGCCCAGAGCCAGCACGAAATTGATGTCAGCGGCGGCCGGCTTCAGGAACTCATGAATTCCGGTTTCATTCGAGTACTGCACCGGAAACACCGACAGCCAGTTGGCAGCGAGAATGAACACGAACAACGCCAGCGCCAGCGGGAGCACGAAGGGCGCGATCCGCATCCCGATGGCACTTTCGATTTGATTGCGCGTCTGGACCGTGATCGCTTCCCAGAACAGCTGGACGCCACCGGGAACCCCGGTGGACGTCACCTTGGCGCGAAGGAAAAAAGCCAGCGCGAGCACGATCACCGCGGCGATAGCTGTCGACGTGAGGGTGTCTGTATTGACTGTCAGGCCGAACCACTCGGCCTCCTCGTGAACGCCGACGTGGATGCCGGAATCTGAAGCAAGAATCGTTTCGACCATGGCTAGCTGATTTCCCCTTCGGCTCCGTGACTTGCCGGGCTACCGGCGCCGGCCCGCAGTTTCTTTGCCACGGGCAGTGCGGTGGTAAACACCAACAGCAGCTGGAACAAGGCCATCCCGAACACCACGCCCAGGCCCGCGGGGCGAAACACGAACGCGATCGTCAAACCGATCACTGTCATGATCATCAGGCGAGTCGCGGAATTGAGTGCCATCTTGCTCTTGAGGGGATGCTCCTCGTTGGTGATCCTTGTGACCGAGCGGCGAATCAGGAGCGCGTTGATCAAACCCAGCGCCAGCCCGATCCCGAAGAAAACGCCAACCATCACGTGCCCCACCAGTGCCAAACCCACCGTAGCCAGAGCCGCGAGCACCACACAGATCACGAGAAGGCGCGCGGGCCTGAAAGCTACGGACGGAAACACCAACGGCGCGTCTTGCGCTGGCGTCGTCACTGCTTCACCTCAATCCCGCGGTCGTCGAAACTTGTGCGCCATCAAAGCAACCGATTCCGATGATCCGCCGGTGCATTGTGCCCGTAGCGTATCGGAGGGCAGCGGGCGCGCTGGAAGCAGCCAACAGGAAGCTCCTGTGATCGGTCAATCTGTCGGTCAAAGTTCCGTTCCGATCGGTGTCATCGGATGGTTCGGGGGCCGGCAACCCGTGAGGTATTTCGGGCTCTTACCAAAACACTAACACATGGTGAGAGCCGGAAAAGAAGGCCAACTACTTGCCGTCGTACGGCTGCTCGGCGGGGTCATCTTGACCCCGCAGAAGCGGAATCAGGGTTGCAACAATCGCGATCAGGATCGCCCCCACCATGACCGCCGCGGTATGCCGGGGGTCGAAGAAGATCGAGCTCGCAGCGCCGAGCGCAACGATGCTGACCCACAGGTAAATGATCAGCACGACCCGGCGATGAGAATGACCAATCTCCAGCAACCGATGGTGCAGATGCATTTTGTCGGGATGGAAGGGGCTCAAGCCCGCACGCGTACGTCGGATGATGGCCAGCAGCATGTCCAGCGCAGGCACAAACATCACAGCGACCACCAGCAGGAACGGGGACAGCAGGGCGAACACGTCGCGGGCACCGTAGGCGGATTGCGAAATCGGACCGGCGGCGGTGGTCGACGCGGCGGCGAGCATCAGGCCGATCAGCATCGAGCCTGAATCGCCCATGAAAATCCTGGCTGGATGGAAGTTGTGCGGAAGAAAGCCCAAACAGGCGCCGGCCAGCACGACCGAGATCACCGCGGGCGGGTAGAACAACACGTCGCCGCCGTGGTCTCGCAACAGCCCAACCGAGAAGATGCATATGGCTGCGGCCGTGATGAGACCCAGCCCAGCGGCAAGGCCGTCCAGACCGTCGACGAAGTTCATCGCGTTGACCACCGCTACCGTCAGCGCCAGCGTCAGCAAGATTGATGCCACCTGATCCAGGACGATGGTGCCGACGCCACCGATCGGTATGTAGATCACGCTCCACGCCACGCCCATCGTGACGAGCACGCTGGCCGCGGTGATCTGACCGGCGAACTTCGTCAGTGCGTCCAAGCCCCATCGGTCATCGATCAGCCCGACGACCATGATCAGCCCCCCCGCGACAACCACTGCGGGCAATCCCGACGAGTAGACGAACCCCCGAGTCAATGCAGGAAGCTGGGACGCCAGCAGTACTGCGGCTACCACGCCCACATACATCGCCAGGCCGCCCATGCGGGGGGTCGGCTGCAGGTGAACGTCGCGCTCGCGCGGGAAGGCGACCGCACCCAACCGCGTGGCCAGCACTCGAACCCAGCCGGTGGCCAGATAGGTGATGATCGCCGCAGTCAGACCGACCAAGGCGAGCTCGCGCAACGGGACGCCCGCGCCACGGTCCGATAGCGCGATCAGGTCCGACGTCAGCTGCTCCAGGGGCGCTGACGTGATCATCGCTGAACCGTAATGCACGAAACTGAAGGATCAATCCGTCTCGGTGGTGAGGGTCGCCGCCTCGACGCCCAACACCCCGGCGATGGCATCAACTGTCACCGGCCCCTGCCGCAACACGCTGGGATGCGCGCCGGTCAGGTCGACGATCGTCGATGCGATCTGCTGCTGGGCAGGCCCCCCGTCGAGGTAGACCTCGACCAGATCGCCGAGTTGCTCGCGGGCCTGCGCAGCGGTGTTGGCTGCAGGGCGTCCAGAGATGTTCGCGCTCGAAACCGCCATCGGCCCGACCTCCCGAAGCAGCTCGATAGCAACGGGCTGCATCGGCATGCGCAGCATGACGCTGCCATGAGCGTCGCCAAGATCCCATTGCAGCGACGGGGCTTGGCGGACCACCAGGCTCAGCGCGCCCGGCCAGAAAGCCCGGATGAGCTCATGCGCGCTGTGCGGGACCGAGTAGACCAGCCCGTGGATGGTGTCCCAGGACCCGACCAGCACTGGAACCGGCATGTCCCGGCCGCGGCCCTTGGCAGACAACAGCGCCGCCACCGCATCAGTATCGAACGCGTCGGCGCCAAGTCCGTAGACCGTATCGGTGGGCATGACCACCAGGCGTCCACTCTTGAGTGCACCGATCGCCGAAGCGATGCCCTCGGCGCGCTGTGTGGAATCGGTGCAGTCAAACAGCGCCGTCATGCGCGATTCGCCTTCGTTTCTCGCTGGGTCACGTCATTCAGCCTCTCACCGACCGCGTACCGCGGTCACGAAGCGGGGCCTACCGGTGAAGTCGTGTCGTTCGCTGATCTCGACGAAACATCCTGCGCGGGTGAAGGCTTCAACCGCGCGATCCGATGTGGTGTCATCGTGCTCAACCGCGCAGCAGCCGCCGGGCCGCAGCAGGCGCGCTGCCGCGCCGATGACGTGGTTGACCACAACCATCCCATCGTCTCCACCAAACAGTGCATGCGGCGGATCATGTTGAGCCACCTCGGGTTCCAGGCGAACGCCCTCGGGTATATAGGGCGGATTTGCCACCAGAAGGTCCACGCTGCCGTCGAGTTCGCGCAGCAGATCTGCTGCGCGGACATCGGCGCACACCAGTTCCACAGAAGTACCTCCGACATTGCGTCGCGCATACGCAAGCGCCTCGTCGGAATCGTCGACGCCGATCACTCGGGCTCCGGGCCGATGGCGCCACAGCGCGAGCGCCAGCGCGGCGGAGCCTGTACACAAATCCACGACCAACGGACGTTGCGATAACGATTGGGCAAGAGCCCATTCCAGCAGAGCCTCAGTCTCCGGCCGAGGGATGAACACGCCGGGGCCGACCTGCACAGTGACCGAACCAAACGCAGCGGTGCCGGTGAGATGCTGCAGCGGCACGCGCTCTGCGCGCTTAGCGACGAGCCGTTCGTACTGTTCGGCGAAGTCGGCGCCGGGCGCTATCAACGCGAGCTGGCCGCGGTCGGCACCGGCGACGTGAGCGGCCAGCAGTTCGGCGTCCGCCCGCGGAGAGCCGACTCCGGCCCGGGCCAGCGCTCGGGTCGCGACATTTATCGCATCATTCAGCTGACGGGTTCTCATCGCTGAGTCGTCACGTGTCCTGCAGCCGGGATTGCTTGTCAGCGGCCCGAAGCGCATCGAAGAGCAAGTCCATGTCGCCGTCAAGCACCTGGTCGAGATTGTGCGCCTTGTAATTGATGCGGTGATCGGCGATCCGATTCTCCGGGAAGTTGTAGGTCCGGATCCGCTCACTGCGGTCGACGGTACGGATTTGGCTGGCACGATCGGCCGAAGCGTCGGCTTGGGCCTGTTCCTCGGCCAGCGCCTGCAGCCGAGCGGCCAGCACCTGCATCGCTCGGGCCTTGTTCTGCAGCTGCGAACGCTCGTTCTGGCACGTGACCACAATCCCGGTGGGGAGATGGGTGATACGGACCGCCGAATCGGTCGTATTGACCCCCTGGCCGCCCTTGCCCGATGATCGGTAGACGTCGATTCGCAGATCAGACTCCTCGATCTGAACCTGGGCGACCTCTTCCGGCTCGGGGTAGACGAGGACGCCTGCTGCCGACGTGTGCACCCTGCCCTGCGACTCGGTGACCGGCACCCGTTGTACCCGGTGAACGCCGCCTTCGAACTTCAGCCGCGACCACACGCCATCGGCGCAGTTGCCTTTACTGGTGATCGATAGCGTCGCGTCCTTGAAGCCGCCGAGGTCAGAGATCGTCTCGTCAAGAACTGTCACAGTCCAGCCGCGCCGCTCGGAATAGCGAATGTACATCCGGGCCAGGTCCGCGGCGAACAGCGCCGACTCCTCACCACCCTCGCCTGACTTGACCTCCAAAACGATGTCGTCGGCGTCGTGCGGATCCCGGGGGGCGAGCAGATCGGTGAGCTGGGTGTCGAGCTCGCCCACCGTCGTGCTCAGCTCCTCGACCTCGGCAGCGAAAGAGTCGTCGTCGGCCGCTAACTCCCGGGCGGCTTCCAGGTCGCCTCGAGCCGCTTCGAGCTTGCGGTAGGTCGCCACGACTGGCGAAACTTGCGCGAAGCGCCGGGCTGCCGAGCGTGCGGCGCTGGGGTCGGCGTGCAGCTCAGGATCGGCCAGGCGTCGCTCCAGATCCGCGTGCTCGGCGAGCATCGCCGCGATCGCTGGTGCGGTATCGGTCACCTCGCCTCCTTCGGCACGCGCCGTCTCCGGTCGGCCACTCTTACCGAAGAAACGGCGCCCGGCCTGCGCGCACTGCGGCAGATCGGGCGCCGATCTTGAGAGCTATTTGCCGTCGGCAGCTTTGGTATCTCCCGTTGCTGCGCTCGCGCTGGAGCGCTTGCCGTAGCGCTTCTCGAAACGGGCGACCCTGCCACCGCTGTCGAGGATCTTCTGCTTACCGGTGTAGAAGGGATGGCACTGCGAACAGACCTCAACGGTGATCTGTCCGCTCTTCTTGGTGCTGCGGGTCGCAAAACTGGCGCCGCAGCCACACAGCACCGTCGTGTCGACATAGTCAGGGTGAATACCCGATTTCATGGTTTCCTCTTCGATCGTGGGCCCGGGTCGCCGCTCCCGTGCTGGGAGGTTACGGCGTGAACCGGAACCGAGGTGTCGGCGAGCCATTATGCCAGGTCAACCGCCAGTAACCTAAACGCGCATACCGAGGCGGCTATTCCCCGCCGATCCTGCGGTAGGAGTTTCGGTCGCGCCTCCAAAGCACCCGGCCGCAGGGCTGGACCCCCATTGCGATCAGTTCGCGTTTGACCACCTTGTTGGTGGCCGTACTCGGCAGATCGTCAGCGACCCAGACATACCGCGGCCAGGCTTTCGGCGACAGGTCCGGCTGGACAGCGAGGAAGTCGGCGAACTCTGTCGGTGTCAGCGTGGCCTCGTCCTGCAGGATGATCGCGGCCATCACCTGATCGCCGACGTGCTCGTCAGGGACCGGGTAGACAGCGACCTGGCTGATCGCCGCCTCACGGATCAGGATGCGTTCGATGGGCGCCGACGTCATGTTCTCTCCGTCGACCCGCATCCAGTCCGCCGTGCGGCCGGCGAGGTAGATCCAGCCTTCGGCGTCTCGAAAAGCCAGGTCACCAGACCAAAACATGCCATGTCGCAGGCGTTCGTCGGTGGCGCTCTGGTCGTTGTAGTACCCCGCGAACATGCCCGCGCCGTGGGTGTTGACCAATTCTCCGATCGCCTGGTCGCCGTTGGCCAACGCGCCCCGCTGATCGAACCGCGCGACGGCGCACTCGGTCAGGGATTCAGGGTCGTAGATGGCGACCCCCGGAAACCCCTTGCCGATGGAACCGGCCGGACAGCCGTCCTCGCGCGTCACCGTCACCGCATTCTCGGTCGATCCGAAACCGTCCCACACCTGGCAGCCGAAGCGCCTGGCGAACTCCGCGATATCGCGGTCACTGGCCTCGTTTCCGAAAGCCACCTGCAGGGGATTGTCCAGGTCATCCGGCCGTTCGGGACTGGCGAGGATGTAGGCCAACGGTTTACCCACGTAGTTCATGTAGGTAGCGCCGTAGCGCCGAATGTCGCCGATAAAACCCGACGCCTTGAACTTCGCCGGAGCCATCGCAGCGCCCGAGTTCAGCGCCACCGACCACCCGGCCAGCACCGCATTGCTGTGAAAAAGCGGCATGGACAGATAGCACACGTCATCTGAGGTCAGCTCGTAGCGTGCAACCAGCGCCGCCCCCGCCAGCAGCACCATCGCGTGCATGACCCTCACGGCTTTCGGATCGCCGCTGGTACCTGAAGTGAAGATCAGCATGTAAGGATCAGTTGCGCTGGCTTCACGGTGTGGCGTCAGCGCCCCAGCCCGCCCGAGGAGTTCCTCCCACTGCGGGCTTCCGACCACCAATATCCGCACACCGGCCAGATCAACGCCGTCGAGCAGCGTGACATGGTGCTCGTCGGTCACCAAGATCTGGCAATCTGCCCGACGGATGTCGGTGGCCAGGGAATCACCGCGCCGAGTGGTGTTGATGCCGCAAAGCACATAACCGCCCAGTCCCGCAGCGGCCATCGCGGTCAACATATCCGGGGTGTTGCCGAGCAGGACGCCCACATGAAGTGGCCGGGCCGGGTCAGCTATGCCGATCAGCGCCGCTGCCTGCCGCGCCGCGACCTTGAGATGTTCCCGCCACGTCCATGTGTGACCGTGGTATTTGACAGCGATCCGGTCGTCGTGGGCGCGCTCCCGCAGCAGCTGCTGAACCGTTTCCACCACCGGAGCCACCCCTTCCTCATCAGCAAGCAGTGTCCCAAGTGTGTCCGACTGACCGACCCCGGGCCCGTGCACGAGCCCGACTGACATCGGTCGTTTGCGAAGATAGGGCGGTGACTGTTGGCACTGCAGCGAAACCCGAATCCAAATCCGTTCGTGACCGCCTGATCGATGCCGCCGAGCAGTGCCTGACGGCAAAGGGAATCCGCGCAACCACTGTGTCCGAGGTGGCCGAGCTGGCCGGCGTCAGCCGCGGCTGGCTGTACCGGCACTTTCCCGACAAGTCCGAACTGCTCGGTGCGGCCATCGTGCGGCTCAACGAGGCGTTCTGGACGGAATCTCACGCTCGTCTCGAAACAGTGAGTGGTTTGGACCGCCAAATCGCCACCGGTGTAGCGCTCGCGCGGAGGGAGTCCGAAACACCGGGGGCGCTCGTGCTCAAACTGCGCCAGGAGGAGCCCGAAGCATTCACGGCCTGCGTAGGCCTCGGGGTACGGGGACTTATCCCGGAGATCGCCGCGTTCTGGGTGCCTTATGTCCGGGCTGCCGTCGACAGCGGCGAAATCCATCCGGGCACAGACTGCGCGGAAGCCGCCGAGTGGATCGCGCGGATCACGCTGAGCTTGACGACCGTGCCCGGCGAGCAGTGCGATGTCGACAACCGCGAGTCAGTACTGCGTCATGTCCGCCGCTACATCGTGGCGGCGCTGCGCAGCGATCCGGCCCTGCCCTGCGCATGATTCCGGCGCAGTTGGTCCCGCTCAACGCTTGAAGAACGGCACCGACGGCACTCAGTCGCCGTCGTTTCCGCCGGGCGTATTCTTCGACACCTGCACCAGGAACTCGTAGTTGTTCTTGGTCTTGCGCAACTGACTCATCAGCAGATCGATGGCCTGATGCGCGTCAAGTCCGGACAGGACACGGCGCAACTTGTGCACCACGGCGAACTCATCGGCGTTGAGCAGCAGTTCGTCCTTACGGGTGCCAGACGGGTTAACGTCGACAGCCGGGAACACCCGGCGCTCGGAGATCTTGCGGTCCAGCTTGAGTTCGGCGTTGCCGGTGCCTTTGAATTCCTCGAAAATCACCGTGTCGCCGGTGGATCCGGTTTCGACCATGGCCGTGGCGATGATCGTCAGCGAGCCACCCTCTTCGATATTGCGTGCCGCGCCCAGGAACCGCTTCGGCGGATACAGGGCGGTCGAGTCGACACCACCGGAAAGGATCCGGCCCGATGCCGGAGAGGCGTTGTTGTAGGCCCGGCCAAGGCGGGTGATGGAATCCAGCAGCACCACGACGTCCTTGCCCTGTTCGACCAGGCGCTTGGCGCGCTCGATCGCGAGCTCGGCGGCCTGCGTGTGGTCCGAGGGCGGACGGTCGAAGGTCGAGGCGATAACCTCGCCCTTGACCGAGCGCTGCATGTCGGTGACCTCTTCGGGGCGCTCGTCGACAAGCACCACCATGAGGTGGCATTCGGGGTTGTTGCGGGTGATCGCATTCGCGATGTCCTGGATGATCGTCGTCTTACCGGCCTTCGGCGGCGACACGATCAGGGCGCGCTGCCCCTTCCCGATGGGCATGATCAGATCGATCACGCGGGTGGTCAGCTTGTCGGCGCTGGTCTCAAGGCGCAACCGCTGATTCGGGTACAGCGGCGTGAGTTTGGTGAACTCGGGCCGCTTCTTGGCTTCTTCGACCGCCTTGCCGTTCACCGTGTCCAGCCGCACAAGCGGATTGAACTTCTGCCGGGAATTCTGTCCCCCGCCCTCGCCTTCTCGGGGGACGCGCACTGCTCCGGTGACAGCATCACCGCGGCGCAAGCCGTTCTTGCGCACCATGTTCATCGAGACGTACACGTCGTTCGGTCCGGCAAGGTAACCGGAGGTGCGCACGAAAGCGTAGTTGTCGAGCACGTCGAGGATGCCCGCAACGGGCTGGACGACATCGTCCTCACGCAATTCGGTGTCTCGGTCACCGTCGCCGCGCTCGCGTCGCTTGCGATCACGGAACCGGCGGCCGCGCCTGCCTTGTCTGCCTTCGCCATCGTCGTCGGAGTTGCCGCCCCGATTTTGACCGCCCTGCTGCTCAGAACCGTCGCCGCGTTTGTCGTTATCTTTTTCGGCCCTATCGGATCGGTCTGAGGTGTTTTCTTTGGCCCCGCCGGCCCCAGACTGTCCGCCGCCGCGTGGGTTCTGTCCCTTGGTCTGGTCGGCACCGCCTGCACCGCCTGCACCGCCTGCACCGCGGGAGGCTGAACGACGTTCGCGTCGCTGCTGGGCAGGCTGCGATTTGGGGTTGGCCTGATCGGAACCCGCGCTGTCCCCGGCGCTGTCGGCAGTTGCACTTTGATCGGCGCTGTCCTCGGCATGGGCACCGGCAGCACGGGACGCGGTAGCAGCCGTGTCGCTGGCAGTGCCGTTCTTCACCTCGCCGCTGCTGCGGCCAGTGGACTCACCACGGCGCTCGCGGATGGCCGCAATCAGCTCGCTTTTGCGCATACCGGAGGCGCCGTCGACGCCGATCTCCTTGGCAAGAGCACGAAGCTCCGGCAGAACCAAGCTGGTCAGCGGGCCTCGGCCCTCCTTGGAGGCGTTTCCACCCGAGCTCTGGGCGGCCGGCGCATCGGGAGCGTTCTCCGCGGCGGGCGCGCTGGGTGCTGCAGGAGCAGTGGCGTCCGGGGTCAAGGTATTCGGCAGCTTCTCGGTTTCGGCGCTGCCACCAGACGCAATGAGGTCCGTATCAGTCACGGATTTCCTTTCTTCCCTCGCGGATCAAGTCGCGCGGGGGTTCCATACGTCCAGCCGGACCGCTGAACGCGGAGGTCACACCATTGCCGCTCGCAACGGTGATCACCAGGCTTCGCCTAAACGGCAAAACGTCTATACACAAATTTGAACACCTGAAAGAAGGGTGGTCGTCCTAATGTCGGCGCAGCTCAAGACGCTGCGATTGCTGGACGGAGCGAGGATAACCCGCATCCGAGCTAGAAGCAAGAATTTCGGTGATTCACATGTTGCGCGTGTTACTGCCAGCTAGGGCTAAGCCACGCCGCCCGGCGTCCATTTCACACCGTCGCCGATCGCCATCTTGCTGACCGCGAAACCGTTGTCCCGGCCGTACCGCAAAACTTCTCCCGGCAGGTCAGCCTCGGTACTCAAAGCCAACACAGCGGGTCCGGCCCCGGACAGAACCGCTGCCACACCGCATCGCCGCAGCACCGTCAGGTATTCCGCGGAGGCCGGCATGGCGCCCGCCCGCTGCGGTTGATGCAGGACGTCCTCGGTTGCCGCCATGAGCAGGTCAGGTCGCTCCGTGAGCGCGACGACCATCAGTGCTGCCCGACTTAGGTTGAAGCGTGCGTCGAGATGGCTGACCTGAGGCGAAAGCAGCACGCGGGTCTCCGCCGTCGATGAACGCATCCGCGGGACAGCAACAAAGATTTTGATGTCGGGGTGTAAACGGATCGGCGCAGCCCGATAGCGCGGATGCTGAGCATCGGGCTCCGTCCAGGACACCACCGCGCCGCCCAGTACAGCGGCTGCTGCGTTGTCAGGGTGACCCTCGAACTCCGAGGACACCTGAACCAGGGCCTCCAATGCCAGTGGACTCGACCCTCCCTGTACCGCAAGGCCGTTCGCGGCGGCGAGACCTCCGGCGACGGCCGCCGCGGACGATCCCAGACCGCGGGAGTGCGGAATATCGTTGCGGCAGCGCACGATCAGGCCAGTCGCAGCCACCCTGGCCTCCAGCAAGCCACGCTCGATCGCCCGGACCACCAAGTGGGAACTGTCCAGCGGGACCTGACCGGCCCCCTCGCCGTCGACCTCGACGATGAGCCCAGAGTCGGTTGTTTCCACGAAGATCTCGTCGTACAGGCTCACCGCGAGTCCCATGCAGTCGAAACCAGGGCCCAGGTTGGCGCTCGAAGCTGCAACCACCGCGGTCGCCGTCAGCCCAGGCGGCAGTGTTCTCATCACGGGAGCACGTTCTAGACCAGGCCGAGCTCGGCGACGACGGCAACGGGGTCGACGGGCACCGGGATGACCTTGGGCATGCCCATCAGCGCGGTGTCGGGATCTTTGAGCCCATTACCGGTGACCGTGCACACAACCGTGGAACCCTTGTGGACCCAACCGTCTTCGATCGACTTCAGTAGCCCGGCAACGCTGGCCGCCGAAGCAGGTTCGACAAACACACCCTCGGCCCGGGCGACGAGACGGTAGGCGGCAAGGATCTGTTCGTCGGTGGCCGCCAGGAATCGCCCCTTGGACTGCTGCTGCGCCTCGACCGCCGACGTCCACGACGCTGGCGAGCCGATCCGGATGGCGGTGGCGATGGTCTCCGGGTCACTCACCGGTTCGCCGAAAACCAGCGGTGCGGCGCCGGCGGCCTGAGTGCCCAGCATGCGCGGCAGCCGGCCGCTCAGACCATCGCGGTGATACTCGGTGTAGCCCTTCCAATATGCCGTGATGTTACCGGCGTTGCCGACAGGCAACGCATGCACGTCGGGGGCTTCCCCAAGCGCATCGAGGATCTCGAATGCTGCGGTCTTCTGGCCTTCGATACGAAAAGGATTGACCGAGTTGACAAGAGACACACTCGGGAAATCTGAGGTGAGCTTCCGGGCGAGTTCGAGACAGTCATCGAAGTTCCCGTCGATCTGAATGATCTTGGCGCCGTGCATCACGGCCTGGGCAAGTTTGCCCATCGCGATCTTGCCCTGCGGCACCAACACAGCGCATGTGATGCCCGCCCGCGCCGCGTAAGCCGCCGCCGAGGCAGAGGTGTTTCCCGTCGACGCGCAGAGCACGGCCTGCTGACCTCGGGCCATCGCCTCGGTCACGGCCATCGTCATTCCGCGGTCCTTGAATGAACCGGTCGGGTTGAGTCCCTCGACCTTGAGATGGACAGTGCACCCGGTGTATTCGGATAGTCGAGGTGCCGGGAGCAACGGTGTGCCGCCCTCCCGCAGAGTGATCGGCGTCCAATCCTCTCCGATCGGCAACCGGTCACGATAGGCCTCGATCAGACCCGGCCAGGGCTGATGCACAGCTCGGGGGGCGGTGGCATTCACTCCGCAGTTCCTTCCATCCGAAGGACGCTGTTGATGCTCTCGACTACCTCGAGATCGGACAGCGCGGCGACGGTCTCTGACAGCGCGGCATCGGTCGCCTGGTGGGTCACCACGACAATGCGGGCACCGCACCGCTGGCCATCCTGGTCGACCATCCCCTCCTGACGCACCTCGGCGATGCTGACCTCGCGCTTGCTGAACTCGGCCGCAACGGCCGACAGGACACCGGGTCTATCCGCGACATTCATGTTGACGTAGTAGCGGGTCGGGATGAATCCGATAGACGCGACCGGCAACTTGGCGTATCTGGATTCGCGAGGTCCCCGACCGCCAACCACGCGGTTTCTCGCGGCCATCACCAGATCTCCCAGCACCGCCGAGGCCGTAGGAGGACCACCGGCGCCCTGACCGTAGAACATCAGCCGGCCGGCCGCTTCCGCCTCGACGACCACGGCGTTGAAAGCACCGTTGACCGATGCCAGCGGATGATCAAGGGGTACCAACGCCGGGTAAACGCGAGCCGAAACACGTTGCCGCCCTCCGTCTGTGGTGATCCTTTCGCAGATGGCTAGCAGTTTGATCGTGCAGCCGAGGGCCCGGGCGGACTCGAAGTCGGCTGAAGTGACCTTGGTTATGCCTTCGCGATAAACGTCATCGGCGGTGACCCGGGTGTGGAATGCAATCGACGCCAGGATGGCCGCCTTCGCCGCGGCATCGTAGCCTTCGACGTCGGCAGTGGGATCGGCCTCGGCATATCCGAGCGCGCTGGCGTCGGCCAGCGCATCCGCGTAGTCGGCGCCGGTGCTGTCCATTTCGGAGAGGATGTAGTTCGTAGTGCCGTTGACGATCCCGGCTACCCGAAGCACGGTGTCGCCGGCAAGCGACTGCGTGAGCGGGCGGATGACCGGGATGGCCCCCGCAACTGCAGCCTCGAAATAGAGGTCCACGTGGGCGTTCTCGGCGGCTTCGGCGAGTTCGCCCGCGGAAACCGCCACGAGCGCCTTATTCGCGGTGATGACCGACTTGCCCTGCTCCAAGGCGGTCAGGATCGCCTTGCGGGCGGCTTCCACCGGACCCATGACCTCGACGACGATGTCGACGTCATCCCGGGAGACCAGCTCGTCGACGTTGTCGGTCAGCAATTCGACCGGGACCCCGCGGTCCCGGTCTACCCGCTGAACTCCGATGCCGCGCACCACCAGCGGCGCACCGATGCGGGCGGTCAGGTCGGCCGCACTCTCCTCGATGATCCGCACGACCTGGCTACCTACATTGCCCAAACCCAGGATGGCTACCCCGATTGCGTTAGTCATCGCTCACCTCACTTCCAGACTCAACAAATCGTCGACCGTTTCCCGGCGCAGAATCAGGCGTGCCTGTCCCCCGCGCACGGCCACCACGGCCGGTCGGCCGATCAGGTTGTAGCGGCTCGACATCGAATAGCAGTATGCGCCTGTTGCTGCGACGCCCAGCAGATCTCCCGGGGCGACGTCGTCGGGCATCCAGGCATCTCGCACGACGATGTCACCACTCTCGCAGTGCTTCCCGACGACACGCGACAGCGTCGGGGCGGCGTTGCCGATCCGCGACAACACGCGCACGTCGTACTCCGCACCATAGAGCGATGTCCTGATGTTGTCGCTCATCCCGCCGTCCACGCTGACATACCGCCGGCGCCTATCCGACGCCACAGGTACGTCTTTGACAGTGCCGACCTCGTAGAGGGTTACGGTGCCCGGACCTGCGATGGCACGCCCTGGCTCGACCACCAACTTGGGCGCGGGCAACCCGGCGGCAGCGGATTCGTTGCGCACAATCGCCTGGAGCTTGTCGGCGAGTTCACTCATCGGCGGCGGGTCATCCTGCGGAAGGTAGGAGATTCCCAATCCGCCACCGAGGTCGACGATTGTGATCTGCGAGGTCTTGTCGACTCCGAACTCGGCGACGACATCCCTGAGTAGACCGATCACCCGGTGGGCGGCCAGCTCGAAGCCTGCCACGTCGAAGATCTGGGAACCGATGTGGCTGTGTAGGCCGACCAGGCGCAGATGGTCGGTGTCGAAGACTCGACGAATCGCATCCATCGCCGCACCGCTGGCCAGCGACAACCCGAACTTTTGGTCCTCGTGCGCGGTGGAAATGAACTCATGGGTGTGCGCCTCGACACCAACGGTGACACGCACCAGCACATCCTGAACGATGTTGGCCTCACCGGCGATCCGATCGAGTCGCTCGATCTCGGTCATCGAGTCCAACACCACGTGACCTACACCATTGGCGACCGCGGCTGTCAATTCCGCGATCGACTTGTTGTTGCCGTGCAGGGCGATTCGCTCCGCAGGAAAACCCGCGTGCAGTGCCACGGCAAGCTCTCCGCCGCTGGCCACATCCAGGGACAGGCCCTCTTCGTCAACCCAGCGGGCCACCTCGGTGCACAGGAACGCCTTGGCGGCGTACCGGACACGCTCTCCGCCTCCGAAGGACTTCGCGATATCACGACAGCGCTCCCGGAAGTCAGCCTCGTCCATAACGAACACCGGAGTGCCGAATTCCGCGGCGATTTCGGTCACCGGTACCCCGGCGATCGACACGACCCCATCGACACCGCGAACAGCGTTGCGCGGCCATACATTAGGAGCCAGCGCGAACACGTCGGCAGCGTCCAATGGGCGGCCGGGCGCCCCGCCATGGTGCACCTCTTCGGCGTGCCGGGGTCCGGCCGGGTGCGCGATCACATCCGCTCCGGAGAACTGACGCCGAGGATACCCAGGCCGTTGGCGATGACCTGGCGGGTGGCCTGGCACAGCGCAAGACGCGCGGCATTCAGCTCACCCGGGGCTTCGTCGCCCTGGGGCAGCACCCGGCACGAATCGTAAAAGCGGTGGTAGTCACCAGCCAGGTCTTCAAGATAACGCGCTACTCGGTGGGGCTCGCGTAGATCAGCGGCAGTCTGCAAGACGCGAGGGAACTCGCCGATATTGCGTATCAGCGCACCTTCCTTATCGTGGGTCAGCAGGCCAACATTCGCGATGTCGGGCGCGATGCCCAGTTCGGCGGCGTTGCGGGTCAACGCCGATAGTCGCGCGTGCGCGTATTGCACGTAATAGACCGGGTTCTCGCTGGAAGCCGAGGACCACAACTGAAGATCAATATCGATGGGAGTGTCCACTGAACTGCGGATCAGCGCATAGCGGGCAGCATCCACCCCGATCGCGTCGACGAGGTCATCAAGAGTGATGACCGTCCCCGCGCGTTTGCTCATCCGGATCGGCTGCCCGTCGCGAACCAGGTTGACCATCTGGCCGATGAGTACCTCAACGGTGTCGGGGTTATCACCCAGCGCTGCGGCGGCAGCCTTCAATCGCGCGATGTAGCCGTGATGGTCAGCGCCGAGCATGTACAAGCACAAATCGAAGCCACGCTGACGCTTATCCAGGAAATACGCCAGGTCACCGGCGATATACGCCGGTTGCCCGTCGCTCTTGATGACCACACGGTCCTTGTCGTCACCGAAGTCGCTAGTGCGCAACCAGATTGCGCCGTCAGACTCATAAATGTTACCGGTTTCGCGAAGCGTGTTGATCGCCTGCTCGACGCGGCCCGACGTGTGCATCGAGTCTTCGTGGGTGTAGACGTCGAAGTCGGTGCCGAATTCATGTAGTGAGGCCTTGATGTGATCGAACATCAAATGCACACCTATAGAGCGGAACGTCTCGGCCATCTCGGCATCGGGCAATCCCAGCGCTTCGGGTTCCTTGCTGAGAACCTGGGAGGCGATATCGGCAATATAGGCGCCTGCGTATCCGTCCTCAGGAGTGGGCTCACCCTTGGCGGCGGCGATCAGCGAGTTGGTGAACCGGTCGATCTGGGCGCCGTGGTCGTTGAAGTAGTACTCCCGTACCACCTCGGCGCCCTGGGTGCTTAGTAGCCGGCCGAGCGCATCCCCAACCGCGGCCCACCGGGTGCCACCGATATGTATCGGCCCGGTCGGGTTGGCCGAGACGAACTCGAGGTTGATCTTCCGGCCGTCCAACGCCGATGAATGGCCGTAGGCCGAGCCCGCAGCGACGACGTTGCCGACTATCACGTTTTGTGCGGCCGCCTCCAAGCGCAGGTTCACAAATCCGGGCCCGGCCACATCCGCAGCGGAAATGCCAGCCTGCCCGCCAAGTGCTGTGGCAAGCCAGCCAGCGAGTTCGCGCGGGTTGGCACCGACCTTTTTACCCATTTGCAGCGCCACGTTGGTGGCGTAGTCGCCATGCTCGGGATTACGGGGACGCTCGACGGTGACGGTCGCAGGCAGCGCCGCGGAGTCCAGGCCGTGCTCGGCGAGCACCGCGGCGGCGGTAATCTTCAGCAGCTTTGCCAGATCGGCGGGGGTCACGGGGACCCATCCTATGGTCTGGGGTCACCTGGCCCCGAATCCATTTCCCGTCCTAGGCTTGCGCTACGCTAGCCACGCCCATTGGCGCAGTCAGATCGGCATGCGCCCCCGTAGCTCAGGGGATAGAGCGTCTGCCTCCGGAGCAGAAGGCCGCAGGTTCGATTCCTGCCGGGGGCACCATCAAAACCTATCTTCACCTGCGTCGCAGCAGATCCGCTGCTAGTCAAAATATCGTTTTTGGCCTAATTGCCGCGAGTGTGCCGTTTGCGCTGTGGGGACTAACCAGCTCGGAGGTGGCGGTGAAGCCCCGCAGGCACAGCAGCCGGGCGACATTCGTATGAGACTTCTCGCCCCCGTTGGTCTTCGCGGTGGGTGAGATAGGGCCGGGTGCGCGTAGTAGGCACGCCTACCTCATGGGCGGGCAGCGACGTCGACTCGGTATGGCCGTCAATATCGTGAATCTGTGTACAAGAGCGCTGGTCACGAGATATTTTCTAGGTCTGCGAGCGGCTAGTTCCGAAGGGGCCAGTGCGGCGCCGCTGGTGTTTCCCCTCGCTCGTCCAGTTGTTCCTTGGCTGTTGGTCGGAGGTGGCGAAGATGGCAAACGACCCCGTAGCGAAGAAAATTCAACTAATCCGTTTGCGTACTTTGACGGCGATTGCGATGACGTTGGGAATCTTCGCAGCAACAATCGGGGCCGCAGGTCCGGCATCGGCGGTGTCCTGGACGATGCCGGACGTGCGCGGGGAGGTGCTGAAGCGGGCGGTGAAGACGGTTCAAGAAACCACCGGTGTGGCGGGATTGAACTTCAGATTCATAGACCGTAGAAATGGCCAAGATGTGCACAACCAGACGAACTGGGTGGTGTGCTATCAGGTTCCGGTGGCCGGTAAGAAGATTTCACAGAAGACCAAGAGAGTTTCCCTCTACGTAAAGCGGTTCAACCAAAAAAGTTGCTGGGGGTAGCGGTTGCCTCACCGCCACCGCCAGTCGAACCACTAAGAAGTGTGGACCGGCACGAACTTTTGACCAGCAGAGACGCTATAAATATTGGCAAGCTGGCCGGGATCTAGGACAGACGGCCAAGGACGCGACGCTCGAGGCGCTCATGCGTCACAAGGCTCAACAATGCACCGACACCCGCACCGAGGAAATCAGCGAACCAGTCGTAGACGTCGCCACCCGCACGACCAGGTGTGAACGTTTGCAGTGATTCATCGAGCGCGCCGAAGACGGCGACGATGATGACGGCCAGGACGATTTGCCCAGCTACGGTGGCCCGTGGACGCGACATCCGCAGCGCGCTGGCCGCGAGCCACCCGCCTATGACGAAAGCGATGAAATGGGCGAATTTGTCCCCGAAGACGAACGCCCCGTCGGGCAACTGTTTCGGCGTGAGCGACGAAAGCCAAAAGACGCCGCCGGCCCAACAGAACAGGGCCGACCAGAGGATTCCAGCGACGGTGCGGCGCGGCATCGGACCACTAAACCAGCCTCCGGTACGGCCGGGCTACCAGTAGCAGCCAAGAAGGTTTGTAATATTTCCTCATTCCGACCACAGACCAGCTCGGACGGCGACGCCTTCGCGTCGGGAGAGGCAACAATGATTGTCAGGGAAACCCCGATCAGGGCGAGGCGTGCCACCAACAGCACGGCCGTCCTGGCGCTAGTCGCCGCCATCACTTTCGGGCTGGTCGGGTGCGCGGAAGCAACCGGGCCGTCCACCTCGGCGAGTTCGTCCGCGGAAGCCGCTACCGTCGCCCCGGTACGGCCACTGGTAACACCGCTTCCCCCGCAGCAACCGCACATACCCGAGCCGGCGCAGCCGCGGCTGGCGTCCGACCCCGCGCAGCTGGCCGACGATCTTGTCGCCGACGAGGAAACACTGCGAGACCCGGGGTCATCAGAGGCCGCCTTGGCGGTCGCAGCCCGCCACCAACAAGTCGCCTACCGCGCCATTGGACGGCACCCCGAGTGGGACGCGATCGTGCGCCCGCGCATCCCGGCGTCGCTCATCGCGAACTACGACCGCAACGTCAATGCCCGCCGGCAACTCGCGGCGATGCACCCCAACGTAAAACCGACTCTGCCGGCATGGCGGATCATCCCTCCGCCGGCGGCCTCCGAGCTGCTCGGTTACTACCAGCAAGCCGAGTCAGCGAGCGGTGTCGGCTGGAATTACCTGGCGGCGATCAATCTGGTCGAGACCGCATACGGGCGGATCCAGGGGGTGAGCACCGCTGGGGCGCAAGGTCCAATGCAGTTCATGCCAGCCACGTTCGCCGCTTTCGGCGATGGCGGCGACATTCTCTCACCGCACGACAGCATCATGGCGGCGGGCCGTTACCTCGCTGCCAACGGCTTCACCGGAGATCCTGACTATGCCCTCTACCGGTACAACAACTCGCAGCGATATGTGCAGGCGATTAAGGACTATGCAGCGGTAATCGCCACTGACCCATCCGCATTCCCCGCCTACCACCGGTGGGACGTGTACTACCGAACGACTGCCGGTGACGTCGTATTGCCCATCGGCTACGCCGAGACCTCACGCATCCCCGTCGAGGAATACCTGGCCAGCCACCCGCAGTGAACGCGCTTGGTTGGAACTCTGATGCAGCCACCGCGGGCGGGGAACCAAACGCGAACGTTGACATGATAATTCCGGGCTGGTTATCTACCGCCGATGAGTGACGCCGCCCGGGAGATCGAGAACCTGGTGTACACCTATGCCGAACGAATCGATGCTGGCGATCTGGACGGCGTCGCCGCTCTGTTCGCCCACGGCCGGATCTGCGGGGTCCAGGACGGACCGCCGGAAACGGTGTTCGAAGGCACGGCCCGGGTACGACAGCTCTATGAGACCGCAATCCGCATCCACGACGACGGCACCCCCAAGACGAGGCACTTCACGACGAACGTACAACTGCACGTCGACGAGCTAGCCGGAACCGCGGCAGGCAGCGCCTACTACTGCGTGACTCAGGCGACGCCGGACCTGCCGCTTCAGATCATCGTCACCGGCCGTTACCGGGACACCTTCCACCTCGTCGAGGGCACCTGGTGCTTCGATACCCGAATCATGTTCGTCGATCAGGTCGGCGATACCAGCCATCACCTCAAGTTCTGACCGCAGCGCAGCATCCTTCGGCGCGGTCGCAGTAATGGCGTCGCACTGCTACGCAGTTGGTGACACTGCGACATCTCGGCCAATCAGCTGGTTAGTCTGCATGGAGATCCATCGATGGACCAGGAGGCCGCCATGCGACTTGCGCTGACACCGGAGGAAGCCGCCTTCCGCGACGAGCTTCGCACCTTCTACCGAACCAAGATCCCCCCTGAGATCCGCGAACGCACGCGGACCGGCGCGGAGGCCAATCGCGAGGACCTGGTCACCACCCAGAAGATCCTCAACGACCACGGGCTCGCCGTACCGAACTGGCCCGCCGCCTGGGGCGGCAAAGACTGGACACCCACTCAACAACAAATCTGGCTGGATGAGATGCAGCTGGCCAGCGTGCCCGAACCGCTGACATTCAACACCAACATGGTCGGCCCCGTGATCGCCGAGTTCGGCTCCCAGGCAATCAAGGAACGCTTCCTGCCGCCGACCGCGGCACTGGACATCTGGTGGTGTCAAGGTTTCTCAGAACCCGAAGCCGGCTCGGACCTCGCCTCGCTGCGGATGACGGCGCTGCGCGACGGAGACACCTACGTGGTCAACGGCCAGAAGACCTGGACGACGCTGGGCCAGTTCGCTGACTGGATATTCTGCCTGGTCCGCACCGACCCTAATGCTCCTAAGAAACAGGCCGGAATCTCCTTCCTGCTCATCGACATGAACACCCCCGGTATCACGCTGCGGCCGATCAAACTGGTGGACGGCAGCCACGAGGTGAACGAGGTCTTCTTCGAAGATGTTCGGGTACCCGTCGACCACCTCGTCGGCGAGGAGAACCAGGGCTGGACGTACGCCAAATTCCTACTCGGCAACGAACGCAACGGAATTGCCCAAGTCGGCCGAACCAAGCTGCGCCTCGCCGAGGTCAAGGCACACGCCAAGGCAGGCGGCCTGCTTGATGACCCACTGTTTGCAGCGCGGCTGGCCGAAGCCGAAAACGATATCGTCGCACTGGAACTGACACAGATGCGGGTCGCATCGGGCTCCAAGGGCGGCAAACCGAACCCCGCATCGTCGGTACTGAAGTTGCGCGGCAGCCAGTTGCAACAGCTGGCCACTGAGTTGCTCATGGAGGTCGCAGGGCCAGACGCGCTGCCCTTCGACGCCGGCGACGGTATCGCCTCACCGCTGTGGGCGCAGCACAGCGGGCCGCGCTATCTCAACTACCGAAAGACGTCTATCTACGGCGGCAGCAACGAGGTGCAGCGCACCATCATCGCGTCGACAATTCTCGGACTGTGAGGTAAGCCATGGACTTTCAACTGAGCGACGAGCAGGCCCTCCTTCGCGACACCACGCGCGACCTGCTGTCGCAGACCTATGACCCCGAGAGCAGGCTGCAGATAGTCGCCACCGACCCCGGCTGGAGCCGAGAGGTGTGGAACCAGCTGGCCGAGATCGGCATCCTCGGGCTGGGATTCGACGAGGATGCCGGCGGCCAGATCGAGATTCAGGTGGTGCTGACCGAGATCGGCCGACGCCTGGCACCTGAGCCGGTCATACACGCGGCGTTGGGTCCGGGGACGCTGATCGCCGAGTTGGGAAACCCCGAGCAGCGCGCCCTGCTCGATGAGGTCGCAGCTGGCGAGCGGCTCCTGGCCTTCGCCCATTCAGAACCGGGAATGCGGCTGCCGACTGCCACGGTGACGACAAGCGCTGCATTCAACGGTGATTCATGGGTTTTGAGCGGGCAGAAGAATCCTGTGCTGGCCGGCGATTGCGCCGATACCTTGGTGGTCAGCGCAGCCTTGCCCGACGGCGGCACGGGGTTGTTTCTCGTCGACGCCGCGGCGGTGCGCCGGCAGCCATACCGAACCTTCGACGGTCAGCGGGGTGCCCAGATCGACTTCGACGAAGTCACCGCCCGACCGTTGGGTGGGGCGATTGATTCGTCGGCCGCCATCGGTCACACCCTGGTGCGGATCTCCTCGGCGCTGTGCGGCGAGGCCTTGGGTGCGATGGAGGAGTCGCTGCGTCTGACGACGGAATACCTCACCGCGCGAAAGCAGTTCGGTGTCACGCTAAGCAAGTTCCAGACGCTCACCCAGCGGGCTGCCGACATGTTTGTCTCACTCGAATTGGCCCGAAGCATGGCGCTCTACGCGGCGATGTCGATCGCCGATGGCAACCTTGACCCGATGATCGCGGCGCGAGCCAAGTTGCAGGTCGGCCGCTCGGGGCGCCATATCAGCCAAGAAGCTATCCAGCTGCATGGTGGTATCGGGGTGACGGCCGAATACCCGGTGGGCCATTACGCGGCACGCCTCACCGCGATCGAGCACACGCTGGGCTCATCGCAGGACCAACTGCATGTGTTGGTCGAACAGCTCGATGACTACGAGGTCGTCACCGTCTGACCCTGCGCTCAGAAGCCCAGCTGCTGAGGCGACATCCGGGCGGTCACGTTGCCCACCATCGTGTCGTCATAGGGATCGACGGTGAGCGGGTCTCCCCCGCCAGGAAGCTCGAGTTCGTCGAACTGCACCCAGATGACGTTCGGGCTGGTGGTCAGCTCGAAGTAGTAGGTCCTGTTCGTCAGGTCGCACACCGTGCGGTATTCGGTGTTGTACACACCGAACTCGCCGTACGGGGCGCCGAACGGGACGGATACGTTGCGAATGATCGCCATCACCCCGGCGACGGCCTGGCGTACATCTCGCGGTACGGGAAGCAGCGCGGAGTAGTAGGCCGCGCGCTGGAATCGGTCGACGGCGTTGACGTTTCCCGGCAGCGGCATGTCTCGCGACGGCTCGGAGAAGTCCATCGCAGACAACAACTCCAGCTGCTGGTCGTAGGTGGGATCGTTGGTCATCAGAGTGAACTGACGGCCGTGGTGGACCAGTGGCCTCCCGTGGTCGAACTCGACGATCGCCGAGTCGCCGGTCACGTCTTCCAACGCGAGGTGGATGGTCGCGTCGTGGCCGTGCGCGCCGACCAGCATCACGTCCAACCCGTCCATCAGGGCCAAAGCCTCGGCCACGGAGGCAGCCTGGTCCAGCAGGTACTGCAGCCACATCCCCGCGTGCAGACCCGGCTTCGCGGGATCGCGTTGCCCGTAGTCGGTGGACTTCAGGTAGAGCCCGTGCGCGGCCAACCCCTTTTCGTTGAACCCGTCGATACCGCCGAGCCCGTAGACGGTGGTAACCAGGCTGGCGTAGCGGCTAGTCCAGCGCAGCGGGTTCTCAGCGACCACCTCGACGCCGGCCATCGCCCCTCCGTCGCGTTTCTTGCCGCGAGGGAAGGCCGCGATCAGCGGTTCGGTGGATTCGGGCCAGTCCATGCTGCGTCCGGTCAGGACGGCTAACTCATTGGTGTTCCACAGCACGCGGGTGCACACGGTCCAACATTAGGGCACTGGAGCCCCTGGCGACGCTGCTTCACACCCGCCGCCCTCGGCCGAGAAGAAGCGATGCCAATCACGTCGCAGCATCCGAGCGAGATCCTCGACCCGTCGTATCGTTACTCGAACTCCCTGGCGACGTCCACGACGCGACGCAGCTGGTCGATGTCCGAGCTCGTCGGAATCAGGTGCACCTCGTCGGTCCCGATGTTGGAAAAGCCCTGCAACACCTCGCGCAACTCCTCATCGGTGCCCGCCCAACCGGCGCTCGGCGCCATCGCATCGACCAGCTCGGCGGGCAGC
>JAHZKD010000457.1 GCA_022600605.1 Actinomycetes bacterium
ACCAAGGACCGGGTCGAGGTCATTCTGTTCATCGACCAGGCGGTGAGCAACTCGACCGTTCCGGCTCCGCAGTTGGACCGCAGTCGTGTCGTGATGACGATGGAGAAAGTTGACGGCCGCTGGCTGGCCAGCAAGGTCGAACTACCATGACGCAGCCGCAGAAATTCGCTCGGTGGGTCAACTGCCGCGGGCCGCGGCGAGGGCCGATTGAATGTTCTTGCGGCGTTCCTCGATGGCCTTGCCGATTTCCTTGAGCAGTACCGGTTTGTGCAGCACCAATTCTTCCAGAGCATCCCGGCCGATCTGCAGCACCGCGACCTCTCCAAGTGCGGTCGCGTCCGCGGTCACCGCCTCGCGGGTCAGCGCACCCTGCCCCAGAAAATCGCCGCGGTGCAGAGTCCGCACCGGGATTACCGCGCCGTCATCGTCGGTGGCGGTGATCTGCACGCGCCCGGCCACCACGAAGGTCATCTGGGTGGGCAGCTCGCCGCTTACCTGCAGTAGTTCGCCGGTGCCGTACCGGGCCAGACGCACCTTAGGCAGCAGCAACTGCTGATCGGTGCCGGACAGGCGGAGCGTTGGCGCGATCGCCTGCAGCTGGGCTCGAACCCTGCTCTCGGTGGCGTAGTCATCCTCGGTTTGGTCGAGGCTCAGGCCGGCTCTGCGTACGGCGTACCAGCTCCAGCGCAGAAACATGGCGCGGGCCGCCCCGTCGTCGGCGGGGGACTGCAATGGGATCGTGGTGCGAAACTCGTTGGCGCCCAGAGGCACCGTCGTAGGTTCGGCGTCCATTCGCAGGTGCGGTAATCGGGCGGCGACCTGGGTCAGCGTTTCGCACACGACGTCGGGGGAATTGGCGGCGGTGAACATCGTCGACACCGAGATGGTGTGCGTGTTGCCCGGTCGGCTCAGGTTGGTGAACGAGGCGCCGGCCAGGACCGAGTTCGGCATCACCAGTAAGCCGTTCCCGGTTTCGATGTGGGTGGCGCGCCAGTTGACTTCGACGACGCGGCCACGGGCCGACGGAGTGTCGAGCCAGTCACCGATCTGGAAGGGCTGCTCGAACAACAGCAACAGCCCGGAGACGATTTGACCGACTGAATTCTGCAGCGCCAGGCCCAGCACGATTCCGGTGATCCCAAGTGCGGTGAACAGCCCACCGACATTGGCGCCCCAGACCACCGACATGATCACCGCCAGGCCTGCGGCGATCAGCCCGAACCGGGCGACATCGAGGAAGATTCTCGGTAACCGCTTGCGCCAGCTGTCCTTTGGGGCGCCGTCGAACAGGGTGGCGTCAAGGCCGGACAGCAGCAGCACCAACACCACGAATCCGAGCGCGGTGGACACGATGCGTACCGGGGTCGCGTGGATCGGTACCTGATTGGCGCCAGCCAGCAGGGCTAGCAGCGTTGCCAGCGGCAGAATGTAATTGCGCAGCAACTCCACCGACCTGACCAGTGGACTCCCGCGGCGGGCTAGGGCGCTGCGAAGTTCGGTGAGTGCGATCAGCCCGATGGGCAGGCCAATGGCCACCGACAAGGCCCAGTAGAACCACGGCTCGGCGGTGTATTCCATCGCTAGCTGCTTCCGGCTAAGCGGTAGGTCTGTTCGTCGGCTCCGTCGCGGCTGATCACGGCGCCCGGGACGAAGGTATGCAGGTCGCGCACGGCGTCGTACACCCGGGAGCTCACGTAGATGCCGGGTTGGGGAGATCCGCTGTGCACCTGGTAGGCGAGGTTGACCGCAGAGCCCCACACGTCGTAGCCGATGTTGGATCGGCCGATCAGACCGCTGCCCACGGTCCCGCTGTCGATGCCGACCCGCAGCCGCAGCTGATGACCACTCTCGGCGTTGAACCTGTCAACGATGTGCTGCATCTCGATTGCGAAGTCCACCGCACGGCGTGAGTTGTCCAGCCGGGGCTGGTTGAGCCCACAACTGGCCAGGTAACCGTTGTGTTGTGTGCGAACCTGTTCGATGCCGAGATCAACAGCGGCTGAGTCGAATTGGTTCACCAACCTGTTGACGATCGCGAGCGATTCCTCGGCCGGAAGGCGCACGGTCAGCTCGTCCAGCCCGCCGATGTCAGCGAAGATCACGCTGACATTGGGGTGTTCCAGCGCGATGTTCTCCTCACCTTCGCGGTAGCGCTGAACCACCGATTCCGGCATCAGCGACAGCAGTAATTTGTGGTTCTCCTCACGTTGCTCCGTGAGCAGCTGCTGATGTAGTTCCAGGTTGCGACTCATCTCGTTGAAGGCCACGGTGAGGTCGCCGAACTCGTCGCGCGAGCGCAATGGCAGCCCTGTGCCGTAGGCTCCGGCGGTGATCTGCCGTGAGCCGGCCTCGAGCCGCGTGATGGGCCGCACGAAGCTGCGGGCGAGGAACATGGAGATCAGACAGACGATGAAAATCATCGCGGTGGTGGACAACACCAGGGTGCGGGTAAACCGGGCAACGGGGGCGAACGCCTCGCTGGACTCGATCGTGGCCACGATGTTCCAGCTCAACTGGTCGCCGGCCAGCGGGGCGTAGGCCTGCAGCGTCTTTCGCCCGAGGTAGTCATCGGCGATCAAGGTTCCCGTCTGCCCCTGGCCGGCCAGACGAGTGGCTTCGTCACCTGCGGGCTGAATGAGCACCGTGGTTCCCTGACGAATCGCCGCGTCGGCGACCTCGGGCGGGGTACCGGCGGCGATCGCCGCGGACCGATAGGCGTCAGGATCTTCCAGGAACAGCCGGGAGTCCGAGCGCATCAGTTTGTCGTCGCCCACCAGAAACGTCTCACCGGTGGTTCCCAACCCGGTCTTCTCCCACTGCCTGTCGAAGGTCATCACGCGGTTGATTCTCGACAGCGGCATCTGCAACGCCAGCACTCCGGTCGCCTTCTCGAGCGTTCCCACCGGGCTGACCATCCACGCGGTGGGCTCCAGCGAGGGCTGGTAGGAACCGAAATCGGTTACCTCGACAAGGTCCAGGGCATTGCTCTGCATTGCGTTGTTGAAGGCCTTGGTGAGGTCTCCGCCACGGAACGGTCCGTCCAGGATGTTGGTGCCCAGATCGATGCCCTTGTTGGCGGTGTAAACGACGTTTCCGCCGGTATCGATGAGCAGCGCGTCGGCAAACTCGAGGCGCTTGACAACGGTGCGGAAGAAGGTGTTGAAGCGGGCATTGGCTGCCGACCATTGGCTGCTGTCCCCGGCGTCGTCCAGGTCGATCCGCTCCCGGGGGTCCGTGAACGGGATCGTGTAGTGGACCTGCAGGTAGCGCTGGGCGTATGAGCGCGGTAGCAGCGCCGGTATATCGAGTCGCACGCCCGTTTCCGACTCCTTTTTGGGCGCGAAGACGTCGGTGTAGTAGTCGACGAGAGCTTGCTCCTGTGCCGGGTCGATGGGCGGTGCGCCCGGTTTGTTGAGCTGGTTGAACCCGGCCGAGTACTCCGCCAGCGCGGTGCCGGCGTTGGCGGTGCGCGAAAAAAGCAGAATCGAGCTCTTCAGCTCGAGGAGCGCGGCTTGCAGCTCGCGGCTCTGAGATTCGCGAACCCCGGTGAGCCGGTCGAATGCTGCGGCGCGAAGGGAAGTCCGGCCCGATTCGAAACCGATGTAGCCCACGACGGCCACCGAAAGGATGCTGATGGCCAGCAGCATGAGCATGAATTTGGACTGGATGCTGATGCGCGAAAGCACCTTGCCGAGACCCCGGGGCAACTCCACCGGGTAGGCAGGCTCGGCGGCCGTGCTACTGGACTTACGCAACCGCTTGGTCATCGGCACATGACACTATCCTGCGCAGGTGACGTGCGGTGGGAGTTGGGTTTTGCGCAGAGGTTAGGCGGCGATCCACTCCCGGGCCTGCTCGGCGTCTGCGGTGGGGAACACCCGCAGTTCCCCGGGCATCAGAAACCCGAACAGGGCCACCGAGTGCTTGATCCAGGGAATGTCGGTGACCACGGCGAAACGCTGCCAGTGCCGGAAGTTGCTCAGGCCGACCTTGGTGTCCTCCCAGGCTGCGGCGGGGTCCAGGCCGGAAAAATCGGGCGCGACCTCGTAGTAGAGGCGCAGTTTCTCGTGCCGGTTCAATCGGTCCGTGATGGCGGGCTCCAGCACCGATTCGTAGTCGGCCTTCGTCACGTGTCCGTGGCAGGCGAAAGCCGCAACATCGTCCGGGAATCCAGGCAGTACCTCGATCATCTAGCCGCTCCTTCACTCTCAGATCTGGCTGCGGCGGGCTCGGCGCCTGCTCGCCACGGGTTATAGGCCCAGCTCAGCAGCTGGCCAGCCGCCGCGCTAGGGACCTCGGACACCTGATGCAACTAAAAATGTCATCTGGGGCGGGCGCGTAGATCGCTCGAGTCCGCTCAGGCAGGCTCTTCGTCGGCCATTTCCGCGGTGATCTCGGCGACCACCGCGTCGATACGCTGGCGGTCCGCGTCGATCGTCGCGGCGGCCTCGGCATTCGCCTTCTGCAGTGCCTCGTTCACCCGCTGCTCGACGGTCTCGGCGCCGAGTCGCAGCAGCCCGTCCTGGATGTAGACGTCCTGGAGCCAGTGATGGCCGTTGAGCGTCACCTCGACCGTCTCGGCCTCATCGGAGGCAGCGAATAAGTCGTTGGCCATCTTGTCGAGCTGATCGTCCATCAAAGACTGGAGTCGTCGCGCCTGCCGCAGAACCGCCGACACCTCGGGATGCATACCGTCGGTCACGGCGACTCCTTCTTCCGCCCCGCCAACTTCAACACCGGCTGCCGGACCGCGCTCCAGCGAGGCTGAGCCACCTGGTGCGGCGGCGGACACCTCGGCAGTCACGATCGCGGCGGTGGGTGATCTGATGCTGGCGCGGGATATCGCGACGCTGATGGCGAACGAAGGTGC
>JAHZKD010000458.1 GCA_022600605.1 Actinomycetes bacterium
GGCTGCGTATCGATGCCACCTGGCGCTGGGCCGGCGCCATCGCGACCGCCTGGCAGCGCCTGCGAGCCGCCTTCCCCTGACCAGAAGCAACACCTTGTCCCGACGACCCGAAAGACCCCCGGCCCTCGGAAAGCCCGACCACCCCGGCGACACGGGCAGGCCAAACACACCCCAAACTCAAAAACGCTATCGCTCAGCGCCTTCCGTGGCTCAGCACCGCCGAACCCCTCCGGCACGAAAAATCGAGGCTAGCCGAACGTCCTAGCCGAACGTAGAGAGATCGCGCCCCGCATCACGGCAATGACGGCTTTCCTGTCGCGCAATGGCGCGTGCCACAGACCGTCGCGTTGGGGATCGAGGCGTCGCGGGCTGTCGCGTTGGGGTCAAGGCGTCGCGGATCCGGTGCGAAGAAAGTAATCCCGGGTGCCTGAGCCCGCTGGCCGCCTTAGCCCGCTGGGTGCCTGAGCCCGCTGGCCGCCTTAGCTCGCTGGGCTACCAACGAATGTTGGCGCCCGTAGCAGAAGTACACGATCACACCGATGGCCATCCAGATGCCGAACCGGATCCATGTCAGCGCGGTCAAGTTCAGCATCAACCAGCAGCAGGTGACGATCGCCAGAATCGGCAGCACCGGCACCCACGGCGCGCGGAATCCGCGCTTCAGGTCGGGCCGAGTGCGCCGCAACACAATCACCCCAGCCGACACCAGTACGAAGGCGAACAACGTCCCGATGTTCACCATCTCCTCCAGTCTGTGAATCGGGAACACACTGGCAGTTACGGCCACTACAACGCCCACCAGAAGAGTGATCCGCACGGGCGTGCCACGTTGGCCGGTCTTGGCCAGCTGCCGCGGCAGCAGCCCGTCGCGAGACATGGCGAACAACACCCGCGTCTGGCCGAGCACCAGCACGATGACCACGGTGGTCAGCCCCGCCAACGCACCGATCGAGATCACCTTGGCCGCCCAGCCGATCCCGTTCAGCGCGAACGCCGTCGCGAGGTTGGCTGACTCGACGGCGCGCAGCTCGGTGTAGCTGACCATCCCCGACAGCACGAGAGACACCGACAAATAGAGGACTGTGACGATGGCCAACGAGGCCAAGATGCCGCGGGGTACATCGTGCTGGGGGCGTTTGGTCTCCTCCGCGGTGGTGGCGACGATGTCGAAACCGATGAACGCGAAGAACACAATCGACGCGCCGGCCAACAATCCGTACCAGCCGTAGGTGCTGCCCTCGGCGCCCGTCAACAGCGAGAACAGCGACTGCTCGACCCCTGAGCCACCCGCGCTGCCGGGCTCGGCCGGCGGGATGAACGGCGAGTAGTTCTCAGTTTTGATGTAGAACGCACCAACAGCCACCACCAGAAGCACTACCGAGACTTTGATCGCTGTGACGGCCAGGCTGACTCCAGCCGAGAGCTTCGTTCCCAACGCCAGGATGGCGATGGCGAACGCGATGATCAGCAGCGCACCCCAGTCAACGTGCAGTCCGCCGACATCGGTCACACCATCGCCGAACCCGAACACCGTTCCCAGATAACTCGACCAACCCTTGGCGACGACAGCCGCTGCCACCGCAAACTCCAGGATCAGGTCCCAGCCAATGATCCATGCGACGAACTCCCCGAACGTTGCGTACGAGAAGGTGTATGCGCTGCCGGCGACAGGCACGGTCGAGGCGAATTCCGCGTAGCACAGCGCGGCCAGCCCGCAGGCGATCGCGGCGAAGACGAAGGAGATCGAGATGGCGGGGCCGGTGATATTGCCCGCGGTCGAGGCGGTGATTGTGAAGATTCCCGCGCCAATCACCACCGAGACCCCGAAGACGGTCAGGTCCCACCAGCTCAGATCCTTACGAAGCCTTGTTGAGGGCTCGTCGGTTTCGGCGATCGACTGTTCCACCGACTTCGTCCGCCACCTGGTGGTCGACAGCTCGATCGGATCCTCAGCCATCGGCTGTCCCCTTTTCGTTATCGTCTCAGCGGAATGTACCGGCTGCCGACTGAACCCAGTAGATCAACTGACACAAACCGGGAAAACGCGATCGTCATCGTGCAAAGATCCACCTTCCCAAGGCAGTTGGGGCCGGCGGTGAAGCTTCTCAGATCCCGACGGTCACGCGAAACAGCCGGGTAGGGCGCTGCGCATCCAACCTGATCGGTCCGTCGTCGGCCGCGACCCAGGCCGCAGCGCCTCGCTCAAGCACCACCGCACCTGTCTTGGAGTGCACCGTGGCCCTCCCCTCCACGCACAGCAGGATCTGCGGGCCGTCGTGCCGGTTCGGCATATCGATCTCGTGGCCGAGGTGCTCCCCGTCAACTTTGAGCACCGAGACCGCAAACTCCGGGGCTGGAGTGTTATACACCAGTTCAGCTCCGTCCCTATGAGATTCGGGCTGAACGACGACCTTGTCCGCCGGGTTGAAATCGAGCACCCGCAGCAGCTCGGGAACATCGACGTGCTTGGGCGTGAGCCCACCGCGTAACACGTTGTCGGAGTTCGCCATTACCTCTATACCGACACCGTGTAGGTAGGCGTGCAGATTCCCGGCGGGCAGGTATATCCCTTCGCCCGGAGCCAGTTTCACCCTGTTCAACAGCAGCGAGGCGAGGACGCCGGCATCGCCGGGATAGCGTTCGCCGAGTTCGAGCACGGTCCTGGCCTCAGCTGCGAACTCTTGCTCACCTGAGCGCACGTAGTTGATTGCTCCGTCGATGACGGCGGGCACCAGCTTGTCGAGGTCAGGCTGGGGGTAGGTGATCCACGTCGTGAACAGAGCCCGCAGCCCATCGGCATCCGAGGCCCCTGACAACAGATTGATGAACGGCTCCAGCACCTGTGGGGCGAGCGCGCGCATGAGCACGACGGTGCATGCGGCCGGCCGGAAACCGGCGAGCGCTTCGAAATTGCTCAGTGCCACAAGAAGTTCGGGCTTGTGGCTGCGATCGCGGTAGTTGCGGTTAGGCGCCGAGACGGGAATACCCATATGTTCTTCGCGGGCGAATCCCTCGACCGCTTGCTCTACGCTCGGGTGCGCCTGAAGCGACAGCGGCTCGTCGGCGGCCAGAACCTTCAACAGAAACGGCAGCGTGTCGCCGAACCGCTCCTGCACCGCCGGCCCGAGTTCGCCGTCGGGGTCTGCCCTCAGCGCATCTATCAGAGACTGCTCGTCATGGTCGGTCTGCAACCACGCCGGGTCCCCGGGATGAGCGCCGAACCACAGCTCAGCCTGCGGGTGCGGCGTCGGACTGGGCGCGCCGATGAACTCAGCAATCGCGGTTCTCGAACCCCATGCGTAAGTCCGCACCGCTCCCCTCAACAGATGCACCTATCTCAACCTCGAACCAGCCGTTGGTAGACCGCCGCCATCTCGATTCGCACTGCCAGCAGTGCCAATTGTTGTTCGAGACTTCCCATTCCGGGCGCCGGACCCGGCATACCCTGATCGCCGGTCACCGCATCCTGCAGGGGGTCTGGCACGTCATTGGAGTTGATTATATGGACGTCGGAGAAACCCATCAGCCGCGCGGTGAGAGCGGGCCGCTGGGCATCGGTGGTCAACACCAGGGTGCGCGTCCGGTGCGGCAGCGGCCCATCGATGTCCTCATCGTGAAAGATCGAGCGCTCGTCTTGCCCCCCAGAATCACGGCCCCAGCCCGTTCCGATCGCGATCAGCGCGTCAGCCAATCCCACCGCGGACACCGTCTTGTGAGCCACCCGCAGCATGACTGAACATGCGTGCCAGGCCAGCGCCAGGAACGGCGCGGTGTCGCCGGCGAATACGACGTCACGACCCGCCATCTGCTCGGCCATACCCTTGGCCGGATTGGTGAACAGTTCATGCCTGGCGCTGTTTCGGAGCGCCTCGGCATCCAACTCATCGGCGAGCCCCGCCAGGTCCCATTGCCTGCCGGCGACGAGCACCTGCAGTGCGGCCATCCCCGCAGCCAGATAGTGGGTCAGGGTGAAGTCGTCGGGCACCTGCAGCCGTGGCGGCAACGCAACCGAACGGCCGGCGGTGGCGTCGCGCAAAGGGCCCTCATAGGGGGCCACCACGACGACGCGGGCGCCACGGCGAACACCCATCGCCGCGGCGGCAACCAGCAGCGGATCACCAGCGTCGTCACCCGCGATGATCAAGACATCGAGCGCCCCGATCCACGGCGGCGCCTCGGATGCGACAACAATGGGGGTGCTGACCGACCCGCCGAGCGCGGCGGCGAGCATCGCGCCCGCATTCCCCGCGGGGCCGGGGCCGGATACCCACACAACCGTGCGTGGCGGCGCGTCGGACCGAACTGCGTCGAGCTCGCCCTCGTCGAGCGCCGACGCTACGGCGCGCATCTGAGCACCCGCCATCGATGCTGCTCGCAGCAAACCCATTCGATCGGCTGCGATCAGGCCGTCAACGTCGTCGAGATCAACCACCGCAGCCGGAGCTGAGCTTGCGTTCACGTCGATTCCTTTGCGCCCGTGGCGACATGGCTGGCGACCTCGTCGACGATCTCCTTGACCGCCTCGGGAGTGCGAGCTTCGACGTTGAGACGCAGCAAAGGTTCGGTGTTGGACATCCGCAGGTTGAACCAGCTTCCGTCACCGAGGTCGACGGTCACACCGTCGAGGTGATCGAGGGCATATACGCGGGTCCCGTAGGCCGCAAGCACGGCTTCCACGATGCCCGGGGCATCGACCACCGTGAAGTTGATCTCGCCGGAGGCTTCGTATCGCTGATAGTCCGCCATCATGTCCGACAGCGGGCGGTCCTGCTCGCCGAGCGCGGCCAGTACGTGCAGGGCCGCCAGCATTCCGGAATCCGCACCCCAGAAATCGCGGAAGTAGTAGTGCGCGGAGTGTTCACCGCCGAAGATCGCTCCGGTCTCAGCCATCAGCGCCTTGATGTAAGAATGGCCGACCCGCGCCCGTACCGGTGTGCCGCCGCGCTCGACAACCAGCTCGGGCACCGCGCGCGAGGTGATGAGGTTGTGAATGACGGTCGCACCGATCTCGCGCTTGAGTTCCCGTGCGGCGACCAACGCCGTCACCGCCGACGGTGAGACGGCCTGGCCCTTTTCGTCGACAACGAAGCAGCGGTCAGCGTCTCCGTCGAAAGCCAACCCTATATCGGCACCCGTCTGAAGAACGTATGCCTGCAGGTCAACGAGGTTTGCCGGGTCCAGCGGGTTGGCCTCATGGTTGGGGAACGTGCCGTCGAGTTCGAAGAACAGCGGCGACACCGTGACCGAAGCGATGGGCCCCAGTACGGCAGGGGTGGTGTGGCCGGCCATACCGTTGCCCGCATCGACGGCGACCCGCAGAGCACGTTGACTGCCGATATCGACCAGGCTGCGGAGGAATTCTCCGTAGTCGGCCAGGACGTCGCGGACGCTGGCTGTGCCGCGCGGACCGTCGTATTCCGGGACACCGGCGATGAGCTCGTCGCTAATAGCAGCCAGGCCAGTGTCCTTGCCGACCGGCTTGGCGCCGGCGCGACACAGCTTGATCCCGTTGTAGGCGGCTGGGTTGTGGCTGGCGGTGAACATCGCGCCAGGGCAATCCAGCAGCCCAGAGGCGAAGTAGAGCTGATCGGTCGACGCCAGTCCGATGTGCACTACATCCAGACCTTGGGCCATCACGCCCTCGCCGAACGCCTTGGCCAGCGGCGGCGAGCTCTCCCTCATGTCGTGGCCGATGACCACCGGCGCATCGCCGTGGACCAGCCTGCCGAACGCGGCCCCGACTTCGGTAACGAACTGCTCGTCGATTTCCTCGCCCACGAGTCCACGGACGTCATAGGCCTTGATGACGTTGTGCACCGCCGCGGAGGGCCGAGACATAATGCTCCCTTGGACAGACGAGTTGTTGCAGCCAGCCTAGCCGTCGCGCCGCGTCTCCAGGCCTCCCCTTTTCGCCCGAACTACATTCCGCGGGTAAAGGCCAGAGCCGACCTGCCAGAATGCGCTGTCGGGAAAACCACCTATCAGTCGGCAGTCAGTCGGCAGGGTCTGGCAACACGCGCAGATGCCCGCGACGCCGACCGTTGGTCTCGGGTCGGGGGGTCGGTGGAGCCATCAGGGCACCACCGTGCGCACCGCTCACGGGATCGGTGAAACCCGCGCTAAAGCTACCGACAGATGCAGTCAGATTCTGGCTTTCGCGGCCTTCGCGCACCGCATCGGCCAGTGCGACGAGGTCGTCATCGTCAGGATGTGCCGGCAGCGAGCCAGCGTGGCGAACCAACTCCCAGCCGCGCGGCGCAGTGATGCGGCCGGCGTGCAGAACGCATAAGTCCCAGGAGTGCGGCTCGGACACAGTAGCCAGCGGACCCACCACAGCCGTCGAGTCGGAATAGACGAACGTCAGCGTCGCGACCGCATAGTGAGGGCACCCAGGCCGGCAACAGCGACGTGGAACATTCACAGCGAGAGGTTAGCGTGCAGCGTTGCCGGCAGGGCGGCGGACACGCGCAGCCGCGAGGCCCCCGATTCCCAACCGTTACGATCACCTTCGTGACGAGGCTCAGTCGCCGGGGCTCACGGCGGGGCCGTGAGATGCGCGGGACCCTGCTCCCGCCCACCGCTCCGGGTTGGCGCAGCCGCGCTGAACGATTCGACATGGCAGTTTTAGAGGCTTACGAACCGATCGAGCGGCGCTGGCAGGAGCGGGTCTCGACGCTGGATGTGGCGGTCGATGAGATACCCCGGATTTCACCAAAGGACCCGGACAGTGTCCAGTGGCCGCCGGAGGTGGTCGCTGACGGACCGATCGCGCTCGCCCGCCTTATCGCCGCCGGCGTTGACGTGCGCGGCAATTCCACGCGGGCACGAATTGTGTTGTTTCGCAAGCCGATCGAGCGACGAGCTAAGGACGCCGACGAGTTGATCGAGCTGCTACACGAATTACTGGTGGCGCAGGTAGCCACCTATTTGGGCGTCGCACCGTCGATAATCGATCCAACGCTCGACAAAGAGTAAAAGTGTGAATTGCGCGGCGCGCGTCCAGATGGCGACCAGCGCTTGCGCGAAGAGGGTAGAGCGCTTGCGCGAAGAGCGCCTAGATAATGCCGCGCTTGATCCGCCGGCGCTCGCGCTCTGACAAACCGCCCCAGATACCGAAGCGCTCGTCGTGGGCCAACGCATAGTCGAGGCATTCATCGCGCACCTCGCAGCCCATACAAATCCGCTTGGCCTCGCGGGTCGAGCCGCCCTTCTCTGGGAAGAACGCCTCCGGGTCGGTCTGAGAGCACAACGCGCGCTCTTGCCATTGGTCTTCCTCCGCTAGAGCGGAGTCGTCGTTGAGATACTCAGTTTGATCGGGCACCAAGCTCAACTGCGGGCGCCCTCCTTCTGATATCGGTGCCGGCTCAGTCAGGTCGTGCGGAGCACTTCCGACCGTGCCGAGGAGTGTGTCGTCGAACGGGACCGAATTGCCGAAATCGGCCTGTTCATAAGCCATCTTCGCCTCCTTGCTGGTTCGTAGTTCCGTGCATGCAAGCCCCACTATTACAATGTGTGACTATCCCAATTCGAACAAGTGATCGAATCTCGGTCTGCGACACTGGAACCGGCCGGCTAACCGCGAAATGACACTGGTGTGATTAGACACTCGTTAGCGGTCCTGGTCAAGCTTTAGAACAGAAATTCATACCATTCCGTGATCCAATTTCAGCGCGTCATGTTCTGGTGTGTCTATCACTCTCCCGCTAATCGCCTCATCAGTCTCCTGCACACCATCTTCATCACCAGCCCCACCGGGTTAACCCAGGCGAACCCAACGGCCTGGTCTCGGTCGGTGTGAAGGTCGCCTAGTCTCAGTCGGTGTGAAGGTCACAGTTCTGGTCGGCGGCGTCGGCGGCGCGCGATTCCTACTGGGAGTGCAGCACCTGTTAGAACTGGGCCAGTTCGGCACTGCGGACCCGGGCAACCACGAGCTGACAGCGGTCGTCAATATTGGCGACGACGCGTGGATGTTCGGTGTACGCATCTGCCCAGACCTCGACACCTGTATGTACACCTTGGGCGGCGGCATCGACGACGAGCGCGGGTGGGGGCACCGCCATGAAACCTGGCACGCCAAGGAAGAACTCGCCGCGTATGGCGTTCAACCGGACTGGTTCGGGCTGGGTGACCGCGACCTTGCCACCCATCTCGTACGCAGCCAAATGCTGCGAGCGGGCTACCCTCTGTCAGCGGTGACCGAGGCCTTGTGCCGCCGTTGGTCACCCGGTGCGCGCCTGCTTCCCGCCAGCGATGACCGCAGCGAGACCCACGCCGTGATCACCGATCCCGGCCCCGGCGAGCAGGCCGGCGAGAAGCGCGCGATCCACTTCCAAGAGTGGTGGGTGCGTCACCGGGCCAAAGTGCCCACGGACAGCTTCGCGTTCATCGGCGCCGAGACCGCCACCGCCGGCCCAGGTGTCACAGAGGCGATCGAAGACGCCGACATCGTCTTGATCGCGCCATCCAACCCGGTGGTGAGCATCGGCGCGATCCTGGCCATCGGCGGTGTCCGCGGGGCCTTGCGCACCACGTCGGCGCCCGTGATCGGCTACTCCCCCATCATCGGCGGGAAGCCGTTGCGCGGTATGGCCGACGAGTGCCTGTCGATCATTGGCGTGCACAGCACCTCCGAAGCAGTAGGCGGGCACTACGGCGCGCGGTCGTCGACCGGCATTCTCGACGGTTGGTTGATCAGCGAACATGACCACGCCAAGGTCGACGGTGTCGAGGTGCGCTCAGTACCCCTGCTGATGACGAACCCCGCGGCGACCGCCGACATGGTGCAGGCCGGAATGGACCTCGCCGGAGTCTCACCGTGACCGACCATGGAACGTCCGCACCCGTCGAACTGCTGCCCATCACGGACCTGCCTGAGTTTCGGCCGGGAGACGATCTGGCCGCCGAAATCGCCTCGTCCGCACCGTGGTTGCGCGACAACGACATCGTTGCTGTCACCAGTAAAGTGCTATCCAAGTGCGAGGGCCGAATGGTGGCCGCACCTTCGGACCCTGAATCTCGAGATGCACTGCGGCGCAAGCTGATCGACTCCGAAGCCGTACGCGTACTGGCACGTAAGGGCCGAACGCTGATCACCGAGAATTCTCTTGGCCTGGTACAGGCGGCGGCCGGCGTGGACGGATCCAACGTGGACTCCCAAGAGCTCGCGCTGCTGCCGGTCGACCCCGACCGCAGCGCAGCGGTACTAGCCTCAGCACTGCGTGAGCGGCTCGGGGTCACCGTGGGCGTCGTGGTCACCGACACGATGGGCCGCGCCTGGCGCACCGGGCAGACCGACGTCGCGATCGGAGCCTCCGGGCTGACTGTGTTGCACGGGTACGCGGGTGAACACGACGCGCACGGCAACGAGCTCATCGTCACCGAGATAGCGGTCGCCGACGAGATCGCCGCAGCCGCGGATCTGGTGAAGGGGAAGCTGACCTCGGTACCAGTGGCGGTAGTCCGCGGCCTGACCCTGAGTGACAACGGATCCACCGCCCGCACGCTGGTCCGGGCCGGCGAGGAAGACTTGTTCTGGTTAGGCACCGAGGAGTCGATAGCGCTCGGCCGTTCACAGGCCCAGCTGCTGCGAAGGTCAGTGCGCCACTTCAGCGGAGACCCCGTGGCGCCTGACCTCATCGAGGCCGCCGTGTCCGAAGCCCTCACCGCACCCGCTCCGCACCACACCCGGCCGGTGCGGTTCGTGTGGATCCAGCACGCGGTGACCCGAGTAGGTCTGCTCGACGCGATGAAGGACCGTTGGCGCGCCGACCTACGTGCTGACGGCCGCGATGCCGAGGCTGTCGAACGCCGCGTCGGCCGCGGCCAGATTCTCTACGACGCACCAGAGCTGATCGTCCCGTTCATGGTGCCCGACGGGGCGCACACCTATCCCGATGCGCACCGGACGGCCGCTGAGCACACCATGTTTACCGTTGCGGCCGGGGCGGCCGTGCAGGCTCTGCTCGTCGCACTCGCGGTACGCGGGGTGGGCAGTTGCTGGATCGGGTCGACGATCTTCGCCCCTGATCTTGTGCGCTCACAGCTCGATCTGCCGACCGACTGGGAACCGTTGGGGGCCATCGCGATCGGACACCCCCTCGAGCCGGTCGACCCTCGCGATCCGGTAGCCACCGGCGGCCTTCTGGTGCGTAGATGAGCGCTTGCGCGAAGAGCAGCGTGTCGATGAGCGCTTGCGCGAAGAGCAGAGGGCCTCGATGAGCGCTTGCGCGAAGAGCAGAGGGCCTCGATGAGCCTGCATCAGTCGGCAGTGGACACGCTGAGCGGCTGGCACCCAGCTGATCCCGCGCAGGACGCATTGCGCCACTCTGTGTTGGCATTTCTCGATGCGCGCGCAGACGCCTGCCTGCGCGCTTGCGCGCCCGGCCACATCACAGCCTCTGCACTGGTACTCGACCACCACCGGAACCGTGCCGTACTTACCCTGCACCCGCGGATAGGACGCTGGTTGCAATTGGGCGGTCACTGCGAGCCAGACGATGAGAGCTTGGTCGCCGCCGCGCTGCGGGAGGCGACCGAGGAGTCGGGGATCGCGGGCCTGACCATCGACCCACATCCCATCGCGCTGCACGTGCATGGGCTTACCTGCTCTCTTGGGGTGCCAACCCGTCACCTCGATGTGCAGTTCCTGGTGCACGCCCCCGAAGGCGCCGAGATCGCGTGCAGCGAGGAGTCGATAGATCTGCGGTGGTGGCCGCTGGACGAACTGCCCGACGACAGCGACTTCGGGCTTAGTCAGCTAGCTGCGGCCGCGAGCGTGCAGTCACCGTAGTCAGGATGCGGGCCGAGCTACCGGCAATGCACGCTCGCGGCGCGTCCAGGCGCTCGCGACTCGGTTGATGATCTCGTATGGCTGGTCTTCATTGATCACCTTGATGTGTAACCAACCACGCCCTCGGACCTGCCGTAGCCGCTTCTCGTCCCACACATATTGTCGCCGGCTGGTGCGATGCTGATCACCGTCGTACTCGACGGCGATCTTGACGTCTTCCCACCCCATGTCCAGGTAGGCGAAGGGCCGCCCATGATCGTCGCAAACGGGTATCTGGGTCGCGGGCCGCCGGAATCCCGCAGCGATGAGCCGTAGACGCAGCCAAGTCTCTTTCGGCGATTGCGCGCCACCATCCATCAGATCCAACGCGGTCCGCAGCCGACCGACATTACGGGCGCCTTTGTATCTCTCTGCCAAAGGCCGTATCTGCCCAGTCGCCAAACCCGTTGCGTTGGCAAGCGCATCGAGGTGCGCGACAGCACGCCCACGCGGCAGGTGCCGGCCCAGGTCGAATGCCGCACGCTGCTTCGTCGTAACGGCCATGCCACCGATCTGGATGACTTCGTCGCTGGCAATGCGCTCGTCACGAGCGATGATTCCCGGTGGCGGGCGCCTGCTGTTGTAGTTCAATTCGATAGGGCAATCGTCATCGACCCACATTGCTCCATGCAGCGCCGCAGCGGCTCGGCCCGTGATCACACCACGGCGGCGCGACCACAGCCAGGCTCCGACGGTGTTGTCTGCCAGAGACGCCCGCTGCCCACGTGGCATGTATACGTTGGGAAACACCCGTCGATACCCGTACCGCAGAGCGCCCGCAGTGATTGCCCTGGCCGCGACTGCCTCGCTGCCCAGAAATACTCGCTTCACGAGTGCATCTTGGGACGGCCCTCCGACATTTCATGGGTCACGCAACGAATGTGCACTCACGGTCGCTGAAGCGCACGCTCAACTACCAGGAATGCACGTTCGCAACGAATGCACGCTCGCCGCCAAAGGCTAGAGCCTAGACGTCAGTGGAGAACCGGATACCGCCGTCGGGCAAGGTCACACCGGGCCACACCCGCGCACCGCGCAATAGCTGGCAGCGGGCGCCGATATCGGCGCCGTCACCGATCACCCCGTCACGGATCAACGCCCGCGGTCCGATTCGCGCCCCGGCGCCGATGATCGAACGCTCGATGACGGCCCCGGCCTCGACGCGCACCCCGTCGAAGATCACCGCCCCGTCCAGTCGGGCACCCGAGGCGATTTCGGCGCCGCGGCCGACCACGGTGCCGCCGATCAGCAGGGCGCCGGGGGCAACGCTCGCGCTGTCGTGCACCAGCGATTCCCCGCGATGTCCATTTAACGCCGGAGATGGGGCGATACCGCGCACTAAATCCGCGGAGCCGCGGACGAAGTCCTCTGGCGTGCCCATGTCGCGCCAGTAGGTGGCGTCGACATAGCCACATACCCGCGATCCGTCGGAGAGTAGGCCCGGGAATACCTCTCGTTCCACCGAGAGCGCACGCCCGCGGGGGATTTTGTCGATCACCGAACGCTTGAATACGTAGCAGCCCGCATTGATCTGGTCAGTCGGCGGATCCTGCGTCTTCTCCAAGAATGCAGTCACCATTCCGTCGGAATCTGTTGGTACACAGCCGAATGCGCGGGGGTCACCGACGCGAACCAGGTGCAGTGTGACGTCGGCCTCCTTCGCAGTGTGCAGATCCAGCAATTCGCGCAGTTCACAGCCGGACAGCACGTCGCCGTTGAACACCAGGGCGGTGTCATGCCGCAACTTCGATGCGACGTTGGCGATGCCACCTCCGGTGCCCAGCGGTTCGTCCTCGACGACGTAGTCGATCTGCAGTCCGAGCCTGGAGCCGTCGCCGAACTCGGACTCGAACACCTCTGCCTTGAAGGACGTGCCGAGCACGACGTGCTCGATGCCGGCGTCAGCAATGCGCGACAACAGATGAGTCAGGAACGGCAACCCCGCTGTCGGCAACATCGGTTTGGGCGCCGATAGCGTCAGGGGCCGCAGCCGCGTACCCAACCCCCCGACCAGAACGACGGCGTCCACCTCGCTGGGATTGACCATCAGCGGTGTCCTTTCGGCTGCCTCCTGCGGGAAGCGCGCACGACCAGATTCGATCGCGCGCCCAAAGCCCCCCGAAATGCCCACCGTAGCGGCGTCTGCCACCGTTTCGGGTACCGATCGGAAAGAAAAGTGTAGGTACTGACGTGGTGGGCCGCCAGGTTGCGCGCCGGGTCGCGGCCCGTTGAATGCCCCTTGTCGTGCATGACCTCTGCTGAGGGCACATAGACGTTCTGCCAGCCGGCCTGCCCCAGTCGGTCGCCTAGGTCGACGTCCTCCATGTACATGAAGTAGCGCTCGTCGAAACCGGTGACGCCTGAGAAGGCGTTGGTGCGCAGCAGCAGACACGATCCCGACAACCAGCCGACAGCTCGTTCGCTGGGGGCGCTGCGCTCCTGACGGTAGACCGCCGTCCACGGATTCGACCGCCACACCGGCCCGACGACTGCGTGCATTCCGCCTCGAATAATCGAGGGCAGGTGCCGCGCTGATGGGTAGACCGAGCCGTCCGGGTCGCGGATCAGCGGCCCCAGAGACCCTGCCTGTGGCCACCGTGCAGCTGCCTCGAGGAGCAGGTCGATGCTGCCCGGCCCCCACTGCACGTCCGGGTTGGCCACGATGAAGAAGTCCGTGGGTGAGCCGAGGACGTGTTCGGTGACGGCGCGGTTGACGGCGCTGCCGTAGCCCAGGTTGGCCCCGGTGCGCAGCAGTGTGACGTTGGGATAGCGTTCGACGGCTTCTTCGGGAGCACCGTCGATGGAGCCGTTGTCGGCCATCACGACGGTGACCTGGCGGTCGGTGGCGTGGGCCAGTGAGGCGAGGAAGCGATCCAGGTGCGGGCCCGGCGAATAGGTCACCGTCACCACGAAGAGTTCGTCGCTCACCGCGGCTTCACCAATCGCACAGCCAATCTCACGGCGTCGAGGATATCGGCCCGGCAGCCGCCAGCGCTTCAGCGAGCGCCTCGCGCCACGGCCGCAGCGGAATCAAACCGGCGGCGGCTGACTTGACCCCGGACAACGCCGAATACATCGGGCGTGGCGCCGGACGGGGATGGCGGTCGCTTCCGACTGGGCGCACCCGGTTCGGGTCAGCGCCGACCTCCTCAAAGATCGCCTGCGCCTGCTCGAACCGGCTGACGGCACCGAGGTTGGCGGCGTGTAGAACCGGCTCGCGGATCGAGCCGTCGGCGATTTGGAGCAGCGAGCCCACCAAATCGCCGACGTAGGTCGGTGACCCGACTTGGTCAGCCACTACCTCGACCGTCCCCGACCCGGCCGCCGCCCGCCGCATCGTGGCGGCGAAGTCCGAACCGTCGCCACCTTCATAGATCCATGCCGTGCGCACCACGTGAGCGTCGGGCATCACGGACAGCACCCCGGACTCGCCGGCGAGCTTGGTGCGCCCGTAGACCGATAGCGGCCCAGTCTCGTCGTCGATTTCGTAGGGGCGCGGTTCACCACAGGATCCAAGGTCAAACGAGCCACTGAACACGTAGTCAGTGGATAAATGGATCAACGACGCACCGGCTCGCGCGCACGTTTGGGCGATGACCTGCGGACCGACGGTATTGACCGCCTTCGCGCGCTCAGGTTCCGCCTCAGCAGCGTCGACCTTCGTGTAGCCCGCGCAGTTGATAACGACGTCGCCGTGGGCGATGAAACGCTCGCCGGCCGTAGCGTCGGTGATGTCCCACTCGGCCGACGTGAGCGCCAGCACGTCGCGACCAAGCTGAGCGGCCTGACCTGCCAACACCCGGCCGAGGAGGCCACCGGCTCCTGAAATCACGATCCGAGAGGACACCCGACGAGTTTGGCACGCCGGCGCCGGCTACCCGGCAAGCGGCCTGCTCCCCAGTAACCTGGGCAAATGCCTGCTGCTCCGATGATGCGTGTCATTTCGGTGACCGCGGCACTGGCGATCCTCTTGGGAACCGGGCTCGCCTGGGGCAAGCTGCGCGCGTTCGAATCCGGCATCAACCAGGTGAACCCGATCGCGCTCGGCGAAGGCGGCGACGACGGCGCGATCGACATTTTGCTGGTCGGAATGGACAGTCGCACCGACGCCCACGGCAATCCGCTCTCTGACGAGGAACGTGCAATGCTGCGCGCCGGCGACGAAGTCGCGACCAACACCGACACGATCATCCTGGTGCGCATCCCGACCAACGGGAAGTCCGCGACGGCGATCTCCATCCCGCGCGACTCCTACGTGGAGGCCCCGGGCATCGGGAAGATGAAGATCAACGGGGTGTACGGCTCGGTGCA
>JAHZKD010000459.1 GCA_022600605.1 Actinomycetes bacterium
GGCACGCTTCCCTTGATTCGATGCGCGAAGTCGAAACCGTTCAGCCCCTCGCACCCCCGCCGAACCTCGACAGGAATATCCATACTACCGGTCCGGCATGCTGGCCGCCATCTTGTCACACCCCATTGTCCAGGTCGGGCCCACCCGCTCGTCAGCACCCACGCGCCCGTTGGCTCGGGAACCGGCCGCATGGCCTAGCCCACCCGTCACAGGGGGCCGCGGGGGACCAGCGAGCCGGAAGTGAGTTCGGCGATGGGTACGGCGCTCCCGAAGAGGTGTCCCTGGGCTAGTCGGCACCCAGCGTTGTAGGCGGCCACCGCCTGCTCCTCGCGCTCGATTCCTTCGACGATTACTTCCATTCCCAGCTCGCCGCACAGGCGGGTAACCGATCGGTACAACGCAAAATCTCGTTCGGAATCGGTCCCGGTGACGAAACGGCGGTCAAGTTTGACGAACTGCACGGGCAGCGTATGCAGATACATCAGCGAGTTGAAACCTGCGCCGAAGTCGTCAAGTGCCACCTTGACACCCAAGGCATTCAGTCGAAGGATCTGCTCTGCGGCAGCGGCGAGATCGACGATCGGGACTGTCTCGGTAATTTCCACCACAAGCCGGCTCGGCGTCAGTCGGTGCTTGGCCAGCACCTCTCGGACGCGCTCTTCGAATGACAGGTTGCCCAGGCGCGCGGCGCCGATATTCACGTGCACGTCACCATCCAAACCGGCGGCTTGGACTTCGCTGCACACCAGATCGAGTACCAGCGCATCGAGGTCGGCGCCGAGGCCGGCTACCTCCGCGGCGGCCACGAAAGTCTCAGGTGAGATGTCGATTCCATTGGGCGCGGTCCATCGCGCCAGCGCCTCGACCGCCATCGGCGTGCCGCCGGGAAGGCCGACGATGGGCTGGTAGGCGAGGCTGAACCCCGCCGGGACGCCGTCGCCGGCCTGTCGCAGCGCGGTCGGGAAATCCCCGCGAACATCAGAGGACGGCTGATAGACCACCGCAGTGTCCTTGCCGATACGTTTTCCCGCGTACATCGAGATATCGGCTTGGCGCATCAGGTCATCGGCTGTCTGGGACGTTCCGTCTGCGCTGGGACGGGCCAGGCCCATGCTGGCACGCACCCGCACCGAGGAGCCCTGCACGGCGAATGGAACCCGAAGCGCCACCCGCAACTGGTCCGCAACGACCTCTGGTTCTTCTTTGGTGCTGTCGATGAGGATCGCGAATTCGTCACCGCCGACGCGGGCCACAGTGTCGCCGTCTGTCAAACACCGTTTGAGGCGCTCCCCGACTTCACGCAGCAGTTCGTCACCCGCGGCGTGCCCGAACTGATCGTTGACCTCCTTGAAGTCGTCGAGATCGACGAAGACCAGCACGAAACGGCCGTCGCGCATCGCGGCATTGAGTCGTCTGCTTAATAACAAGCGATTGGGTAACCCGGTCAAAGCGTCGGTGTGTACCTGACGCGCCAGTCTGCGCTGTGTGGAATACAACCGCTGAGTCAGTAAATACTGCGCGCGAATCGCCACCACCTGGCGGATGGCGATCAGCAGCACCATCAGCACCAACAAGCTGACCACGAAACCGCTAAACGGCTGACCGATCGATATGTGGAACGCGAAAAGTACTGCGATCCCGAGGAAGCCCATATAAGGCAGGATCAGCTGCGCCCAGTCCATCCCCTGGCTACGGCGCCCCACTGCCGCAGCTGGCCGTTCCTGCCTCTCGAACATCGCGTAGGCGAACAGCAGCGGGCCCAGAACCAAACCGATCGCGGCCCACCGCTGGCCGCTCGCCGAACCGACAGTTTCGTAGTACGCCACGAGCCGATCTGCCGAAGCGATGGTCACAACGCCCGCGGCCAATAGGAGATAGTTCTTCCGATATGGGCGGTCCAGGTGGTAGATCATCGTGATCACCACAGCCACGACCACAACGACCAGCTCGGCCAACGAGAACGCAAATTGCGCGGCCGGGCTGCTCGAGCGGGGCAACGAGGCGGTCGACCGGGTGCCGAAGCCGCCCATCGAGACAAATATCAAGAACGCTGTGGCGGCCACCAACCCGTCGAGGAACGTGGTGACCAGGGAATGCTGCAACGCAGAACTCCGGCGCCTGAGCACACCGCCAGTTGAACGCACCAGAACGTATATCGACGCCAGGGCGAACACCGGGAATGCCAGATAGGTGATGAACATTGCCGGTGCCGCCGATGCGCTGCCCTCGTCACCTCCAGAGGACCACCAGAGAATCTGGCCCGCCAGAAAGCCCGCTAGCACTATGACGAGAAGCAGCCGCCACCAGCGCGCCATTCCGCTCATGCCCAGCGCGACGACAACGCCGCAGATCACAGCCCCCAGCCCGGTGCCCAGCTGCAGTAAAGTGTCTCCGCGGCGAGCCGCCTCGTCTCCCCACGGCGCCAGTGCGTTGACACCGGCCAGCAGTGCGACAACGACGAACAAGGCGATGCGCAGTTTATAGTCCTTGACCGTCCGCCTCCTTCCGCTCCTTCCGCCACAAGCGCAGCTCGTACTCGGCCTGTGAACATGACGTTAGCTAACTCACGGCGATCAATCCGACAGACACCAGCGCCAGCAGCGTCCCAATTATCTACCAGCCAGTTGCCCGTCCACCACGCATCGCGATCCCGAGCCGGAATGTCATCGCCTGGCAACCAGGTTCACGCCCATCTGCGCCACGATCAGCGCGCCGATGATGCCCGTCAGTCGGTCACGCCTTTGAGGCGCCGGCCCATCTCCCGGGTGACCTCGCGTTGCGCGTCGCGGCGAGCCAAGTCCTGGCGCTTATCGTGTGCCTGCTTACCGCGGGCCAGGGCCAGCTCTACCTTGACACGACCTCCGGTGAAGTACAGCGACAGCGGTACCAGTGTCAGATTGCCGTCGCGGATCTTGCCGACCAGGGTGTCGATCTCACGCCGGTGCAGCAGCAGCTTGCGATTGCGCCGCGGCGTGTGATTGGTCCAGCTGCCGTGGTGATATTCAGGGATGTGCAGGTTGTGCAGCCAGATCTCGCCGTCGTCGATGGTGGCGAAAGCATCGGCAAGCGATGCTTGCCCCTCGCGCAGGCTCTTGACCTCCGTGCCCATCAGCGCGACTCCGGCCTCGTAGGTCTCCAGAATCGAATAGTTGGGCCGCGCTTTGCGATTTGTTGCAACAACCTGGTTGTTGCTGTCCTTGGGCGCCTTGGCCTTCTTTGACACGGCCTACCTTCGTACGTACAACCGCAGCGTCACGTATGCGGTGACACCAGCCATCGCCACACCCAGGAACAACAGGATCGGTGCGATGTAGAGGATGTCGGCGTAGTCGATGCGCGCGATCAGATTGGCTCGGTAGAACTGGTCGAGGGCGTTCTCCAGGAACAGCGCACGCACCGCAATCAGGCCGCCGATGGCGATCAGCACGCCCACGAAGGCCGCAGCCATCGCCTCGACCAAGAAAGGCAGCTGCGTATACCAGCGACTGGCGCCGACAAGTCGCATGATCCCTATCTCAGTCCGGCGGGTATACGCGGCGACTTGAACCATGTTGGCTATCAGCAACACCGCACCGATCGCCTGCACCAACGCCACAGCGAACGCTGCATTCGACAGCCCGTCCAGCACGGCGAACAACCGGTCGATCAAGTCCTTCTGGTTCAAGACGTTGAGCACGCCGGGCTGGCCCGCCATGGCGTCGTCGAAGTCTTGGTGTTGCTCAGGGTCTTCGAGCTTGACGATGAACGACGCGGGAAACGCGTCCTTTCCGGCCACGTCCTTGTATTGCGGGAATTTCGTGATCGCGTCTTCGTAGGCATCGTCGCGGTTCAAGAAGCGAACGGATTTGACGTCGTCGCGCGCCTCGATCTGCGACCGCAGCGCCTTACACGGGTCAGCATCGCAGGTCGGGTCATCGACCGACACGTCGCTGGTGAGGAAGACCTGACTTTCCACCCTGTCCAGGTAGATGTCGCGTGACTGGTCGGCCAGACGCAACACCAGCAGCCCGCCACCGAACAGGCCGATAGAGATCGCGGTGGTGAGGATCATCGCGATGGTCATGGTTACGTTGCGGCGAAGCCCCGTCAGGACTTCGCTGATGAGAAAACCGAAGCGCACTTAGCGATCCATTCCGTAGACGCCGCGCTGTTCATCACGAATCAGCCGGCCGAGTTCGAGTTCGACGACCCGCTGGCGCATCGAGTCGACGATGTGGTGGTCATGGGTGGCCATCAGCACGGTCGTGCCCGTGCGGTTGATCCGTTCGAGCAGTTCCATGATGTCTTTGCTGGTATCAGGGTCAAGGTTGCCCGTCGGCTCGTCGGCCAGCAGCACCAGCGGCCGGTTGACGAACGCGCGGGCGATGGCAACGCGCTGCTGCTCGCCTCCAGACAGTTCATGGGGCAAGCGGTTGGCCTTGCCCGACAGCCCCACCATCTCCAGCACCTCGGGAACCACCCGGTTGATGGTGTCGGAACGTTTTCCGATCACTTCAAGCGCGAAGGCCACGTTCTCGAACACGGACTTCTGCTGCAGCAGGCGGAAGTCCTGAAAAACGCAGCCCAAGACCTGCCGCAGCGAAGAGACATGGCGGCCGGGCAGCTTGTTCAGATGGAACTTAGACACCCTGATGTCGCCCGACGAAGGCTGCTCCTCGGCCAGCAACAGACGCATGAACGTGGATTTGCCCGACCCGGAGGGACCGATGAGGAAGACGAACTCACCCTTGTCGATCTTGACCGAGATGTTGTCGAGCGCTGGACGTGCCGACGACTTGTACTGCTTTGACACATTGTCGAGGGTGATCATCACGGCACGCCAGTGTAGCGGGAGGGCATGCAATTACCTCCGCATTACCGCGCCGGCACGGTGGTTGGCGCCGTCGGACCCGCCGGCGCAGTGGTGCTGGCGGGTGGCGTCAGCGGGGTCTGCGTGCCGGTCTGCGGGCCTGGCGGTAACGACCCGACGGGGTTGCGCCCGGCCGCCGGGGTGGTCGGCGTAGGCCCGGGGGAATCGGTCGGGGCTGGCGTCTCACCCGGCGAAGTCGGACTCGTCGGGGTGGTGGGGGTCGTGGTGTACACCGGTGCCGCAGTTCGCACATTCGTCCGTGGCACCCACGTGTAGTCGGGGTCGGGTACGAACCCAGGCGGCACAACCGCCGGTGCAGGCGCTTCGTCGGCCGCCCGCTCCGATGGGAACGTCTGCTGCACCCAGAGCAGCAGGCAGAACACGGCTAAAAGGGCCACCGTCGATATCCGGATCCGGCCGAGCTTGGCCTTGAGCCAGGACTTCATCGCTGACCTGGCTCTCCCTGTGCAGACTCCTTGGCGCCGAGGGCAGATGAGGGATCGATCGCCTCCACCACCGGCATCGAACCATCGGGTGGCGCAAGGATACCGTCGCCACGCAATGCGGCAATCACGAGTACCCGAAGCCGGCGACCAACGTCGAACTGCTTGCCGGGCAGCGTGCGCGCCACCATTCGCAGATGCACGGTGTCCAGTTCGATGCTCTCCACGCCCATGAGATGAGGCGCGTCGAGCAGGAGATCGGCAAGCGCAGCGTCTTCCATCGCGTTTTCTGTCACACCATACAAAAGTTCGTTAACGCGACTGAGGTCCGCCGTTGCCGGAACCGGGACGTCGATGACCGCGCGCGCCCAGTCCTTAGACAAGTTCAGCGACCTGACGATGTTCCCGTTGGGAATGGTGTACATCTCACCTTCGGCGGTACGCAACTTGGTCACCCGCAATGTGACGTCCTCAACGGTCCCGACCGAATCCTGGGACACCCCCATGCTCAACGACACCAAGTCACCGAAGCCGTACTGCTTCTCGGCGATGATAAAGAATCCGCTGAGCAGGTCCTGGACTAGTTTCTGTGCACCGAAACCCAGCGCGGCACCGATGACCGCGGCAGGTGCGACCAACGATCCCACCGGGATATCGACGATGTAGGTAATCTCCACCGTCACGACGACGAACAGCATCGCGACCGATACCCAGGAGATCACCGAAGCCACCGCCTGGCGGTGTTTGGCCCTCTCGGAACGCACCAGCTGATCGCTTCCCTCATACTCGGCGTCGATCCGCTGGACGATCCTGCGCGCCGACCAGCTGATGAACCTGGCAGCGATCAGTCCACCGATCAGCAGCAGCGCGATCGGTACACCGCGCTCAAGAATCCAGTTGCCGATGTCACCGCGCCAGAAGCCACGCCAATGCGAGGCGGCGTCGAATGCAAGTAGGGAGCTAGTCGTCATCTTTTCTGTTGCGCCACCGGATGCCGGCTTCCAGGAAGCCGTCGATGTCGCCATCCAGCACCACTGCTGGATTGCCGACCTCGTACTCGGTGCGCAGATCCTTCACCATCTGGTAGGGGTGCAACACGTAGGAACGCATCTGGTTGCCCCAGGAGCTTCCGCCGTCGCCCTTCAGCGCGTCCATCTCGGCCCGCTCTTCTAAACGCTTGCGTTCCAATAATTTTGCCTGGAGCACGCGCATCGCCGACACCTTGTTCTGCAACTGCGACTTCTCATTCTGGCAGGTGACAACGATACCGGTCGGAACGTGAGTCAGTCGAACCGCGGAGTCTGTGGTGTTCACCGATTGACCACCGGGGCCGCTGGACCGGTAGACATCTACCCGGACGTCGGCGTCTGGGATATCGATGTGATCGGTGGTCTCGGTCACCGGCAGCACCTCGACTTCGGCGAAAGATGTCTGACGCCGACCCTGATTGTCGAACGGGCTAATCCGTACCAGCCGGTGGGTGCCTTGCTCGACCGAGAGGGTGCCGTACGCAAACGGCGCGTGCACCACGAAGGTCGCACTCTTGATCCCGGCCTCCTCCGCGTAGGAGGTATCGAACACCTCGACCGGGTACTTGTGTTGCTCGGCC
>JAHZKD010000460.1 GCA_022600605.1 Actinomycetes bacterium
ATCAAGGTCCACCCGCTCGCCCTGCTGCACCCCGACAAGGTCGACGACCCCGAGGCTCGAAGGATGATCGATAAGCTCACGTATGCCTACTCGGATGGGGGCGCCTTCTTCGTGGAGCGCCTGTCCGAAGGAGTCGGCACGATCGCTGCGGCCTTCTGGCCGAAGCCCGTGGTGGTACGGATGTCGGACTTCAAGACCAACGAATACGCCAGCCTGGTCGGCGGCACAGCCTTCGAGCCAGAAGAGAGCAACCCGATGATCGGCTTCCGCGGCGCATCGCGCTACGCGCATCCCGCCTATGCCGAGGGCTTCGCGCTGGAGTGCCAGGCGATGAAGCGCGTCCGCGAAGAGATGGGCCTGACCAACGTCGTGCTCATGATCCCGTTCGTGCGCCGGGTAGCCGAGGCCGACCAGGTGTTGGCCGAGATGGCCAAACATGGTCTGCGGCGCGGCGAGAACGACCTCAAGGTGTACGCGATGTGCGAGATCCCGAACAACGTGATCCTGATCGATGAGTTCGCCAAACGCTTCGACGGGTTCTCTATCGGCTCCAACGACCTGACCCAGCTCACCCTGGGCGTCGATCGTGACAGCGAAGTCGTGGCCTTCGACTACGACGAGCGCGACGAGGGAGTCAAGGAGATGATCCGACTCGCGGTGGAAGGCTGTCGCCGCAACGGCATTCACTCCGGGCTGTGCGGTCAGGCCCCGTCGGACTACCCGGATATGGCCGAATTCCTGGTTACCCTGGGCATCGACTCGATGAGCCTCAATCCCGACACCGTGGTTACGACCACCCGTCAGGTGTTGGAGCTGGAACAACAGCCCGCGTCAGTCCCATGAAGCTGCCGGTCACCATCGACCCGCGCTACCACGACGCGGTGCTGCTCGACCTCGATGGTGCGCTGACCCTCGACGGTGCGCTGAACAGCGAGGGGCCATTCTTCGCGGAGACGGTCGATTTAGCCCGAAAGCTGCAGAGCATCGGTGTCGGTGTCTCCGCCTACTCGTCGAGCCCACGGTGCCAGCAAGCCCTGACCTCGGCCGGGGTCAACGACCTGTTCGGCGTCTGTATCGGCGGAATCGCCGGCCAACGCGGAACGGTCGAGAAGCCCGATCCCACAGTACTTCTGGATGCTGCCCACCGGCTCGGGGTGCGACCACAACGGTGTGTCGTCGTCGAGAGCTCCACTGCCGGGGTGGCGGCGGGCCGCTCAGGCGGGTTCGTGCTCGTCGTGGGCATCGATGGCGCCGGGGGCGCCGAAGACTTGGCCCGCCACGGTGCGGACGTGGTGCTCGACGGCCTGGCCGACATCGCCGTCCGCACGGGGGACGCGCGGATCTCGGACCTCCCGAACGCGCTGGAGTCCTACGGTCAGCTGGTTGGCATCACTAGCTCGCGCGAGTCGATGCTGTTCCTCGACTACGACGGAACCCTGTCCCCCATCGTGTCGGATCCCGCTGCGGCCATGCTCGTCGAAGGCGCCGCCGAGGCGCTGGAACTCGCCGCCAAGACATGGCCGGTGGCCATCCTGAGCGGTCGCGACCTTGAGGATGTGCGCAGCCGAGTGGACATCCCCGGCCTCTGGTACGCGGGCAGCCACGGTTTCGAGCTGACCGGACCGGACGGCACCCAGCACCAGAACGAAACGGCCGCACAGTTCATCCCCATCCTCGAACGCGCCGCGGCCGAACTCAGCCAGAGCCTGGCCGGGATCACCGGGGTGCGGGTCGAGCACAAGCGATACGCCGTCGCCGTGCACTACCGCGAGGTGTCGGCCGAGCGGGTCGGCGAGGTCGTGGCAGCGGCGCATTCGCTCGGGGCGCGCGAGGGCCTGCGAGTCACCGGCGGACGGATGATCGTCGAGCTGCGACCCGACATCGACTGGGACAAGGGAACCACGCTGGCCTGGATCCGTGACCGGATCGACCCCACGGGCTCGATGCTGCCGATCTACATCGGCGACGACCTCACCGACGAAGACGCATTCGAGGCGGTTCGGCTCGACGGCATCGGAATCGTCGTCGCGCACGACGAGGACGGTGACCGAAAGTCCGCCGCCAACTTCACTCTTCGGAGCCCGCAACAGGTGCGCGAGTTCATCGAACGCGGTTCTGGGTGGCTTTCCTACAAACAGCAGGTATCGAACAAGGCGTGGGACTACGTCTTCGACGGGTACGACCCGCAGAGCGAGAAGCTCCGCGAAGCATTGTGCACGGTGGGAAACGGATACTTCGCCACCAGGGGCGCGGCGCCGGAGAGCAAGGCCGGGCAGGTGCACTACCCGGGGACCTACGCCGCCGGGGTGTTCAACCGGCTCATCGATGACGTCTCGGGAACCGAGGTCGACAACGAGAGCCTGGTCAACCTGCCCAACTGGCTCCCGTTGACCTTCCGAATCGACGGCGGCAGTTGGTTCGACATCGACGCGGTCACGGTGTTGTCGTACCGTCAGACTGTCGACCTTCGCGCCGCGGTGCTGACTCGGCAGGTGCGCTTCACCGACGACGCCGGCCGGACCAGTTCGCTCACGCAGCGACGATTCGTGGCCATGCACATGCCCCACGTCGGCGCCCTGGAGACGACCGTCGTGGCCGAGGACTGGTCGGGGAGCATCGAATTCCGCTCGACCCTGGACGGCGGCGTGAAGAACTCGCTGGTCGAACGTTACCGCGACCTGGACAATCAGCACCTTGGTCCGGTCGACACCCGGGACATCGGCAACGGCTCGGTGTTGCTGACGACGCAGACCACCCAGTCACGCATCCCTATTGCCATGGCGGCCCGCAACACGGTGTGGCGTGACAACGAGCCGGTCCCCGCCACCTTCCACCTCTACGATCAGCCTGCCGAAATCGGTCACGACATCACCGTGCGGCTGGCTGCCGGTGAGGGAGTCACGGTGGAAAAGGTGGTGACCGTCTACACCGGGCGCGACGTCGCGACGTCCGAACCTGCCGTCGACGCCGCACGCTGGGTGACTCGACTGGGCCGGTTCGACGAACTGCTCGCCGGGCATCGAACCGACTGGATGCACCTGTGGGAACGGCTGTCCATCGAATTCGACGACTTCGGCCAAGAACTGCTGATCCTGCGCCTGCATCTGCTGCATCTGCTGCAGACGGTGTCGCCGAACACCGACGACCTCGACGCCGGGGTGCCGGCGCGTGGACTGCACGGTGAGGCCTACCGCGGACACATCTTCTGGGACGAGCTGTTCATCTTCCCTGTGCTCAACCTACGGTTGCCGCCGGTTACCCGGTCTCTTCTCAGGTACCGCTACCGGCGACTGGACGAGGCCCGTCATGCCGCCCGCGCGGCAGGCCATCGGGGTGCGATGTACCCGTGGCAGTCCGGCAGCGACGGGCGCGAGGAAAGCCCACTGCTGCACCTCAACCCGCGCAGCGGGCGCTGGAATCCCGATGCCAGCTCCCGCGCGCACCACATCGGCATCGCCGTCGCCTACAACGCGTGGAAGTTCTATGAGGCCACCGGGGACCTCGCGTACCTGATCGACTACGGCGCGGAGACGCTGGCCGAGATCGCCCGCTTCTTCG
>JAHZKD010000461.1 GCA_022600605.1 Actinomycetes bacterium
CCGTTCATCAGGTCGAAGCGCTTCAGTGGCACCTCTTCGATTGAGCCCAGGTTGATCGCCGAGGCATTGTTCACACAGATGTCGATGCCGCCGAACTGCTCGACGGTCTTGGCGACCGCTGCGGCCACCGAATCGCCATCGCGGACGTCTCCGACGATCGGCAGCGCCTGCCCGCCGACCTCCTCGATCTCCTTGGCCGCGGTGTAGACCGTGCCGGGGAGTTTGGGATGCGGCTGGGCTGTCTTGGCTACTAGGGCGATGTTGGCACCGTCGGCGGCGACTCGTTTGGCGATCGCCAGCCCGATACCGCGGCTGGCGCCCGAGATGAACATGGTTTTTCCGGCGAGTGACATGGGTCTCAGCATATTCCCGTGATATTCCCGCGCTACACGGCACCGATGTTCGCCGCCGCGCGCGCTCGATCGTGGCGGCGAGGTGCCGGGGAACAGGTGCCGGGGAACAAGTGCCGGGGAACAAACAAGTGCCGGGGAACAAACAAGTGCCGGGGAACAGGTGCCGGGGAACAATGGTCGCCGTCGGCGCTGTTATTGGCATCAGTTGTAGCGGGCGTATTGCTGCCGGAGAAGGTCGTCGGTGGCTACCTCTAGGATCGGCGGAAGGGAATGATGGTGCCAGCGTTGGCCATGGAGACTTCATCGCGTTCGGTCGAGGTGCCGGACCTGTTTGGCCTCGCCGCTACAGAAGGGACGGTGCTTCCCGCGATGACAGATACCGATGGGCCGGCTTCCGATGCGGCCCTGGACGAGCAGGACTCGGGCCCCGCGCCGCCAGAGTCTCAGCCCGATTCCAAGCATCCCGATTCCAAGCATCCCGATTCCAAGCATGAGGAGTCCGATGCCGAGTTGACGGCTCGGTTCGAACGTGACGCGATACCGCTGCTCGATCAGCTCTACGGCGGCGCGCTGCGCATGACGCGCAATCCCGCCGATGCAGAGGATCTGCTGCAGGAAACCATGGTCAAGGCCTACGCCGGATTCCGCTCCTTCCGTGAGGGGACGAACCTCAAGGCATGGCTGTATCGCATTTTGACCAATACCTACATCAACAGCTACCGCAAGAAGCAGCGTCGGCCAGCTGAGTATCCGACCGAAGAGGTCACTGACTGGCAGCTGGCAGCCAGCGCCCAACACTCCTCGACCGGGCTGCGGTCCGCCGAGGTCGAGGCACTGGAATCGCTACCCGATACTGAGATCAAGGAAGCCCTGCAGGCGTTGCCCGAAGAGTTCCGAATGGCGGTGTACTACGCCGATGTGGAGGGCTTCCCATACAAGGAGATCGCCAAGATCATGGACACGCCGATTGGGACGGTGATGTCGCGATTGCATCGCGGCAGACGCCAGCTACGCGAATCTTTGGTCGATGTGGCCCGGGAGCGCGGCTTTCTGCGTGGTGAGCAGCTCGACGCGCCCGAGGAGGTCCCATCATGAGTCAGGAGGAGCGCTGGACGCCGCCGGTGGGCCCGATCGACCCGAATCATCCTGAGTGCGCTGCGGTCATCGCCGAGGTCTGGACGCTGCTCGACGGCGAATGCACCGTCGAGACCCGTGACAAGCTACGCCAGCACCTCGAAGTGTGTCCCACGTGCTTGCGGCATTACGGCGTCGAGGAGAGGATCAAGACCATGATCGCCACCAAGTGCGGTGGTGAACGCGCTCCGGAGAGCCTGCGTGCGCGGCTTCGGATCGAGATCAGCCGCACCACGATCATTCGGCGGGGTTAGCGCACCCATTCGGCGCGGTTAGCGCACCGACTTTGAACCAGCGTTCGGCCGCTTTCCGTGATTGGCATTGGCATGCTTACGGTCGCGCTTCTTGCGGCCACGCTTGGCCATGATGTTCCTCCATGTCGTCGGGGGGTGTCCAGCCCACATTCCTCGGGCGTATACGGGCTATTGTCTCACGGCCCAGTGACAGGGTTGCCTGGCCGGGGGTGTGGTTCGATAGGACCCGACAGCGCCAGCGGTGAGTGGAGTGGGGTGAAGATGGCCGAGGATGTTCGCGCGGAGATCGTGGCCAGTGTGCTCGAGGTCATGGTCCACGAAGGCGATCAGATCGCTGAAGGCGACACCTTGGTGCTGCTCGAGTCGATGAAGATGGAGATTCCGGTGCTCGCCGAGGTTGCCGGCACCGTCAGCAAGGTGAGCGTGGCCATCGGCGACGTCATTCAGGCGGGCGATCTCATCGCGGTCATCAGCTAGCGTCCCGGTGACGCCGAAGCGCAGAACGCGGTAGGTCATGTCCACCCTCGGTGATCTACTCGCCGAACACACCGTCCTACCTGGCAGTGCCGTCGATCACCTGCACGCCGTCGTTGCTGAATGGCAGCTACTAGCCGATCTCTCCTTCGCTGACTATCTGCTGTGGGTGCGCCGCGATGACAGCAAGGTCGTCTGCGTGGCCCAGGTACGGCCCAACACCGCCGCGACTGTGCTGCTGGCTGACGCGGTCGGCACCTTCGCCGGCACGGGTGACGTTCCGATCGTGGATGCGGCCTTCTCCTCCGGCGTGATCGGGCACGCGACCGTGGAAGGCCGATTCGGTTCAGCTCGCCTCAAAGCCGAGGCAGTGCCGGTGCGCCACGGCAGCGGCATCGTCGCAGTTCTCACCCGTCAGACATCGCTGGCACCACGCCAGGCTAGTCCGTTGGAAACCGCATACGTCGACTGTGCCGGCGACCTACTGCACATGTTGTCCGAGGGGACGTTCCCCAACGTCGGTGATCTCGCGATGTCCCGATCAAGCCCGCGGGTGGGCGACGGCTTCATTCGGCTCGACGACACCGGCTTAGTTGCTTTCGCCAGCCCGAACGCACTGTCGGCCTATCACCGAATGGGGTTGTCTGCCGAGTTGGAGGGCCACAATCTGATCAGCGTCACCCGTCCGCTGATCTCGGATCCCTTCGAGGCTCAAGAGCTGGCCAACCATGTCCGCGATTCGTTGGCCGGCGGGTCCAGCATGCGGATGGAAGTCGATGCCCGGGGTGCGGCGGTCTTGCTGCGCACGCTTCCGTTGGTGGTGCACGGCGCCGCAGTGGGGGCGGTGGTGCTGATTCGCGACGTCACCGAGATCAAACGCCGCGACCGGGCCCTGCTGTCCAAGGACGCCACGATTCGCGAGATCCACCACCGGGTGAAGAACAACTTGCAGACGGTGGCGGCGCTGCTGCGTCTGCAGGCGCGCCGCACCAACAACGCAGAGGGCCGTGAGGCGCTGATCGAGTCCGTGCGCCGGGTTTCATCAATCGCGCTGGTCCACGATGCCCTGTCGATGTCGGTGGACGAAGAGGTCAATCTCGACGAGGTAGTCGACCGGATACTGCCGATCATGAACGATGTCGCCACAGTCGATACCCCGATCCGCATCAACCGCGTCGGTGAGTTGGGTGTCCTGGACGCTGACCGTGCTACCGCGCTGATCATGGTCATCACCGAGCTCGTACAGAACGCGATCGAGCATGCTTTCGACACGACGACGGCGCAGGGCTGCGTCACGATCCGTGCCGAACGTTCCGCCCGCTGGCTCGACGTCGTAGTTCACGACGACGGGCGCGGGCTGCCGGAGGGTTTCAGCCTGGAGAAATCTGACCGCCTCGGCCTGCAGATCGTGCGAACGCTGGTCTCGGCGGAACTCGACGGATCGTTGAGCATGCACGACCTCGCAACAGGTGGCACCGATGTGATTCTGCGGGTGCCGATCGGCAGACGTGGCCGTGCAAGCCAATAATGATCCACCCACGGCGGCGGGGCTGACCGAGGACCTTCGTCCCGACTGCGTTCGCCTCGTTACGGCTTCGTTCGCCTGGTTACAGCTGCGTTCGCAAAGTGAAGGCCCCGACTCTCGTCGGGGCCTTCACTCGCGTACAGATTTTGGTTAGACCCCGGTGCGGGCCTTGGTGCGGGCATTGCGGCGCTTGAGCGCGCGACGCTCGTCCTCGCTCATACCACCCCAGACTCCAGCATCCTGGCCTGACTCCAGCGCCCAGCTCAGGCACTCGGCAGTGACCGGGCAACGGTTGCAGACGATCTTCGCGTCAGCGATCTGGGCGAGTGCCGGTCCGCTGTTTCCCACTGGGAAGAACAGTTCCGGGTCCTCGTCGCGACAGACCGCCTTGTGGCGCCAATCCATGAGTCCCACTCCTTCTTATCTGCGCAGCAGAGTGCGCGAGCTGTAATTCGGCTGTTAGTGCAAGCGCACCGAGATGTTTCCGTGCTGTTGCCACCGATGCTTTCATAGGCTGAACAGATGTCAATAGCATCTCGTTCACACGTGTCCTATCTCACTACCGTGGCCTGTTAGGTGATCCCGAAAACCGTTGTACTAGGCTGAGGCCACCTGCGCCTTAAATTCCACCTGTGAAGCTGCTTCGAATGTCTGTTCATGCAGTTCAGGTGCTTGATCAGCCAGTTTTGGGGGGCGGAGCAACGACACCGAGGGCGTCGGGAACCGCGGTGAATGCCATTTCCTCGCGCAGACCGACGTAATCTCCGTCGATTTGACAAGCCACCGGCGTGTCGCTCGTCAGCTTCAACCTCTCAACGTCGTCGTGGCGGATCAAGTGCTTGGCCTCGATGCGCGGGTTACGCGACAGCATCCGCCGCGCCAGCCGGAGATTGGCCGGGATGCTCATGCTCGTCGTGGCGAAGACACCCAGACCCGTTTCGAAGGTGGTGTCTGGGTTGGTCCATACCGGTCGAGCGTTGGCGTAGGTCCAGGGGCTGGAGTTCGACACAAACGCGAAATGCACGCCGGAGATCGGCTCATGGTCGGGTAAGTGCAGCGTCAGCGTTGGATCGCGGCGCGAATTGGCCAGCATTTCGCGCAGTGTCACCCGAATGTATCGCGACGCGGTGACCTTGCGTCCCTTCGCCCGCTGCGCCTCGACCGCAGCCACGACGTCACCGTCGACCCCCATGCCGGCGGTGAACACCCCCCAGCGCTCCCGGCAGTCCATCAGGCCGATACGCCGCCAGCACTTGCTGACCCGGTGCTCGTCCAGGAGGTCCACAAGTTGGTTTGTCGCCTCGGTGGGGTCCGGGCTGATTCCCAGCGCGCGGGCGAACACGTTGGCCGATCCACCAGGCACTACACCGACCGCGGGTCCGGCTTTGCCCGGTCCCGCCACGCCGATGATGCCATTGGCCACCTCGTTCACCGTGCCGTCGCCGCCGTGCACGATCAGCACGTCGACCTCGCCGCGGGTGGCCTCCTGTGCGATCTCGATCGCGTGGCCACGATGGTCGGTGTGCACGACGTCTAGCTTCAGGCGGCTCTCCAGGGCATGGGCCAACAGGTCGCGGCCCGCTGGGGTCGTCGACGTCGCATTCGGGTTCACGATCAGAACGGCGCGCACGAGGGGTGAGCCTATCGGGGATGTGGGTTCGCCCGCCTTAGAGGACCTCGCGGGACGCATTCGGCGACCGCACGTGGCTCGCCGACACCGTACAGCGGTGACCTCGCGCGGCTCGCCGGTACCGTACAACGGTGACCGAACGTCGCTTGCTACTCGTCAACGGGCCCAATCTGAATCTGCTCGGCACCCGGCAGCCTGAGGTGTACGGGTCCGCCACCCTGGCTGAGATCGAGGCGAGGGTGAGCGCGGTGGCTGCGGAATCGGGCCTGCAGGTTCGGTCCATGCAGAGCAACCACGAGGGGGAGCTCGTCGATGCGATCCATTCTGCGCGCCCCGACTGCGCTGGCATCATCATCAACCCTGCCGCCTACAGTCACACCTCGGTGGCGATCGCTGATGCACTGAGATCAATCGGACTGCCGATCGTCGAGGTGCACCTGAGCAACATCCACGCCCGCGAAGAGTTCCGTCACCACTCCTATGTTTCCGCCGTGGCCGACGCGGTGGTGGCCGGCGCTGGGCCGCTGGGCTACGACCTTGCGGTGCGCTACTTGGCGACCAGGCTGTTGCAATGATTCCCAGGTCAGCGCGTGTGGCCGGCGCCATCACCACCGTTGAGGGGGCTCTGGCGATTGCGATGGCCATCGCGCTCATAGTCCGCGAACTTGGGGGTCATCACGAAGCCGCGATCAGCGGATATGGCACGGCCGCCTGGTTCGCCATCATGGGTTCGGCCGTGTTGGCGGCAGGCGTGGCGTTGTGGACCGGGCGGCGATGGGGCCGCGGAATCGCGGTGTTCGCCAACCTGCTGCTGCTGGGTGTCTCCTGGTACGTCTTTAGCTCCGGCCAGCTGCGGCTCGCGGTGCTCGTCGGCGTCGTCTCGGTGGTGGTGCTCGCGCTGCTGTTCAGTCCGTCGGTATTGCACTGGCTGACTCAGGCACCGTCCGACGACGATCGTTGAGGAGTCGGACAATCTGGCACCGTCCGACGACGATCGTTGAGGAGTCGGAGAATCAGGCACCGTCCGACGAGTCACCGGCTGCCAGCTCCAAGAGATCGGGTCCGGACACCCGATAGGTGATCCACTCGGTCTGCGGCCGTCCCCCGACGCTCTCGTAGAGAGCGATCGCGTCGAGATTCCAATCAAGCACTGCCCAAGTCAGCCGCGTGTAGCCCCGATCGACGCATTCGCGGGCCAGCGTCGCGAGAAGCGCGCGGGCCAGTCCCTGCCTGCGGAACTGCGGCCGCACAAACAGATCCTCGAGATGGATGCCGGCCACTCCGTCCCAGGTCGAGAAGTTGCGGAACCACAGTGCGCCGGCGGCTGCCCGGCCGTCCACCTCGGCGAGATGGCCGTAAACCGTGGGTTGTGGGCCGAAAAGTGCTTCGGCGAGCTGGGTCTCAGTAACCGTGCAGTCAGCGGTGGCACTTTCGAACTTGGCGAGTTCGTGGATCATCGCGGTCAGTTCGATCTCGTCTCCCGGGCGGACGGGCCGGATGAGTCCGCTCACGGCTCGACTTTCAGCGCCGATAGAGCCGATAGAATCGTTCTGAATTTGGTTGTGGTTTCTGCGACTTCGTCGTCCGGGTCCGATTCGGCGACGATTCCGCCACCGGAGTGTGCGAGGGCTGTTCGACGGTCAGCGGACAACTGGGCGCACCTGATCGCAACCACCCAGCGGCCGTCGCCTCGTTGGTCGCACCAGCCCACCGCGCCGGCATAGAAGCCGCGGTCGCCTTCGATCTCGTTGATCAGCTCCGTGGCCCGGCCGGTGGGGGAGCCGCCAACTGCTGGGGTGGGGTGCAATGCAATGGCTAGATCCATTGCGGTGGTAGATCTTTTGCGTAGGGTCCCCGAAATTGGAGTGCAGAGGTGCCAGACGGTCGCGGTCTTGCTGAGCACGGGTTTCTCCGCGATTCGCAGCTCCGTGCAGAGCGGTTCGAGAGTTTCACGGAGGGCGTCGACAACGAGTTGATGTTCATATTGGTTCTTGGCAGATTCGGCAAGCGCGGCGCCGCTGGCCTTGTCGGCGCCGGGGTCGGGCAACCGCGGCGCGGATCCGGCGAAAGGCCGACACATGACCTGCTGTCCCTGGCGGGCAACCAGCAGCTCGGGGCTGGCTCCGACGAGCACTGTGCCCGAATACCCTTCGCCGGCAGCAGATAGGTCCACCAGATAGGAATTGGCCTGCCCATCAGCAGCGACCAGTCGCTGCAGCACGGTTCTGGCGTCAAGTGGTCCGTCGGCGGTCACCCGCAGCGCACGTGCCAGCACGACCTTTTGCAGGTCGCTGCCCGGGTCGCGCAGTCGCCCCAGGGCCGATACGACGCGTCCGCGGTGGTCGTCGGCGGTCGGTATCGTCTCGGCGATCCGCGCGGTGGCAAGCTCGCGAACCGGCCATGCGGGCAGGGTTGGGGTGTGTGCCACCGATTGCGGCCGGATCAGCGCTGCGGGTTTAGAGATGTCGAAAGGCAAGGCGCCCACGATGATCGGTGCGCTGTGTGAAGCCAGGGCGGCCCGCGCGTCGGTGATCTCGCTGAAAGCGGTGTGTACACCGTCGGCGGTGATGACACCGTCTGGCCCGGTGAGGACGAACGTCGGTTCGCGTGTCACGCCAGCGCGGCCGAATCGGGTTGGCCGGACAACGCCAGCGCGGTGAGTTGGCGCACTCCGTGCTCGAAGCCGCACGCCGCGATGGACACCGCGGGCATCGAAAACCGGATTCCTTCGTAGACGGGCAGCTCGATCCAGCGGGTGATCACCGCCCGGGAGAAGTGACCGTGCCCGACGAAGATCACGTCGCGGGACTCCATGTGCTGCAGTGCCAGCGCGATGGCGCGGTCGGCACGTTCACAGACTTGCGCGGAGGTTTCGCCGCCCGGGCATCCGTGCGTCCACACCAGCCAGTTCGGCACCGCCCGGCGGATCTCGGCCGTGGTGGTCCCCTCGTAATCCCCGTAATCCCATTCACTGATCAGGGGATTGACTTCGTCGACGGTGAGACCTGCCAGCGCGGCGGTGGTCCTCGCGCGTTCGCGCGGGCTGCTGATGACGAAGGGGTCATCCAGCCGCAGCTGCTGCAGCGTCGTCGCTGCCGCCGCTGCCTGCTCGCGACCGTGTGGCGTGAGCTCAAGCTCGGTGCTGCCGGTGTGCTTGCCCGACTTCGACCATTCAGTTTCGCCGTGTCGGAGCAGTATCAGGCGGTGCTGCAGGAGGCCCACTCCTCCGATTGTGCCGCACGCTTCGTCGCCCCCGACGAGCGCATGACAGGATGTCGGTGTGACGCGGGTACTTGCGGTCGCCAATCAAAAAGGCGGGGTAGCTAAAACGACGACGGTGGCATCGCTGGGTGCGGCGATGGTAGAGCTGGGTAAGCGGGTGCTGCTCGTAGACTTGGACCCCCAGGGCTGCCTGACGTTCTCGCTGGGGCAGGACCCCGACAAGCTGACCGTCTCGGTACACGAGGTGCTGCTTGGCGACGTCGAACCCGACGTGGCGTTGGTGGAGACATCAGAGGGAATGACATTGATGCCCGCCAACATCGACCTCGCGGGTGCCGAAGCGATGCTGCTGATGCGGGCAGGTCGGGAGTACGCACTGAAACGGGCGCTCGCCAAGGTCGCCGGAGCCGCCCCGGCGGCGACATCGGGTAAGGGAGCCGCCCCGGCGGCAACGTCGGGTAAGCGAGCCGCCCCGGCGGCGAAATCTGGTACCCGAGCTGCTCGGGCGGCGAAATCGGGTACCGGAGCCGCCCCGGTGGCGACGTCGGATACCGGAAACTTCGACGTGGTGATCATCGACTGCCCACCGTCGCTGGGGGTGCTCACGCTCAACGGCCTGACGGCTGCTCAGGAAGTGATCATTCCGCTGCAGTGCGAGACGCTGGCCCACCGAGGTGTCGGTCAGTTCCTGCGCACCATCACCGACGTTCAGCAGATCACCAACCCAGACCTTGCGCTGCTGGGTGCGCTGCCCACGTTGTACGACTCGCGCACCACTCACAGTCGCGACGTCCTGCTCGATGTCGCTGACCGCTACAGCCTGCCGGTGCTGGCGCCACCGATCCCGCGCACCGTGCGCTTCGCAGAGGCCAGCGCATCAGGTTCCTCCGTGCTGGCAGGGCGCAAGAACAAGGGCGCGATGGCCTACCGGGAACTCGCGGGTGCGCTTCTCAAGCATTGGAAGAGCGGTAAGGCACTGGCGACTTTCGCCCCCAAGGTCTGACGCTCTATCCGGGTTTGATTGGTCAGACTCCTCAGCGCGGGCTCGTGCCTCGCCCGGTTGATCGTCGTCTATCCGGGTTTGATTGGTCGGACTCCTCAGCAAGGGCTCGTGCCTCGCCCGCTTGATCGTCGTCTAACTGGGTTTGTTTGGTCGGACTCCTCAGCGCGGGCTCGTGCCTCGCCCGCTTGATCGTCGTCTATCCGAGCACCACCAGCTCGGCGCCGCGCTGCTCCACCAGCATTGACCCGGCAACCGCGGGCACGACGGGCCCCGCAGGATCGGCCGGGTTCTTCCCGGCGGGCCGGTGCAACGGAATGTGGCGGTCACTGGTGCCGGTCACCGGATCGAAGACGTCGTAGCCGCCGCTGACGGGCACCATCAACCGCCCGGCCATGATCGTCGCCGGACCGATGGGTACGTTGTCGCCTGCTGCGGCGACGGTGTACTTGTACTGAAGGTTGTTGGCGGAGAACACCATTACGCTGTCGCCGGTCCACCAGGTGATCAGGTCCCCGGGCCGTGACATGGTGGCCTCGGGAGAGGGCGGTGTGGGCACCACCGTGCTGGCGATTACGACACCCGTGTCGTCGACGATGTCGAGTCTTGGCTTTGGGGTGGGTATGTACACCGCGGTGGTCGTGTCGGCCACGGCGATCACGCGGGCGCCGCTGCCGTCACTGACACCGGTCTGTTGCACGAATTTGACCTCGGGGGTGTCCTCCTCGTCGGAGGGGCGCAGCAGTGTCAGCCGCAGATCGGCTTGGCCGTCGCACACCTCGAGCACAGATACCGCAGCCGAACTCGCTGCCGCGGACGCGAGTCGGCACAGCGGGGATGCGGGAATACCAGGCTTGATGGGCGCGTCGAGCGCACCGTAGCTGAGCATCCGAACCATGTCTGAGCGCCACAGCTCCAGCCGGGTGTCCCCGGCTGACAGCACCGTCCCGCCGTCGCTGGACAGGGTGACCTTAGGGTCGGCGTAGCTGGAGCGAGCGGGTCCGCGCCGGCCGGTCCTGGCGTCCACGGTGCTTACCTGCCCGCAGCCACGTACATCCGGGTAGACGGCTACGGCATAGCTGTAGACCGAGGTCACTCCGCAGAGGTCGAGGTCACGGGTAAAGCTCCAGAGTGTTTCACCACTGGCGGGATCTCGGCCCTGCATGCCGCGGTCGGCGCCGGTCACCACGGCGCCCGCAACCACCAGCGGCTGGGTGGTTTCGGGGCTGGGCGCGGTCCACAACGGGGTGAGTGAGTCCGGCACCGCCTTGGCCGGCGTCAAACTCGGGATCGGCGCCGCCGCCGGATCGCTGATAGTTGCTCGGGAGTCGCTCGTCCACCAGACGATGGCCGCCACCAGCGCGATGACACCGACGATCGCGGTCGTGGCCACCATGTCGGCCCGAGTCCGACGTTCGGGTTTGACCATCGCGGGATGAGTTTCGGCTAGCTGGGGCCTGCGGCAGCTTTGTTCGGCCGGCGCCGCCGGCGCCGACGCCCCGACCGCGCAGCCTCTGGCGCCTCGCCGCCGGTGTCGCTGGATTCTGGGGCCGTGGCCTGCTCGGCGGGGGCGGGTTGGCCTTCCCGCTGGGCGCCGCCGGTGTTGCCACCACGGGTGCGTCGCCGAGTTCGGTTGCTTCGACGGGCCGGCTTGTCGCCTCGGTCCTCAGAGCTGCGCCCGGGCTCTCGCTTGGCCCTGTGGGCAGGTCGGGCCGAGCCGATCTTGCCGGTGGCATCGGGCGGGATGTTGAGTTCCTCGAACAGGTGGGGCGAGCTTGAGTAGGTCTCGGCCGGATCGGGTGTCTCCAGACCCAGCGCCTTGTCGATCATGGTCCAGCGGGGCAGTTCATCCCAATCGACGAGAGTGACGGCGATACCGGTCTTGCCTGCGCGCCCTGTGCGGCCGATTCGGTGCACGTAGGCCTGCTCGTCCTCGGGGATCTGATAGTTGATCACATGCGTGATGTCGTCGATGTCGATGCCGCGAGCGGCCACATCGGTAGCGACAAGCACGTCGACCTCGCTGGTACGGAAGGCCTTCAGCGCCTTCTCGCGCGCGGCCTGGCCGAGGTCGCCGTGCACGGCACCGACCTTGAACCCGCGTTCGGCGAGTTCGTCGGCCACCTTCTGGGCGGTGCGTTTGGTGCGCGTGAAGATCATCGTCGCGCCTCGGTCGCGGGCTTGCAGAATGCGCCCGACCATCTCGACCTTGTCGAGGGCGTGGGCGCGGTAAGCGAACTGCTCGGTGGTGTCGTGGGTGGCCGCGGAGTGCGGCGCCTCGGCCCGGATGTGCGTCGGCTGGTTCATGAACGTGCGGGCCAGGGTGATGATCGGATCCGGCATGGTCGCCGAGAACAGCATCGCTTGACGCTTGTCCGGGATCTGCTTGAGGATCCGCTCGATATCAGGCAGAAAGCCCAGATCCAGCATTTCGTCGGCTTCGTCGAGTACCAGCTTGGACAGGCCGCCGAGTTGTAGGTGCCCCTGCTGAGCCAGGTCGAGAAGGCGACCCGGGGTGCCGACGACGACGTCCGCGCCCTTCTGCAGCGCCTCGATCTGCGGCTCGTACGGGCGTCCGCCGTAGATCGCGACGACCGAGAGCGGGCGCCGGTTGCCTTCGTGCTCAGCCACCAGGTGCTTCGATGCCACTTCGAGGTCGCCGAAGACTTGCAGACACAATTCACGGGTGGGCACAACGATCAACGCTCTCGGTATGCCGCTGAGCGGGCGTTCGGAATCTCCGGTGATGCCGTGTAGCAGTGGCACGCCGAAGGCATAGGTCTTACCCATGCCCGTGCGAGCCTGGCCGATCAGGTCGTCGCCGGCCAGTGCCAGTGGCAGCGTCAGTTCTTGAATGGCGAAGGGTTGTTCGATGCCGGATTCGGAGAGCGCGCGCACGATCTCTTCGCGCACTCCGAGTTGGGCAAACGACGGACTGGTATGCGGGATTACTGGTGTCATGCTGGGGAAACGAAGCCTTTCACTGTCATTCATTCTCGTAGCGTTCACGCGCGCACGAGTTGTGAAGAGAACTCCGTTGGGCCCTGCGCTGCGGAGGCGGGGCGTCTGCGTGCACGCACATTGTCAAGGCGGCCAAGGTGGCCAAGGTGTCTGTGGCTTGCGCCAGCCGACGTGACCTGGATCGATCTGTCGACATTCGTGTCGACACCATCACTATGGTAGCCGGTCGGTTAGCCCTGCGGTTCCCACGCTCGTCTGAGGCGCGTCGGCGCTCTACAGTTAGGCCATGACTTCGACGCCAGCGGCAGCCGCCGGTCCTGGGCCTGCGGGGGAGCGCAGCGACCCGGGCACGGCGAACGTTTCCGGTGTGTCGGCTGTGTCTTCTGAGCATCCGGGCATCAACGAGTTGTTCGCGCTGCTGGCCTACGGTGAGGTCGCGGCGTTCTACCGCCTCACCGAGGAGGCGCGGATGGCGCCCAATCTGCTTGGCCGGATCAATATGGCGGCGATGGCGGCCGCCGAGATGAACCACTACGAGGTGCTGCGCGACGCACTGGAGCGCCGGGGAGTCGACATCGTACCGGCGATGACCAAGTACGCGCCGGCGCTGGAGAACTACCACCGGTTGACCACTCCGAGAACCTGGCTCGAGGCCCTGGTCAAGACGTATGTGGGCGATGCGATGGCCGCCGATCTCTATCTCGAGACCGCAGGCTCGATGCCCGACGAGATCGCCGGTGTGGTGCGCTCAGTGCTCGCCGAGACGTGTCACTCACAGTTCGTCGTGGCCGAGGTTCGTGCGGCGGTGACGGCCAGTGACCGCCAGCGTCACCGGTTGGCGCTGTGGTCGCGGCGGCTGTTGGGCGAAGCGATCACCCAGGCCCAGTACGTACTGGCCGATCATGACGAACTGGTGGATCTGGTGATGGCCGGCGGGGGGCTGGCGCATATGACGGACTTCTTCGACAGGCTCCAGCACACCCACAGCACCCGGATGTGTGACTTGGGGCTGTCCTAGAGCGTCTCGGCTACCGCGTGCAGTTGGTGATGATCGAGTTGTTGTTCTGCACGGCGATGAGCGCCCCGTTGGCGTCGGTGATGCTGCAGTTGAGTTTTCCGGCGACGCTGGTGGCTGTCACCGAACTCAACCTGACGCCGGGATTGAGTACCAGTGTCTTCGACCACGGCAGCGCAACGTTGACGTCGGTCACCAGCGCGCCCTGCTGGTCTGTGTAGATGACCGTCACCAAGTCGATGAGCCGGCGGTCGCCGGTGACTTGGTAGGTCACGGTGCCGGGGGCTGCAGCCGGCGGTGGGGGCGCCACGGGGGCAGGAGGCAGGGGCGGGGCAGGTTGTGCCGTCGGGGCCTGTGCCGCTGGGCTGGGTGGCGGGGTCGGCGGCGTTACTGTGGTGATCGTTTCGGCCGGTAGCGACGGCGGAGCAGCTACCGGGGCCGTCGGCGGTGGGGCGGCGGCGCTGGTGGCCGGTTTTGTGGACACGACGGTCGCCGACACCGAGCCGCTGTCGCCGCCGCCGAGGATGAGGCTGGCGATGATGACCGAGACGAACAGAATCGCGCCGGTGCCACCGGCGATCCACATCCATCGGCGGTCGATATTGGCTTCGTTGATGTCGTCGAGGTTGAGGCCGTCGATGAAGCCGTCGTCGAAGTCGGGGCCGTCGAGGGGGCCGTCGAGGGGGCCGTAGTCGTCGAAGTTCTCGACGGAGTCGTAGTCGTCGAAGTCGTCGGGACAGGTCGGGATGGCATCGGTGCGTAGATCGCCGTAGTCGGCTGTGTCGCGGCGGCCGCGGTGGCGAATCCGCTCCGTCGGAGCCAGAGAATACGGTGATTGTGCGGTATAAGGCCTGTTCATCAAGCTGTCCCAATCGCTTCCGTAGGTTTTCAGGCCTGATGCTATCGAGACAGAAGTGACACACGAGGTCAACGCGCCTGGCCAGCGGTCACGGTCGGGACTCGGTTCGGTCGCCCCCACGTTTCTGTGCCCGGTCTGTGCGGGATTCCGTTGTTCTGGAGCTTTTCGCTGACCGCGAAGGTCCCGGCACCGCCTTGGGGGGCCGTCGTCCACTAGCCTCCTGAAGAGAAGACGAGCACACGAACGGAAGGTTTCTCACTGTGGAGGTCAAGATCGGTGTCACCGACAGCCCGCGCGAACTGAGCCTCAACAGCGCACAGACGCCAGACGAGGTCGAGAAGTTGGTGACCGCGGCACTGGGCGACCAATCGGGGGTTCTGAGCCTCACTGATGAGAAGGGCCGGCGTTTTCTTGTGCAGTCGGCCAAGCTTGCCTATGTCGAGATCGGCGCAGCCGATTCGCGCAGGGTCGGATTCGGCGTAGGCGCAGCAGTGGGCGCTGAGGTGACCAAGACCGCAGGCTGAGTATCTCGCATTGCCTCGTATCTCGCGCTGCCTCGCCTTACTTAGGGGTCAGGCGGGGTTCAGGATCTCGTCAAGGGCACGTGGGACAGTCCGCCCCAGATGAATTGCACTGTGCCTTCCACGGCATCGTGCTTGGCGATCGGGCGCTCGTTGTTGAGCCAGTAGCGCGCGGAGTCGACGCTGATGCTCACCAAGCCCACCGCGATCATCCGGGCGCGATGAGGCTCCAAGCCCGAGTCGTGGCTGATCAGGTCGAACACCGCGTCAGTGCACGACTCGGTGGCAACCTTGACCTGTGCGGCGACTTGAGGCTCGGTCACGTAATCGTTCTCGAAAATCAGCCGGTATCCCTGCCCGTCGTGCTCAATGAAGTCAAAAAAAGCTTCCACCGCCGCCCGGACCCGTTGGCGGTTGTCAGTGGTGGTGCGCAACGCTTGACGTACGCCCGAGACCAGGTTTTCGACGTGCCGCTGCAGCACCGCCAGATATAGCTCAACCTTGGAGGAGAAGTGTTGGTAAAGGACGGGTTTGCTGACACCAGCGCGATCGGCGATCTCATCCATGCCTGCGGCGTGGTAGCCACGATCGACGAAGACTTCGCTGGCGGCGATCAATAACTGTCCGCGGCGCTCGTCGCGGGGCAGCCGGTTGCCGCGCTGGGCAACGGTCGCAGGTCGCCCGCTGGTGTTGGCCGGCTGTCCCCCGCGACGCTGCGCCGTCTTGGCGGGATCGCTCATCAGAACCTCTAGGTCTACAGCCGGCACTACCGGCGTGTTTTGTCTGCTTTCGCAACGACACTACTACCGTTGCCCAGTCACAAGCGTCAGCAGTGACGCCGGTTGGACGCAGCGCAGTGGCGTGCCGAGAATGCAAGTCCCCTGAGCTGTGTCATCCTGTGTCGGTGACCTACGATCCCGGGGGTCGCGGGAGCGGTCGTGCTCCCGTGCTGCACGATGAGCGGCGGGAGCCGCTTCGCGCGCAGCGTGATCCCCTCGCCGAGCAGCCGGGCCGGGTGCGATCGAACCGGAACGAGCGCCAACGCTGGCGCAAACAGAGCTGGCTGGGGCGCTTCATCTCGATGTACGGGTGGCGTGCCTATGCGCTGCCCGTGCTGTTAGCTCTCACGGTGGTGATCATCTACCAGACCATCACCGGCTCCAGTGTTCCGCACGCGGCGGACGACGAGGGCCCCGTGCAGGGCCCGCCGACGATCGGCGTCGCCAGCACCGCGATCGTGGGCGCACCGCCCAAGGGGCTCACGGAGTTCGACGCGAATTTGCCCACCGGAGTACTGCCCGGCGGCGGGCCCTTCACCGAAGCCGGCGACCGCACCTGGCACGTCGTGCCCGGGTCCACCCCGCAGGTCGGGGAGGGCGCCACCAAGGCGTTCACCTACACAGTTGAAGTGGAGGACGGCGTCGACACCACAACGTTCGGCGGGGACGAGGGCTTCGCGAGCATGGTCAGCGAGACGCTGGCCAACCCCAAGAGCTGGACCCACACGCCAGAGTTTGCTTTTACTCGGGTGGACGCCGACTCCGGTGTCGAGCCCGACTTCCGGATCTCGCTGACATCACCGATGACGGTTCGGGAAGGCTGCGGCTACGACATCCCGCTCGAAGCTTCCTGCTACAACCCGGCGTTCGCGGGCCAGCCACGCGGGGTCCTCAACGAGGCCCGCTGGGTGCGCGGCGCGGTGCCATTTCCGGGTGACGTCGGTTCCTACCGGCAGTATCTGATCACCCACGAGGTGGGCCATGCCATCGGTTACCAGCGTCACGAGCAGTGCGCCGCCAACGGCGAGCTGGCGCCGATCATGATGCAGCAGACCTTCTCGACCAGCAACGATGATGCCGCCAAGTTCGATCCGGGAACGGTTACCGCCGACGGCAAGACCTGCAGGTTCAACCCCTGGCCCTATCCGATCGCCTAAAGCGCCCTTCCTCGCGAGTCCACGGGAAGCGTCAGGTCCTCGTTGCTGTTGACAGCAGTACCCATACACAACTGATTTGATGGTTAATACAGTCAAAACCAAGGAGAAATCGGTGTCGACACCGTTGCCGCCGCTGGTCGAGCCAGCAGCAGAACTCACCCGCCAAGAGGTTGCCCGCTACAGCCGTCACCTCATCATCCCCGACCTTGGTGTGGAGGGGCAGAAGAGGTTGAAGAACGCCCGCGTCCTGGTGATCGGCGCCGGGGGACTGGGGTCCCCGGCACTGCTCTACCTCGCTGCCGCCGGCGTGGGAACCATCGGGATCGTCGAATTCGACGTGGTCGACGAGTCCAATCTCCAGCGCCAGATCATCCACGGCCAGTCCGATATCGGGAGGCCGAAGGGCCAGAGTGCGCGCGATTCGATCCGTGAGGTCAATCCGCTGGTCGAGGTGCGGCTGCACGAGCTGCGGCTGGAGCCACGAAACGCGGTGAACCTGTTCAAGCAATACGATCTCATCCTTGACGGTTCGGACAATTTCGCCACGCGATACCTGGTCAACGATGCCGCAGTGCTTGCCGGCAAACCGTACGTATGGGGCTCGATCTACCGCTTCGAAGGCCAGGTCTCGGTGTTCTGGGAGGATGCCCCTGACGGCCCCGCCGGTCAAACGCGAGGCCTCAACTACCGCGACCTCTACCCGGAGCCGCCCCCGCCCGGGATGGTTCCGTCCTGCGCCGAGGGCGGTGTTCTGGGCATTCTGTGCGCGTCCATTGCCTCGGTGATGGGCACCGAGGCAATCAAGCTGATCACCGGCATAGGTGAGACGCTGCTCGGCCAGCTGATGGTCTACGACGCCCTGGACATGACCTACCGCACGATCAAGATCCGCAAGGATCCATCTACGCCGAAGATCACTGAGCTCATCGACTACGAGGAGTTCTGCGGTGTCATTACTGAAGAGGCTGCCGAAGCCGCCAGAAACGCGGCCGTCACGCCGCGGGAGCTACGCGAGTTACTCGAATCGGGCAACAAGTTTGCGCTCATCGACGTTCGTGAACCGGTCGAATGGGACATCAACCGCATCGAGGGTGCCGAGCTCATTCCGCAGTCGACGATCGAGTCCGGCGACGGTCTGACGAAGCTGCCGCATGATCGCGTGCCGGTGCTGTACTGCAAAACCGGCGTGCGGTCGGCAGAAGCACTGGCAGTGGTGAAGAAGGCCGGGTTCTCCGACGCTATTCACTTGCAGGGCGGCATTGTGGCCTGGGCAAAGCAACTTGAGCCCGACATGGTGATGTACTAACGCGGGGTTGGCCCTCCTTCCGCATAGGCTGGGGAGGTGACTGCCGAGCGCCCGCCAGACCACGTTCTTGCGGCTTTTGGGTTGCCTGGGGTGCAGCCGGAGCCGCTGGGATCAAGCTGGGAGGGCGGCTGGCGTTGCGGCGAAGTGGTGCTGTCCATGGTGGCTGACCACGCCCGCGCTGCCTGGTCGGCCAAGGTGCGCGAGACGCTGTTCATCGACGGAGTTCGGCTGGCGCGACCGGTGCGCTCCACCGACGGGCGCTATGTCGTTGCCGGTTGGCGTGCCGACACCTACGTCGCCGGCACTCCCGAACCTCGCCACGACGAGGTGGTCTCGGCGGCGGTGCGACTGCACGAAGCCTCCGCAAAACTTGAGCGCCCCAGGTTCCTCACCCAACCTCCCGTGGCGCCGTGGGCCGATGTCGACGTGTTCATCGCCGCCGACCGGTCGGCATGGGAGGAGCGGCCGCTGTACTCGCTGTCGCAGGGCGCCCGGGTGGCGCCGGCAAGCGCGGATGGGCAGAAGTCCATCGATTTGATCAACCAGCTCGGGCCGCTGCGCAGACCCACCAAGAGCCCGAGTCAGCTGGTGCACGGCGATCTCTACGGCACGGTGCTCTTCGCCGGCACGGCGGCGCCCGGCATCACCGACATCACTCCGTATTGGCGTCCGCCTGCGTGGGCTGCGGGCGTGGTAGTGGTTGATGCGCTGTCGTGGGGGGACGCCGACGACGGTCTCATCGAGCGGTGGAAGCCGTTGCCGGAGTGGTCGCAGATGCTGCTGCGCGCCTTGATGTTCCGGTTGGCCGTGCATGCGCTGCATCCGCGTTCGACGGCTGGGGGATTCGAGGGTCTGGCCCGCACTGCGGCGTTGGTCCGGCTCTCCCTCTAGAGCCTCGCTGCCCCGGCGAAATGTCTTTCCCAGCAGGTGATTCGGTGATCATCACCGGCGGCACTTGCTGCTCGGCGTCAGAATGCCCTGCGGTACTTGTTCATCGGTACCTGGCCGTCGTTGGCGAGAACTCCCTCGGCTCGTAGGAGTTCCAACTGCCGCGTCGCCAGATGTGGCGCTGGCTTTCCGGACGCGGCTATCACCCGGTGCCATGGCAGGTCTGAGGAGTCAGTACGCATGATCCACCCGACGATGCGTGCACTGGAAAGTCCTGCTGCCGCGGCGATATCGCCGTATGTGGTGACCTCGCCCGGCGGCACCGACGCCACCAGTGCGCGCACCGTCTCTACCTGCTCCTCGGTGATCGCAGCCATGGGTCACACCAGCTGGTTGCTGATTACCGCGGCGGTCTCGGCCGGTTTGGCCAAAGGCACCATGTGGTCGCAATCCCATTCCAGCAGAGTGAAACTCGACCCCAAAGCGGTTTCGAGAGCGGTGATCAGCCCATCGGTGGCGTACGGCGGGCTCGTGCGCGCAGCTCGCACCAGCGTGCTCGGTGTTCCGGCGCGGGGAAGGGAAACCGCTCGGGTGAGTTCACTCCAGTACGACAGCATCGCCGGAATGCTGATTCGCCACCCGACACGGCCGGTGGGCAAGTCGATGAGGTGCTCGTCGAGTTCGCGGTCCAGTTCGTCGGCGGCCACATCGCCCCATGACCCGTTCGCCTTCTCGGCGTGGGCCTCCTGGCGATCGGTGTAGTCAGGTGAGGCGAACATGCTGTCGGCGATTTCGCGCATCCGCCCTCCGTCCAGGCCCACTGCCGGATCCAAGAGCACCAGGCCCGCGATCAGGTCCGGCCGTGTCGCTGCCAGGTGCAACGCGACTGCGGCGCCGAAAGAATGACCGACGACCACGACCGGACCGGTGGCTTCGGCCTCCACCAATGCGGCCAGGGCTGCCGCGTTGGCCTCGATGGTCCACGGCGCATCCCACGACGATCGGCCATGGCCCAGCAGATCGGGTGCGATCACCGCAGTGTCGGGCAGGTGTTGGCTGAACATCCACGCCCAGCGCATGCCGTGCCCGGTCAGCCCGTGGATCGCCAAGACGCGGGCCGGCCCGGGCGGCCCGAATCGGTATGTGTGCAGCACGCCTTGGATGCTGCCAGCTACTTCGGTCCGAGGGCCAGTCGATGCTCCTGTTGGTGTCACGGGGTTGTGAGCCAGGTTCTGCACTGATCGGCCAGGTTGTCAGACCCTAGTGATGTCATGCCTACATGTCCGCGTCACGCACCGAGTTGACCCCGGCCACGCTGGGTGGAGGGGAGATGCGCGGCACCCTACGCGTGCTGGGTGGTCCCGGTACGGGCAAAAGCACCCTGCTCGTCGAGACCGCGGCCGCGCACATCTCGGCCGGACGCGATCCGGAGTCGGTTCTCTTGCTGACGGGTTCTTCGCGCCTCGGCGCAGCGGCAAAAGCTGCGATCACCGCGACCCTGCTGTCTTCCGGTGACCGCACCGTGGTCAGGGAGCCGCTGGTGCGCACCGTGCACTCGTATGCGTTCGCGGTGTTGCGCCTGGCCGCACAGCGAAACGGGAGTCCACCGCCGCGGCTGATCACCAGTGCCGAACAGGATGGCATCATCCGCGAGCTGTTGGCCGGCGATATCGAGGACGGCGATGCTTGCCGCGTGCGTTGGCCAGCGCGGCTTCGCTCTGCGCTCGGAACTGTCGGTTTCGCGACCGAACTGCGCGATCTGATGGGGCGCTGCAGCGAGCGCGGAGTCGATCCCACTGCGCTGCAACGCATCGGCCGGGAGGCCGGCAGGGCTGAGTGGCAGGCGGCAGGCCGATTCGCGCAGGCTTACGAACAGGTCATGCTGCTACGTTCGGCGGTCGGCATGGCTGCCCCCCAGGCCACCGTCCCCGCACTTGGCGCTGCCGAACTTGTTGGGGCTGCGTTGGAAGCCTTCTCAATGGACGCCGACCTGTTGGCCGGCGAACGGGCGCGGGTCAAGCTGCTCCTGGTCGATGACGCCCAACATCTCGACCCGCAGGCGGCGCGGCTGGTTCAGGTGCTCTCGGCCGGCGCGGAACTCGCCGTGCTCGCCGGAGATCCCCGCCAAACCGTGTTCGGCTACCGGGGCGCCGACCCTGCACTTCTGCGTGGGGAGGGCCCGGTGCTGGCACTGACCGAGTCGCACCGTTGCGCAACGACGTTGGCCGATGCCATCGCCGCGGTTTCGCGCCGACTGCCGGGGCATGACACGCAACCGCAGTTCACCGGCACCGACGTACCAGGTGCCCTCACGGCTGGGCTGGCGGTACGAGTCGCCGCGTCCTCACACGCCGAGGCTGCGCTCATCGCCGATGCGTTACGACGGGCACATCTCATCGACGGCGTGCCATGGACACGAATGGCGGTGATCGTTCGTTCGATACCCCGAATGGGTGCGGCGCTCGCCGGCGTGCTGAGGGCCGCCGGTGTGCCAGTTGACCTGCCTCAAGGCGACATTCCGTTAGCGGATCAGCCAGCGGTGCGCGCGCTGCTGACCGTGCTGGAGACAGTGGCCGGCGGTCTCGACGGTCAGCGGGCGCTAGCGCTGTTGACCGGCCCTATCGGCCGCGTCGACCCGGTGTCGCTGCGCCAGCTGCAGCGTGCGCTACGCCGGGCCGCGCACGGGCCGCCCGCTGAGTTCGGGGACTTGCTCGTCGATGCCCTGCAGCGCGGATCCGGCACGCTCGCCGACGTTCAGGGGCGTGCGTTGCGTCGGGTACGTGCGGTGCTTGTGGCGGCACAACGCAGCGCCGAAGACGGCAGCGATC
>JAHZKD010000046.1 GCA_022600605.1 Actinomycetes bacterium
ACAACGTTTTCGCTGTCCCTCCCTTGCCAGAGAGCACAACCGCAGTGATCGCAGCCATCATCGTCCTTTCCCTTACATGTCTCTCGTAAGTCGCACCAGCGCCATGTCCCTAGTGTCACTGATGTCTCTTACTAGAGACATCAGAGACACACCACTTGCTAGAAGTAGCCCCTGATAGGACGCCCCTCGGCGCAGGACATCTAGGCAGATACGGCGGGGGGCGGGGGTACATTCGGTGGTGTCTTGGTGAAGAGCCGAGGAAGTGAAGCCGGGAGCCCGCACGTTTTGCGTGGTCGCCCGGCTTTCGCGTTTTCTAGCCTAAGTCGTGGATTGTGACCAGGGGCCGGATCGCAACGCTGACCACGGCAAATCTGGTCCGGGCGGCCGCGGGGGAGGGATTGCGAGTACTGGCGGTCGTACGCGGACGCGATCGCACCTCAAGGTGCCCAACAAATATTCAAGGGGGGGTGAAACCCGGCACATCGTCGGGAATACGCGCTGATCGCGGCCCGTGCACCTCTGCTCGCTAACGTCTCCCGCATGCAAGTAGGTCTACGTATCGACATGTTCAATCGCTCGCACGTCCGCGGATTATCCGACGGTCGGAGCATGTCGTGACCGCTCGCCACGTCTACGTCGACGAGACCAAGCACCGCGACTACTTGATGGTGGCGGCAGTCGTCCTTGGGGAGGATCTCACTTCGGCTCGCGCTGTCATTCACGATCTGCTCAAGCCGGGCCAGCGCCACCTCCATATGAAGGACGAGGCAGACGGTCGGAAAGAGACCATCGCAAAAGCATTGGCAGCAGCAGACCTTCGGGCGACGGTCTATGACGCGGGCCGCAGATACCGCACTCAGGTGCGTGCGCGGGCCGCCTGTCTGGCCGCGTTGGTGGACGATCTGGCTACCAGCGATGCCGAGACCCTGATCGTTTTAGACCAGGACGAGACACTCGTGCAATCCGATCGACGGTTGCTCTACCGCGCTGTCCGGGCTGCGGGCCACGAGGCCACGATGCGCTACGAACACCGGAGGGCCGCCACCGAACAGCTACTCGGAATCCCAGACGCCTTCGCCTGGTGCTGGGCGAAAGGCGGGCACTGGCGATCTCACATCCGACCGGTCATCACGGTGCAGACGGTCTGAACCTCGCCCAGATATGCGCGAAGCCCGAGCGCCGCGGTCGTCCGGCCGGGTCTCGGGCTCACTTCCTGCAGCTATTGCCGCAGACACACCAATGATAGCCCACTGGGCTGTGTAGGGCCGTGGCGCGCTCATTTTTTCGAGCCGGCTCACTGCGTGTCGTTAGCAGCTAACAAGGTCGGGTGCTGGCAGAGTCTCTTCCATGGCTCAGCGCAGCACACACAAGGGCGACCGGGGACAGATCAGTACGCGGCCAGCCCGCACTGTTTACGAGACCGTCAAGGCTCAGGCCGCCGCACTGGGAATACCTATGGGCCAGTACGTGGCGGACGTGCTCGCAGAGCACACCGGGCACCCGGAGCTTGTACGAGAACTCAACAAGCCGCGGGAGGGGTTGCCGTTGGCGATGTGAGCACCGCGGCCCGGTGAGGTCCGGGCAGATGGTCATAAATCCATAGTGGTGCTGATCGCTTGATATGACGAAGGCCCCCTTGCGGGGGCCTTGTCTAAAGGGTTCAAACCGAGTTCGCAGCTCGGTTTCAGGTCCGCACCTGTTGCCCCTTGAAAGGGACGTGTCTTGGACGACTCGTCTCACGATAAGTCATGTCTGCCGGCGGGTCTAGCTGCCCCGCGCACTGCGTGCCTTAATCGTGATTTTTCTCCCCGCCTAACGGTGGCTACCCATGCTGTTGCGCGGCGTTCCTGGGTTGAGCGTGCGGGCGCGTGTGCGCCTTCTACGTCGATGTGGACTAGCCGGGACGGCTGGCTCACGGGCTTGGGACAGTGGGCGTCTTCGTCGGCGTTCACCGGGGCCAAGGCTTCGGCGCGGGTGTCGATCACCGCGGCCACGCTGCTGGCGGTCGCGGCGGTGATGGCCGAGCATGCCGATCACGGCACGGGCCGCCACGTGGCCGTCACCCGCGCGACGATCGCTGATCGGGTCGGTTGTAGCCCGGATACGGTGACGGTGGCCTGGCGGCTGCTGCGGGTCGCTGGATGGGTGGTCGAGGCCCAACGCGGCCATGGCTCGCCGAGCACCCCGACCGGGGGCCGGCGGCCCTCGGTGTATCACTTGGTGTCGCGTTGTGAACCGCGACCGGTTGTGCACAATCCCGACCTACCGCCGAAGGCGGGTGTTTGTATCTCTTCTTCTGTTGATAAGTACTCACCAAGCGCGCGCACCGCGCACGCCGCAGCGAATCCCTCCAAAAAACGGCGGCCCTGTCGGGCCGCACCAAGGCCACTGCCGGTGCAGCGACTGGCTGCTGAACTGGTGGCCCGCTGTCACGGCTTGCACCGCGGCCATATCGGGGCGGTCTGTGATGCGATCACCGCCGCCGGAATCGACCCACAGCTGTGGCCTGCACGGGCGATCACCGATGCGTTGAACGCCGACATGGCCGCCCACGGCCGGTCCTGGCCTGATCGCATCGAGCGTCCGGGCGCGTTTTTGGCCAGCCGGTTGCGCCGGATCGACTGGCGGCCCGCCGGGCCGCCGAACAACGGCGGCTGCGCCGCCAGCCCGGACACG
>JAHZKD010000462.1 GCA_022600605.1 Actinomycetes bacterium
TCGAGGTAGCCGGCCAGTGAGCCCAGCCGCGGATGATCGTAGAGTTCGGCGACCGTCATCTGCGGGTACCGGTGCCGCAGAGCGGCGATCAACTGCGCCGCGGCCAGCGATCCGCCGCCCAGAGCGAAGAAGTCCGCTTGGGGGCCGTCAACAGGAGCGCCCAACACGTCGCGCCACAATCCGGCCAGCCAGCCCATCGTGCCGCTCAACTCGGGTGCGGCTTCGTCTACCGACTCGACCGGCCAGGGAAGTGCGTGGCGATCCACTTTTCCCGACGTGCGGGTGGGTAGCGCATCGACCATTACCAGTCGGGGCACCAGCGCGGCAGGCAGCGCCTCGGACAGCCGCGTGCGGGCAGCGGCGATATCGAAGGGTTGCTCAGAACCTGGCGCGGCGACGATGTAGCCAACCAGCACAGGTGTTCCGCCCCTGGTCTTCCGTACCGCCGCGGCACCGCCGCGGACGCCAGGCAGGTTCACCAGCGCGGCGTCTACCTCGCCGAGTTCGATGCGGCGCCCCCCGACTTTGACCTGATCGTCGGCGCGTCCGACGAAGTACAGACCGTCGGATTCAAGTCGTACAAGGTCGCCGGTGCGGTAGGCGCGGCTCCAGAGTCCGGGCGGTCTCAGCGACAGCATCGAGGCGTACCTCTGCGTATCTTTCTGGGGGTCGAGGTAGCTCGCAAGACCCACTCCGCCGATCACGAGTTCACCGACTTCGCCGATGGGCACCGGGGCACCGCTGTTGTCGACGACTGCCAGATCCCACCCCGGAAGCGGCAGGCCGATGCTGACCGGGCTGCTTCCGTTCAGCTTTGCCGCGCTTGCGACCACCGTCGTCTCAGTCGGCCCATAGGTATTCCATACCTCGCGGCCCACGGCGTCGGGACCGGAGGCCAGCCGTTCGGCCAATTCGGCGGGGCAGGCTTCGCCTCCGAAGATGAGTAGCCGCACCGCCTCTAGCGCTTCGGCGGGCCACAGCGATGCCAGCGTGGGCACCGTGGATACAACGGTGATGTCGCGGGAGACCAGCCAGGGGCCGAGGTCCATCCCGCTGCGCACCAGCGACCGCGGCGCCGGCACCAGGCATGCGCCGTGCCGCCATGCCAGCCACATTTCCTCGCACGAAGCATCGAAGGCGACAGACAATCCGGCCAGCACCCGGTCACCGGGGCCAAGGGGGTTGTCCTGCAGGAACATCCGGGCTTCCGCGTCGACGAAAGCCGCAGCGCTGCGATGGGTGACCGCGACCCCCTTGGGGGTTCCGGTCGACCCGGAGGTGAAGATGATCCATGCGTCATCGGAGACCAGCGGTGATCCGGCGCACCAGCCCCGCGAGGAACCTCTGCCGCGTACCAGGCCTTGCTCGGTGATGACGGCAACAACGCCGGCTTCGGTGAATACCAGTTCGGCGCGTTCCTGCGGGTCGTCGGCGTCGACCGGAACGTATGCCGCACCGGTCGCCAGTATCGCCAGGATTGCGACGTATAGCGCGTAGCTGCCCGAGGGCATCCGGATTCCGATGCGGTCGCCGCGGCCGATTCCTCGTGCGGCGAGCCAGGAGACGCTGTCCTCTACGTCGGAGACCAACTCGGCGTAGGTGAGTTGGATTGCGCCGTCATCGAGCGCCAGCGCGTTGGGATGACGGCGCGCGGTTTCGCGCAGGATGTCGATCAGGGTGCGTGACTCGGGGGCATGGGCCGACCGCATGAACTGACCGGGGATCTCCAAGGTTGGATCCGCTGCTGTCACGGGTACAAACTACTCAGCTCCCAGAGTCACTTCACGTTGGCCGGTGCCGTGTTTCGCATGTCGGGGGTTTGGTTGGCACAATGGTCTTCGACGTTGACAGTCGGCCGGGGGTTTGATGAACGTATCTGCGCTGGAGTGGGGCATCACACTCAGCGCGACGATCGCGATTCTGCTCTTCGACGTGATCGTGATCGGGCGCCGACCACACGAGCCGACCAGGCGCGAGACCGCAACTTACCTGACGATCTACATCAGCCTCGCGATCGTGTTCGGGCTGTGGACGTGGTTTTTCCACGGTAGTCAGTTCGGGATTGAGTTCTTCGCGGGCTGGCTCACCGAGTACAGCCTGTCGGTAGACAACCTGTTCATCTTCTTGATCATTATGGCCAGCTTCAAGGTGCCGCGGATCTACCAGCAGCAGGCTCTGCTCGTCGGCATCATCCTGGCGCTGATCTTTCGCGGTATCTTCATCGCGCTCGGCGCCGTGGCCATCGAGAATTTCTCGTGGGTGTTCTACCTCTTCGGCGCCTTCCTGGTGTACACCGCGATCAAGCTGGTCCGGGATACCGAACACGATGACGACGCCGACAATGCCGTCGTCAGGTTCGCCCAACGCCACTTGAAGTTCACCGACCAGTGGGACGGCCTGCGGTTGTGGGTCAAGGATCACAGCGGAACCGGCGCACGACTGATGACGCCGATGTTCCTGGTCATCGTCGCCTTGGGCACCACCGACCTACTCTTCGCGCTGGACTCCATTCCCGCCATCTACGGCCTGACCCGCGAGCCCTATCTGGTGTTCACCGCCAATGTGTTCGCGCTGATGGGCCTCCGGCAGCTGTACTTCCTGCTGGGAGACCTGCTGAAGCGGTTGGTGTACCTGTCGCAGGGGCTGGCGTTCATCCTGGGCTTCATCGGCATCAAGCTGTTACTGCACGCGCTGCACGAGAACGAGTTGCCGTTCATCAACGGGGGGCAGCCCGTAGCGGTGCCGGAGATACCGACACTGCTCAGCCTCGGTGTGATCGTCTTGACGCTCGTCCTCACCACAGCGGCGAGCCTCTACAAGACCCGGGTGCACGATGTCCGCAGGAACGGTGGCGCCTCGGCCGCCGACGCGGTGGATCCGCTCAGCGGCCCTGGCCCCGGTCGCTGACGCGACTGACGTTCTATGTTCGGCTGCGGTGGGCGGTGACGATCCAGGACGGCAGCTGCACGTGACCATCGCTGCCGATGATCACGTCGCGGTACTCGAACCCGGCCGGCAGGGCGGCCGGCACGTTGATCCAGGCTCGTGCGGGCCGAATGTCATCGACTACCAGGTGGTCGCTGACCACGGTGCGCAACTCGCTTTCACTGAAAGAGTTGGGGCCGAAGTCGATGTCTGCAGGAAAGGCCTCGACGGCGAAAACCAGGGCAATGAATGTTCCGCCGGGTTTCAGTGCGTTGGTCATCGACTCTATATAGGCGTGACGCAATTCATGCGGGAGGCAATGGAAAACGAGGCCGTCAACAATTGTATTAAAGAAGTTCTCATATCCTGTGGTCCTGGTGAGGTCGGCAACGGCGAATTGTGCAGCCAGGTTGCGCTCACCTGCGGTGTGCTTGGCAAGGTCGATAGCGGCGGCGGACAGGTCCAGGCCCACCGTCTCGTATCCCTTGGCTGCCAGCGACAAGGTGGTCTCGCCCACGCCGCATCCGGAGTCCAGGACGGGGCTCCGAAACAGCCCTTGGCGCTCCAGCGCTGCAATTTCAGGCTGCAACTCGCCAATGTTCCATCCGGGGGATCCCGGCGCATATGATGCTTCACCTCTATATAGTTCATCCCAATCCACGGAATTTACGTTGAATGTTGGCATGCGAATCATTTTAGTGCGGGTAGGAAGTTACTGCCTAAAGTGTGAGGTGAAATTTGTCACTGACGACGTTGGGGATTAATTATGGGACTTTCGCAATTCATCCAGGGGATGGCTTGGCGCCAGCGGTCACCAGTTGTCGTAGCCGCCCTCGGGGCCGAGCATCCGCGCCAGACGGGTGCGGTTGATCCGGGCCAGTTCGTTTCGGACCACCTTGCGCTCGGTCTCGATGTCGTTGAGGAGACGGTCGGTCAGCGTAGCGAGCACGTCGTCGGCGCTGTACCCGTTGATGAACATCACGAACCCGAAA
>JAHZKD010000463.1 GCA_022600605.1 Actinomycetes bacterium
CAGGCGGTCAAGCTGGGGCGAGAGCTGCTGCGCCGGCGGACCTTCGCGGCCACCATCGGCGCGACCGGTCGCATCATCGCCGCCGCTGCGACCGCTGATGCCCGTCCGGTGTGGGCCCGCGCTCTGGATCTGCAGCTTCCCGAGACTGGCGCCTCGGATCGGCTGCTGCCCACAACGAGGGTCGCAGCGCAGATCACGTCGGGCTTCGTGACCAACCGCGCGGTGGCGGTCCGCAACAGCCTGCGCACCGGGCTGGGCCTCGGGATCGCCGTGGCCATTACCCAGGTGTTTCCCATTCAACACGGCTTCTGGGTTGTGCTCGGCGCGCTATCGGTGCTGCGCAGCAGCGCCCTCACCACTGGCACCCGGGTATGGAGGGCGGTGATCGGAACGGGTATCGGCTTTCTGCTCGGCGTAGTGCTGTTCTCAGTGGTCGGGGTCGATCCAGTGGTGCTGTGGATTCTGATGCCACTGGTTGTGTTCGGTTCTGCCTACGTACCCGAGATCGCATCCTTTACCGCAGCGCAGGCCGCATTCACGATGATGGTGTTGATCTTCTTCAATCTCGTGGTACCCACCGGCTGGCAGGTGGGGTTGATCCGCGTGCAGGACGTCGTCGCGGGCGCTCTGGTCGGCGTCACGGTGTCGGTGTTCTTGTGGCCGCGGGGGGCCACCGCTGCGGTGACGCGGGCTATCGACTCAGCCCGCTCGATCTTCACGCGGTACTTGCGAGGGGCGGTGCTGCGCATCACCCGGGGTGCGTTCGAAGAGCGCACCGACAAGCTGGCCACGCTGGGCCACAGTGCGCAGGCCGCCTCCCGGGTGGTCGACGATGCTGTCCGCCAATACCTTTCTGAAAGCAGCGGTGAAACCGACTTTCGCGCCCCGACCGTGAGGGCTTTCCACCGGGCCATCCGGCTACGCGGGGCCGCCGACCTGATCGCCGACATCCCCACTCCGCCCCCGCTGTCGGCCTACCCGAAGGTGCGCGCCGTCGTGGAGATTCATGTGGACGCTATCTGCGAGCACCTCGCGGGTCGCTTCACACCTGGGCAGTCGTGGACACCCATCGCCGAGGATTTCGTGCTCTCGCTACGGTCCGAAGCGCCCGACGACGACCTCGGCATGTCGGCCGCCCTGCCATTGCTGACCGTCGCCGCGCTCCTCGGCGAGTTGGAGTCGACATACTCGCTGGAGCCGGCACCGGCGTAAGCCTCGCGTTTCTCCGCCGAAATCGCATTCGGCGCAAAACAGCGGAACGGCCCCCCGCCAGGCGCGCCTAGAATTGCCCCGTGCACCCCGTGCGTACGTTCGACGTGACTTCCTGCGCTGTCGGTCACCAGTCTGCGCATTTGCTCAGGGGGTGCCCGCACGCCGGGCGCTGCCCGGGTCGGTCGGGAGGTGACTGGCCGTGCGCCGGATAGGTGCGCTGGTCTCAGCATTGTTGCTGGTGCTGCTGGCCGCTCCCCCAGCCGGAGCGATCGAGCCGCCGATTATCGACCCGGCGGCCCTCCCCCCCGACGAGACCGGGCCCGATCAGCCCATGGAGCAGCGCCGCATCTGTGCGGCACCGACAACGTTTCCGGACTCGAACTTCGCCGACAAGCCGTGGGCCAGCGACTACCTCAGACTGGCTGAGGCTCAGAAATTCGCCACCGGCGCCGGAGTCACGGTGGCTGTCATCGACACGGGAGTGAACGGTTCCCCGCGAGTACCGGCTGAACCTGGCGGCGACTTCGTCGACCAAGCCGGCGATGGGATGTCGGACTGTGACGCGCACGGCACGCTCACCGCAGCAGTGCTCGCGGGCCGGCCCTCCCCTACCGACGCATTCGTCGGGGTCGCCCCGGATGCTCGGATCTTGTCGTTGCGGCAGACATCGGACAGCTTCCAGCCGGTGGGGAGCCGCAACGATCCCAACGACCCCAATGCGACCCGAACCGCGGGTTCGCTGCGCAGCCTGGCCCGCGCGATCGTGCATGCGGCCAACATCGGTGCCCAAGTGATCAATATCAGCGAAGCTGCCTGCTACAAGGTGACGCGACCGCTCAACGAGAACGTCGTCGGCGCTGCAATCGACTACGCGGTCAACGTCAAGGGTGTGGTCATTGTCGTGGCAGCGGGCAATTCAGGCGGCGACTGCGCCCAGAACCCGCCCCCGGACGCGGCAGTCCCGGCCGACCCTCGGGGTTGGCGACAGGTGCAGACCGTCGTTTCGCCGGCCTGGTATTCGCCACTGGTGCTGGCCGTCGGCAGCATCGCGCCCAACGGCCAGCCGAGCGGATTCTCCATGCACGGACCCTGGGTTGGGGCCGCCGCACCCGGCGAGAATCTGGTTGCGCTCGGCTACGACGGCAATCCCGTCAACGCGCTGCAGGGCGAGGACGGCCCCATTCCGATCAGCGGTACCTCGTTTTCCGCCGCGTACGTCTCGGGGCTCGCCGCACTGCTCAAACAGCGCTTCCCCGACCGGACTCCGGCACAGCTCATCAACCGGATCACCGCGACCGCGCGACATCCGGGCGGCGGAGTGGACAACGTCGTGGGTGCCGGGGTCATCGATCCCGTAGCCGCGCTGACATGGGATATCCCTGCCGGACCCGCGACGATCCCGTACGCGGTCAAAGAAGTTCCAGCGCCGGTCTATGCCCCGCCGCCCGACCGCGCGCCGATCACCGGGGTGGTCATCGTCAGCCTCAGTGTCGCGGCACTATTAGGGTTCGGCGCACTGGCCCGCAGAGCACTGAGTCGCCGATGAACGGGTTGCTCTCGGTGTTCGGGCTGCGGTTCACCACTGGCCACGCGCTGTGGGCGGGCGTGCTGATCCCGGCATGCGTTGTGCTGTTCGGGCAGGGCGAACTGTTCTGGCTGGGTATCGGGCTCGGTGCGCTCTTGGGCCTCGCGTCGATACTGACCATCCGCGGTCGCCGGCTCACCGGCTGGATCGCCGCGCTCTTCGCCTGGCGACGACGACACCGTCAGCCCCCGGCGCCGCCCTCCGAGCCCGCGGTGGGCGCAACGGTGATCCCCGGCGATCACGTGGCGTTACGCTGGCAAGGCGATTTCGCGGTGTCGGTGATCGAGCTGATTCCGCGGCCGTTCACCCCGACCGTGATCGTCAATGGTGCAGCCTTCACCGACGACGTCGTCGACACCCGTCTCGTTGAGAACCTGCTGGCCGCCTACTGCCCCGACCTGGAAGCCGACGTCGTGTCTGCGGGCTATCGGGTCGGCAAGACCGCGCCGGCAGCGCTGGTCGCGCTCTACGAGCAGGTAGTCGGCCCGTACCCCGCGCCGGCGAGCCGCCGGACATGGATTCTGCTGCGCGCCGACCCAGAGCGCACCCGCAAGTCGGCACTACGTCGCGACACCGGAGTTTCGGGGCTGGCACACTATCTCGTAGCCTCCGCTACGCGAATCGCAGATCACCTGTCCAGCAACGGCATCGATGCGCGGCCCGCTCGTAGCTTCGACAACTACGACCGGGCCACCGAGATCACTTTCGAGCACGAAACCTGGTCGATGATCCAGGGCCCCAGCACATTCACCGCCGCATACCACGCACCGGGCGGCCCCGACGTGTGGTGGTCCGCGCGTGCCGATCACACGTTGACGCGAGTCCGCATTGTTCCTGGTTCAGCGCCCACCTCCACGGTGCTATTGACCACGCTGACGAATCCCTCTACACCACGGGGTTTTTCGTGCCTCTACGGCGGGCAGCGCGCTGCCTTACTCGGCGAGAGCCCGGTCACCGATCGCCACCACGAGCTACCCGTCGGCTCGGCTGGAGTATTGATTGGCGAGACCGCAGACCGCTATCCGGTGTACATGCCGTTCGACGACGTGGACGCGAGCATCAACCTCGGCGATGCGCGGCTGTTCACCCAATTTGTGGTGCGCTCAGCGGCGGCTGGTGCGACGATCACGCTGAATCCGCAGATGAGGGAGTTCGCCGGCTATATCAACGCCGGCGTCGGGCAGGACGCCACAATCTCCTGGCCGAACTCAACGACATACCTGGGCCCTCACCCCGGAATCGGCCAGGTGACGTTGCGCAGCAGCTTCATCCAGACTCCGCGGCACAAGCAGCTGCCCATTAGGCTGATCAACCCACGCGAAGAGAGCCGCTATCAGATGGCCCTGGACAACTGATGTCCACCGTTTCCCACTGCAACGTCAATGTCCGCCGTTTGCCACTGCAACATCACCGGGGGTTCGCATGAGTGGCGATGAACTACAGGTGAATCCAGAAGAACTGAGGGGGAAAGCAGCTCAGATCGAGGCACTGTCATGGCCGTCCGAAGCTGCGCAGACTGCGGTGGTCCCGCCGGATGCACTCCACACCACCAACGTGGCGATCAACAACCTTAGGGTGAATGCCGAGGCCATGTGGGCCCACCAGGAATTCGGCCGACTCGAGGGGTTGCGCCTGGCTCGCACGCTGGACAATGTTGCCGCGGCCTATGAAAAGGTGGACAAGCTCTCCGGGGAAGATATCGGTTCCAAGGTGGGCGGAGCCGCATCACTCGGTCTGGACGGCACCCAGTACCCCGAGCCCCCTGATATCCCCGCTCCCGCGCGCCCGCCTAAAATGCGAATTCCCCAGGGGCAACTTGTCTCCGAGCAGCTACTGTTTCCCCCGGACACTCAACGAGCACTGGAGACAGGAGACGGTGGAGCATCCATTCAGTCCGCAGCACAGATGTGGCGTGCCAACGCCGAGTCGCTTGCGGCCTCGGCCCAAGAGTTTGAGACAAACTCGCTGGACTGGGAAGGAGGGGCTGCCGATGCCGCCTACGCGAAGTTCAACGCCTACCGCGACTGGCTGATCAGTCTCGCAAATTCATGGAAGCGCCTGGCCGACGAAGCTGATGACGTAATCGAGGCGCACGCGTCAGCAAAACGCGATAACAAACCGATTGCTGACGAATACGAGCAGCTTGAACAGGCAATGGCAGCGGAACCTTCCAGCGCCAAGAATATCGAAAGAATGACGCAAATGTCCGTATTGCAGGACAAGTCGGAAGCGGTTCGCAATCAATACGTTCGGGACGGC
>JAHZKD010000464.1 GCA_022600605.1 Actinomycetes bacterium
CGCGCCAGCGGCGAGCGGGAGGTTGCTTAGCGCCGCCGGTAGGCGCCGGACGCAGCTTGTGCATCCTCAGCTGCCCTTCCTTCCCAAGGTTCGAACGGTTCCGCGTTTGCCACGCGCGACAGCGCCGACAGCGCCATACCATTGGCGCACGTAACCGCCAGTACCGCAAGTCCGCCATGCCGCTACCGTCGGGAATCACCTCGGTGTTGAGGGACGGATTAGCTAAGCGGCACTTCTGTCAAGACAGCAGCACCGCGATCGCCGTGGCCATTTCCGGGGAAGCCGAACTCGCGAGGTTCTGGTAATTGCCGCCGGTAATGTGGGCCACCGACTCCCACGTCTGGCGGTCGGGATCGTCGCCGAAGTCGATGATATTGACGGCCACGGGGCGGTCGGGATCGAAGGCGCCCTGGATGTACTGCTGAAGGCCCTCTGGGCCCAGCGACTGGTCCGTGTGCGGTCCGGCGGTGATGACCAGGACGGAGTTCTGCTGGCCCTCGCGGTACCTTTCCGACGCCTCGGTGTAGACCAACCGCAACGTGGTGAATGACACCGCACCGCCGCCGGAGGGCGTCTGGGCATCCAGCACGTCGGTCAGGGCCTGTGATCGCGGCTCCCCGTCGAAAGGTTCAGACAGTGGGCCCAAGGTGATCACCGAGCGCCCCTCCACACCGTCGAACGTCCACAATCCCACGTCGGAATCCCCGGGGAGCAGCTGCAGACGCGCCCGCAGTGCGTCCACGACGTTGATCAATCGCGGCTTGCCGCCCTCGTCGGCCGGCATCGACTGGTCAAGCATGATCGTGACGGCCGGACTTGCGATCGGTGCGGTCAACGTCTGGGCGATCATCGCCCGCAGCGCATTGTCGCCGATATCCAACGGCGCCGTCACGGGTGCGAAATCGACGACGTCGCTGGCCGGCGGGGTGTCCCCATCGACTCGGAAGCCTGCCTTGGCGAACTCGCCAAGCTGTTCGGGCTTGCGCATGAATCTGGCGAATTCGCTCGACGCGGTGATCTGCTCGTGGGTCAGCCAATCGCCATCCAGCAGCACGGTGGGGAAGTCGGCCATGGCAGTCGGCCCGGGCGGTACCCACGCCGCCAGCTTGGACGTCGCATCGGGAAGCGACGACGCCCGGCGGAAGAGCTGCTGCTCGGTGGTCACCACGGCGTGCACTGCGGCGGCGGCCGGATCCTTTGCCCCGGTCAGCGCATCGAACGCAGTGTCGGCGTTCTCGTCGGCGAGCTCGGGAGCCCCTGCCACCAGTGTTGTGACCGCCCCCAGCCCGGCGTTGGCAGGCTCGCCGGCGGGCGTGGCAGCGAAAGCCACAGCCTCGGCCGCGAGATATGCGGCATCACTGTCCTGGTGCAGGGGCAGCGCCAGGCGAAGCCCGCCCCAGCCCTGCAATCCGAGCCCGTCAAGTGCTGCTGGATCCACCTGCAGCCGCGGAAGCGTTCCCCAGTTCTGGTCGCCCAGAGGCTCTATCAGTTGGGGCGACACCGCGACCAGCACCGGTGAGGTCACCAGCGAGCGGCTGTCGCTGATGGTTCCGGTTCCCGCTGCCACCTCCAGTCGGGCCTCCGACACCGAACTTCCCGGGATCCACAGCGCCGGTCGCTCGCCGAGATCTTCCGGCCACGCCCCAGTAAATCCGTCCACCACCCGATCGGATTCAGCACCCTCGACGTTGACCTTGACGCATAGGTCACCGACGGGGGAGGCGGTCTGGTTGTAGCGCTGGGCGAGCGCCGTAACCGGTTCGAGGATCGCAGGATCCGCGATAACTGCGACATTGACTTCGCCGTCCACACAGCGCGCCGCCGCGACGCCGGATCGATCGGACAGGACGTCTCCGAAGAACCTCCAAAGAATCACGGCGCCGACAACCACCACGACACTCACCAGCGCGACAATCACGCCGATACTGATGCCACGCCGTCCCGGCGTTATCGCACGATGGCTGCCTGTCCATTCGCCGTCCTGCCAGTCGCCACCGCGCTGCGGGCCGGCGGGCGGCAATGGCCGCGACGACTCAGGGGTCCCGGGCGAATCCTCGGGTTCGGGGAGGCTCGGGAGACTGTGTCTTCCCATGACTACACCCTCCTGCCCGTCAAACCCGCCACGCTCGTCCTGCCCGTCGCGCTCGCCCAGGTCTTCTCTGCAGGTATTCCACCAGTTGGTGTGGAAATCACTGCCTCAGCCAATGATATTAGCTGCCTTGAACTCTCGGCGCCGCCGGTGCAGGATTGGCTCTGTGTAGCCGCTGGGTTGCTCACCACCGGCCAGGATCAACTCCTGTGCCGCCTGGAACGCGATGTTGTTGTCCGGATCGAGTGCCATCGGACGGTATTCCGGGTCGTCGGAATTCTGTTCGTCGACAACTGTTGCCATCCTGCGCAGGCTGGCCTTGATGTCCTCTTCGGTGATCACGCCGTGGCGCAGCCAATTCGCCAGCAGCTGGCTGGAGATCCGCAGAGTTGCACGATCCTCCATCAACGCAACATCGTGAATGTCGGGCACCTTAGAGCACCCGACGCCGGCGTCGATCCAGCGCACCACATAACCCAGGATCGACTGACAGTTGTTGTCGACCTCCTCGCGGATCTCCTCGGGCGCCCATGCCAGCTCCTTGGACAGCGGGATGGTCAGCAACTCCTCGAGAGTGAAACGCTTCTCGCCCGCGAGGTCCCGGTGCACCGCAAAGACATCGCCCTGGTGGTAGTGCATGGCATGCAGAGTGGCCGCTGTCGGCGACGGCACCCAGGCCGTGGTTGCCCCCGCCCTGGGCTGACTGATCTTCTGCTCGACCATGGCTCCCATGAGCTCAGTCATCGCCCACATACCCTTACCGATTTGAGCCCGGCCAGAGAAACCGGTGGCCAACCCGACATCGACGTTCTGGTTCTCATAGGCCTGGATCCACGGCTGAGACTTCATTGCGCCCTTGCGGATCATCGGGCCCGCCTCCATCGACGTGTGGATCTCATCGCCGGTGCGGTCCAGGAACCCAGTGTTGATAAAAACCACGCGGTCGGCGGCGGCCTTGATGCAGCCTTTCAAATTGAGCGTCGTACGCCGCTCTTCGTCCATGATGCCCACCTTGATGGTGTTTTGCGGCAGCCCCAGAACGTCCTCGACCCGACTGAACAGCTCGCAGGTGAACGCCACCTCATCCGGCCCATGCATCTTCGGCTTGACGATGTAGATCGAGCCAGTGCGGCTGTTGACCAGTGGACCGTTGGCTCCATCGTTGTCCGAGCCGGCGCGCAGACCGTGGATGCCTATCAAGCTGGTGAACAGCGCATCCTGAATGCCCTCGGGGACCTCTGCGCCGTCCTGCCCATCGGCGTCGAAAACGATTGCGTCGTTGGTCATCAGATGACCAACATTGCGCACAAACAGCAGGCTGCGGCCAGGCAGGGTGACCTCGCCACCGTCGGGGCCGATATATACGCGGTCCTCGTTGAGTACCCGGGTGAAGGTCTTATCGCCCTTGCTGACCTCCTCTGCGAGGTCTCCGCGGTTCAGTCCGAGCCAGTTGCGATAGCCCAGCACCTTGTCATCGGCGTCGACGGCGGCCACGGAGTCCTCGAAGTCCATGATCGTAGTGAGCGCGGACTCCAGCACAACGTCCTTGATCCCGGCCTTGTCGGTCGAGCCGACGGGGGAGTCGGCATCGATCAGTACCTCGATATGCAGTCCGTTGTTGACCAACAGCAGTGCCGTGGGGGCGTCGCTTTCGCCCAGATAACCGGCAAATTGCTCGGGTGAGGCCAGCGCGACAGACCCGCCATCGTCGAGTGTGGCCACCAGCTGGCCGGCTCCGTCCTCAATCTCGACCGCGATCGAGTTGACGTCCGTCCATGAACCCGATGCCAGCGGCAGGATGCCATCGAGGAAGCGGCGCCCGTAGGCGATGACCTTGTCGCCACGAATCCTGTTGTAGCTGCCGCCCTTCGTCGCACCACCCTCCTCAGGGATGACGTCGGTGCCATAGAGCGCGTCGTAGAGCGAACCCCAGCGGGCGTTGGCGGCGTTGAGGGCGAACCGAGCGTTGAGGACCGGCACCACCAGCTGAGGTCCGGCTGTCGTGGCGATCTCAGCGTCGACACCCGCTGTGGTGATCGTGAAGTCGTCGGGCTCGCGCTGCAGATAGCCGATGTCGGTCAGGAACCGCTGGTACTCGAACGGGTCAAAAGGGCCGATCACCCGTGCGCGGTGCCATTTGTCGATCTGCGCCTGAAGGTCGTCGCGGCGGGCCAGTAGGTCCTGGTTTTTCGGTGTCAGATCGGCGACGACCTTGTCGACACCAGACCAGAACGTGTCGGGATCGATGTCGGTGCCCGGCAATGCCTCATTGTTGATGAAGTCGTATAGCACCGGGGCGACGCGCAGGTTACCCACCGTCACGCGATCGGTCATAATTCCTCCCTTGCCGGCAGCGCGCGGTGCCGTCTGCAATATCGTCGATCCAGCTTACCCACTGGTAATAGCACCGGTTCTCGGCGGCGGTGTCCGCAAGCGCCGCGCCGCGTCTTCGCAACCGAGTGCTCGCCTGAGGATCCGGTCGCCCGACTGCCAACAGCGCGGCCCGCATCAGACACGGTGTGTGCCGTCTCGGACGGTTCCGACCAGATCCTCGACGAGGTCCTCGAGTGCCACCACCGCCGTGATTTTTTCGTCGGCGGCAGTGACCAGCGCGAGGTGGCTGTTGCTGCGCCTCAGTTCGGAGAGAGCGTCGGGCAGTGGCAGCGAGGCGGGCACCCGGGGCAAGGGCCGCACCATGGAAGATTCCACCGCGGCGGTGTCGTCGTACAGCTCATCGACCAGTGGCAACACGTCCTTGATGTGTAGATAACCGATGAACGCACCGTCGGTATCTGCCACGGGGAACCGGGAGTATCCGGTGTCGGTGAGTGCCTGCTCAAGCGCGCCGACTGTGGGGCCTGCGCCCTCGCGCGCGACTGGGACGGCCCGGATCTGCTGCAGCGGTATTGCCACGTCGTTGACGACTCGGTTGCGGATCTGCAGCGCCCTGGTCAGCCTTCTGTGCTCCTCGTGATCGAGCAGCCCTTCCGAGAGCGACTCTGCGATCATCTCCGAGAGTTCTTGGGTCGATACCGCGGCGTTGAGTTCATCCTTGGGTTGCACGCCGAAGGCGCGCAGGGTGATGTTGGCGCACCAGTTATATAACGCGATGAAGGGCCGGGCGGCGCGGATATAGAACAGGTAGACCGGTATCAGCAGCATCGCGGTCGATTCCGGGCCGGCAATCGCGATATTCTTCGGCACCATCTCCCCGAGCAGCACATGCAGCGTCACGACGATGGACAACGCCACCAGGAACGACACCGTATGCAGTAGCGCGTCGGGGATCCCCAGCGCACCGAACGGCACCTCCAGCAGATGCGCCACTGCGGGCTCGGCGACCCGGCCCAGCAGGATCGAGCACACCGACATCCCCAACTGCGCGCCCGCCAGCATCAGCGACAGATTCTCGCCCGCTCGGATGACGGTGACCGCGCTCTTTTTACCCTGCTCGGCTAACGCCTCGAGCCGATCGCGGCGCGCGGAGATGAGCGCGAACTCCGAGGCCACGAAGAACGCGTTGGCGCCCAACAGCAGCACGGCCAGCAAGACTCCGAAGATTTCTGCCATCAGCTGAGTCCGGCTTCTTCGTCCCGGCGCCCAAGCGAGGTGAGCTCGAGCAGGTCTATTCGGCGGCCGTCCATGCGGAGCACGGTCGCCAGCCAGGCCACCGGATCTTTGGTCACATTGTCGGGCTCGAAAGCGATCAGCTCGACCGATTCACCTTCCTCCGGGATGTGCCCCAGCGTCTCCAGCACCAGTCCGCCGATGGTTTCGTAATCGCCTTCAGGCGCCCGGAATGCGGTGTTCTCGGCCACCTCGTCGATACGCAACAACCCGGAGACCTGCCACCCAGCCCCGGCGGGCACGACATCGGGTCGCTCGTCGTCGTGCTCGTCGCGCACGTCTCCGACGATCTCCTCGTTCAGGTCCTCCACGGTGACCATGCCGGCGTTGCCCCCGTACTCGTCTACTACCAGCGCGGTCTGCAATCCGTTGGCGCGTACTTCCGACATCACTGCGTCGCCGTCCAGTGTCGATGGCACTTTTGCGACCGGTTGCGCGATGTCGGCCAGCCGTACTGACGAACGCGCCGGCCGTGGCACTGGGAAAACTTGCTTGACGTGCACCACACCGATGGTTTCGTCGAAGTCGCCCCGGATCACCGGGAAGCGCGAATGCCCGGTCCTGACAGCTGCTGCGCTGAGGTCGGCCACGGTGTCGTCGGCCTCCAGCGTGTCGATCTTGGACCGCGGTGTCATCAGTTCCTCGGCGGTGCGCTCGCCGAACTGCAGCGAACGGTCCACAAGGACGGCGGTGTCTGGATCCAGCGAACCGCTCCTAGCCGATGTGCGTACCAGCGACACCAACTCCTGCGGCGAGCGCGCAGAGCGCAGTTCTTCGGCGGGTTCGATGCCCAGCCGCCGCAGAATGCGATTCGCGGTCCCGTTGGTCAGCTTTATCACTGGTGTGAAGACAAAGGAGAAGAACAGCTGCGGCCCCGCTGACCAGCGCGCAGTCTGCACGGGCCGCGTGACCGCGAGATTCTTGGGCACCAATTCACCGAAGATCATCGACATTGACGTCGCGATCAGGATTGCCAGGACCAGCGCCAGGACTGCGGTAAACCGCCCCGGTATCCGCAGGCCGGCCAGCCCAGGCTCGATGAGCCGCGCGACCACGGGTTCGGCGAGGAACCCGGTGGCCAGCGTGGTGATCGAAATACCCACCTGCGCGCCCGACAATTGGGTGGACAGCGAACGGTGAGCCTTCTGCACCATCTTGTCGCGGCGGTCGCCGCTGCGGGCATTGGCGTCAACGGTGGTGCGCTCCAACGTGGTCAATGAGAACTCAGCGGCAACGAAGACCGCGGTTCCGGCGGTGAGCGCACCTATTGCGAGCAGTAGCAGCAGAGACATGGCCACATTCATCGCGGCCGTCCCGCGGCACTGTGCAGACGATCGATCGAATGAGCGGAGAAGCCGGGCCGGGCACCCGGCCGACTAGAGGAGGGCTCGGCCTCGGCGGGCTCGTGGCCGGACCGCTCGACGTGTACGGCCGGCTCGGATGGGCCTCCATCCAGTGCCTGCGGCACCTGATCCCTTTCGTCTTCGTGGACGACTCCTGACACCGCGGGGCGCCCGAAATCGACTGATGGTCAGCACATGCTAGCCGAATCAGGGCATACTCTCCGCCGGCGGATTATTCAGTATAGGCTAACCTCACCGAATGATAGGTTCGCTGACACATCGATCAGGCGGGGCTTGCCCAAGTTCCCATCACCGAAAGACGGGGTCAAGCTAGATGTCCATCTCGATCGCTCGTTTGGCCGGCCTGGTTGGGGCTGTTGGGGCAGTGCTGGCATTCACAGCCTGCGGATCGGCGATGCAGGCCGAGGACGCGGACAGGATCGTGGTGTACTCGGGCCGCAGCGAAGCGTTGGTTGGGCCATTGATCAAGCAATTCACCGCAGACACCGGCATCGCGGTTGAGACGCGGTACGCCGGCTCGGGCGAACTGGCGGCCCAACTCCTCACCGAAGGTGACAAGTCACCCGCCGATGTCTTCCTATCCCAAGATGCCGGGGCGCTGGGCGCGGTGTCCAAGGCTGGGCTGCTGGCTCCGATCGACGCCCCGACGTTGCAGGCCGTCCCCAAGCAGTTCTCCGCCGCGGACGGCACCTGGGTCGGCGTATCCGGTCGAGCCCGCGTCCTGGTTTACAACCCGACCCTGGCCCCCAACCCGCCCAACACAATCGACGGGCTGCTGGCTCCGCAGTGGAAAGGCAAGATCGGTTTCGCCCCGAGCAATGCGTCCTGGCAAGCTTTCGTGACCGGGCTGCGCGTCGTCCGCGGCGAAGACGGCGCGCAGCAGTGGTTGCGTGCGTTCAAGGCCCAGGATCCACAGGCCTTCGAGAACAATGTGGCCGTCCGTGACGCGGTGGACTCTGGCCAGATCGCACTCGGTCTGGTCAATCACTACTACCTCTATGAACTGATCCACACCAAGGGCGCCGACGCGGTCACCGCGAGGAATATGTTCATGGCCCCGGGCGATCCGGGCGGCCTGATCAACGTCTCAGGCGTGGGGGTGTTGAAATCGGCACCGAATCCCGAAGGGGCACAAGCATTTGCCGCATATTTGGTGGGCGAATCCGCCCAGAATTATTTTGCCCGGGAGACGGCGGAGTATCCGCTGGTAGCCGGCGTCGCACCATCGGCCGAGATGCCGCCGCTGAGCGACCTGCAGCCGCCCGAGGTGGACCTCTCACAGCTCGACGACATCGAGGCGACGCAGGAGCTGCTGGCGCAGACCGGCTTGCTGACAAACTGACCCGGTGCTCATGACCCGGCGTAGACGCCCGCCGGCGTTGCTGCTGATAGCAGCAGCGGCAGTGGCGACAGGCACGCTCATCCCGCTCGGCTATCTGGCAGGGCGCGCGCTGGAACGCGGCTGGCCTTTTGTCGTCGCCGAACTGCTCCAGCCACGCACCGCTGCGTTGGTGGGCCGGTCACTGCTGTTAGTGGTCGTGGTCACCGCAGCATGCGTGGTACTCGGCGTGGGCCTGGCTGTGCTGGTCAGCCGGACTGACGTGACGGCCAGACGCACGCTTGCGGTGGCACTCACACTGCCGCTGGCGATGCCGAGCTACCTACTGGCCTACCTGTGGGTCTCGGTCTTTCCCTCGGTCGCCGGATTCTGGGGCGCGTGCCTGGTATTGACGCTGGTCAGCTACCCGCTGGTGTTGCTCACGACATTGGCGGCGTTAGCCCGCGTCGACCCTGCCCAGGAGGAGGTGGCGCGCTCACTGGGGCTCGGCGGATTTGCCGTGCTGTTCCGGGTGACATTGCGTCAATCGCGCGCCGCCATCGCCGCGGGTGCCCTATTAGTGGGCCTATACGTGCTCAGCGATTTCGGCGCGGTGGCGGCGATGCGATTCGAGGCGTTCACCTGGGTGATCTACGGGGCCTACCGCTCAGGATTCAACCCGGCACGCGCGGCGGTCCTGTCATTGGTTCTGATGGTGTTCGCAGTGGCCCTGGTGATCGCCGAGAGCCGTGCGCGTGGATTGGCCGCGTCCTCGCGGATCGGCGGAGGCGCGCCACGACCGGCGCCGTTGAATCGTCTCGGGCCCTGGAACGGTGTCGTGCTCCTGGTTCCGGCCGCTGTACTCGCCGCCGCGGTGGTGGTTCCCGGTATCACGCTCGCCGACTGGCTACTGACCGCAGGCCCGCGGTGGAACGCCGCGGAATGGCTTGGGGCACTGGGCTCCACAGTATGGCTTTCAGCGGCTGCGGCGCTGACTTCGACTGCGGCAGCCTTGCCGCTCGGCGTGCTCGCCGCCCGTTACCGCGATCGTGGAACACGGACCCTGGAAGCTGCCAGCTATGTGGCGCATGGTCTTCCGCCCATCGTGATCGCGATCTCCATGGTGTCGCTCGGTGTTCTACTGCTGCGTCCGATCTACCAGCGCGAACCGTTGCTGATCCTGGCCTATACGGTTCTGTTCGTGCCGTTGGCGATCGGATCAGTTCGTGCGGCAGTGGAGGCTGCGCCGATTCGATTGGAGGAGGTAGCACGGTCGGTCGGTCGTCCGCCGCTGCAGGCTTTCGGCACGGTGACCGCGCGGGTAGCGATGCCCGGGATCGCGGCTGGAGCGGCACTGGTGCTGCTGACGTGCATGAAGGAATTACCGGTCACCCTGCTGCTTCACCCCAACGGCACTGACACCTTAGCCACTCGACTGTGGGGTTACAGCTCAGTAAGCGACTACGCGGCTGCGGCGCCGTATGCGGCGGCATTGCTGGTGTTCGCGGCGGTCCCGACAGCAGTATTGGGTATGTGGAGCACCAGCTCGGGCCGGGTTCGCAGTGGCTGAGATCAACGCCGCAGCTGTTGCGGCCCAGGGTATCTCCAAGGCTTACGGCGACCGTCACGTGTTGTCGGGAGTGGACCTCGATCTGCCGGAAGGAACAATCACCGCAGTACTCGGGCCGTCAGGCTGCGGGAAGACCACACTGCTTCGCATTCTGGCTGGTTTCGAGAATCCCGATGCCGGCACGGTACGTATCGCCGGGGAGACGGTGGCGGGGGGAGCCACGACCGTGCCGGTACACCGGCGGCGGGTTGGGCTGATGCCGCAGGAAGGTGCACTGTTCCCGCATTTGAGTGTTGGAGAGAACGTCGCCTTCGGTATGGGCCGCGCGACCCGCCGGGAGGCGCGGGCACGGACTGCACACTGGCTCGCGGTGGTGGGTTTGGACGGGCTGGCCGATTCCAGGCCTCATGAGATCTCCGGTGGTCAGCAGCAGCGGGTGGCGCTGGCTCGCGCGCTGGCCGCGCAACCTCGAGTGCTGCTACTCGACGAACCATTCGCTGCGCTGGACGCAGGCCTGCGGGTTCGGGTGCGCGAAGATATCGCCGCGATTCTCCGCGATGCCGGCACCACTGCTCTTCTGGTCACCCACGACCAGTCCGAAGCGCTGTCGCTTCCTGACTCGGTGGCGCTGCTGATCGACGGCACCATCGCGCAACACGGCACACCCGCTGACCTCTACGGCCGGCCCGCCAGCCTGGATAACGCTCGATTTATCGGGGCGACTGTCGAGCTGGAGGGAATCGCCAGCTCGGGAATGGTTCATACCCCGTTGGGGACGCTGCGCGCCCGCCTGCCTGTGGCGGACGGCGACGCGGTGGTGGTTCTGCGGCCCGAGCAGTTGCGGTTCGGCGCGGGGCCGCGCGCGTCCACCGCCCGCGTGACGGCGTGCCGCTTCTACGGTGCCGAAACCGTCGTCGACGTCGAACTGTCCGATGGCGGCGCGGTCCAGCTGCGCAGCCCCGGGGATACCAGCCTCGTCCAGGGTTCGGCCGTCACCATAGAGGTCGTCGGCAGCGACGAGGCCGGAGTGCTGGCCTATCCGTCACCAACCGGTAGGCAGCGGGTGGCCCTCGGCGAAGCCCGCGGCTGACTGCACCCCGACCACCACCTTTTGGTGCAGCTCGGTAAGCGTGGACGCCCCCACGTAGGTGCAGGTACTCCGCACGCCTGAGGTGATGTGGTCAAGCAGGTCCTCCACACCGCCCCGGATGGGATCCAGGCTCATCTTCGAGGTGGAGATGCCCTCTTCGAACAGCGTCTTGCGGGCACGGTCGAACGAACTGTCGGCTGCGGTCCGTGCGACTACGGCTCGCTTCGAGGCCATCCCGTAGCTTTCCTTGTACAACCGGTCGTCGCGGTCGCGCAGCAAGTCACCGGGGGACTCGTAGGTGCCGGCGAACCAGGATCCGATCATGACGTTCGACGCGCCGGCAGCCAACGCGAGCGCCACGTCGCGGGGATGACGCACACCACCGTCTGCCCATACGTGACCGCCAAGTTGCCTTGCTTGCATAGAACATTCGAGAACTGCGGAGAATTGCGGACGGCCGACGCCGGTCATCATCCGAGTGGTGCACATGGCTCCCGGACCAACGCCGACCTTCACGATGGACGCCCCGGCGTTCAGTAGCGCGCGCACGCCCTCGGCGGAAACCACATTGCCCGCGGCCAGGGGAAGACCGAGGCCAAGCGATGACACCGCCTTGATCGTGTCGATCATCTTGTCCTGATGTCCATGTGCAGTGTCGACGACCAGTACGTCGACACCGACCTCGGCCAGTGCGGCGGCTTTAGCCGCGACGTTGCCGTTGATGCCGACCGCCGCAGCGATCCGCAACCGTCCGGCCGAGTCGACCGCGGGAGTGTAGAGCCCAGCGCGAATCGCGCCGGTGCGGGTAAGGACTCCGGCCAGCGTGCCGTCAGGTTCGGTCAGCACCGCCACCTCAGCCGAGGCGTGCTCCAGCAGATTGAACACCGTGCGCGGATCGGTTCCCACCGCAGCGGTGACGAGGTCGGTGTCGGCGACGCTGCGCACCCGCGCGAACCGATCGACACCTACGCAGGCCGACTCGGTGACCAGACCGATCGGCCGGTTCTCCTGGACCACCACCGCGGCACCGTGCGCCCGTTTTGGAATCAGCGCGATGGCATCGGACACCGAATCGTCCGGTGACAGCGTTACCGGGGTGTCGACCACCAGGTCGCGACTCTTGACGAAGTCGACAGTGTCCCTGACCGCCTGGATCGGCAGATCCTGGGGGAGCACCACTATGCCACCGCGGCGCGCCACTGTCTCAGCCATTCGGCGCCCGGCAACTGCGGTCATGTTTGCGACGACGACCGGGATTGTCGTGGCCGTGCCGTCGGATGTCGAGAGGTCGACGTCGAACCGTGAAGCGACGTCGCTTCTGCTCGGCACGACGAAGACGTCGTTGTACGTAAGGTCGTAAGGCGGCTGGTGGCCATGCAGAAATTTCATTGTGAACCTGTACCTCTCAGGCCCGGTGGGCGTTACGCCTCGACTTCACTGCGGTCCCCACTCCACAGCGTGTGGAACCGTTTGGCGGGATCGGCGTCGATGCGACCGTAGGTGTGCGCGCCGAAGAAGTCGCGCAATC
>JAHZKD010000465.1 GCA_022600605.1 Actinomycetes bacterium
CAAGCCAAGTCCTGATCCAGGAGACCGCGGTGGTCGCCGAGACAGAATCTCCTCCGGAGGCGAAGAAATCGTCGTCGATACCCAGATCTGGCTTGTGCAGAAGCTTGTTAACGATGTCTGTCAGTACGCGCTCCAGCGGCGTGGCCGGCGAGCGGGCAGGGCCCGTGGGAACGATCTGCTGTTCGAGAAGCCTTGTCACGGAGTCTCGGTCGATCTTTCCGCCCGCGGTATAGGGAATCTTGTCCACCAGGGTGATACGTCGTGGCACCATGTGCTCGGGAACCAGCTGGGCGACAGCCGAACGAAGGTCATCGGGACTCGTCAGCCCACTGTCGGCAACTACTGCCGCGCCGAGCTGCTCACCGTTGCCCGCGGCCACGCATGCTGCCACCGCCGCCACGACGCCCGGGACGCGGCGTAACGCCACCTCCACGTCACCGAGTTCGACCCGATAACCACTGATCTTGACGCGGTTGTCGACGCGGCCGACGAACTCCAGCGTGCCGTCCGATTGGTACCGCGCAAGGTCACCGGTGCGATACCAGGTAATGCCGTCGTACTGAACGAATCGTTGGGAGGTGAGGTCGCTTTGGCCGCGGTAACCGCGAGCGACACCTCGCCCACCTATCCACAACTCGCCGGCTACCCAATCAGGGCAGTCGGCACCCTGAGAATTGACGACCCGGCATGCGTTGTTGGGCAACGGCACTCCGTAGGGCACCGCAGTCCAGTGTTCGGGAAGCTCGGCGACCTCACAGACCGTGCCGTGCACAGCGGTCTCGGTGGCGCCGCCCAGACCGGCAATACGCAATCGGGGCGACGCAGCGCGTAGTCGGCGCACCAGCGCTGGCAATATCCAGTCGCCGCCGGTCGGAATTACCCGCAGCGAGGACAGCTCTCCAGGCCTGGCAACATCGACAAGCATCTCAAGCCATCCGGGCAAGAAGTTGAGCACCGTGACACCGTGGGTTTCAACCAACCGCACCCACTGATCGGGATTGCGGCGGTCTCCTTCGTCGACGACAACAATCGCGCCCCCGGCGGCAAGTGTTCCGAAGATGTCGAGAACTGACATGTCGCATTCCAGCGCCGAAAGCGCCAGGCACCGGTCGCTCGCTCCGATGCCAAACTGGTCATTGAGAGATTCCACGGTGTTCATCGCCGCTGCGTGTGAAACTTCGACGCCCTTGGGCTCTCCCGTCGAACCAGACGTGAACAGAACGTAGGCTAACGCCTCTGGGTCAGTTGCAACACTGGCGAATTCGAGTTCGACACCACTGACCATCGCATCCGATAGGGCCAGGGTGGGCACCGCTAAGTCATCACGCTGGGAACCGCACATCAATGCATAGCTCACCTGGCCACTCTGCAGAATCTGCCGGGCTCGCTGAGCTGGCTGATCTACACCGATCGGCAAGTACACCCCGCCGGCCATCAGGGTGCCCAGAAGCGCCGGGATCTGTTCAGCACATTTGGGACCGACCACCCCGACCGTGTCGCCAGGTTGCATCCCGCGGGCCTGCAAGGCCGCCGCCACCGAACGGGCGCGGATCAGCAGCTGGGCGTAGGTCCACTCTCCGGCTGAACTCAGCACGGCAGGTGCGTCGGGCTGATGCGCGGCGTTGGCAACAAACCCGCTGTAGAGCGTTGCCGGATTACGTTGTGCTAATACGGAATTAACTTTGTCGCGCACGCGTTTCTGGGCGGGCGGCACTAGCGGTGTATTCGGCTCGTCCCAGCGGGCGTCGCCGGCGGCCAACTGCCTCACTTCATCGATGTGGTGAGCGAACATCGCGTCGATGACCCCTGGGGCAAACATGTGCTCGCGGACGTCCCAGTTGACCAGGACGCCCCCTTCGAGCTCCGTTACCTGCGCGTCGAGCAGCACCTGAGGGCCCTGCGAGATCATCCAGACCGGATGGCCGAATTGCGAGGTTACGTCGGTTGAGAACAGTTCACCCAGGCCGAGCGCGCTCGTGAAGACCACCGGCGCCAACACCTGGGCGTCACGTCGGCGGCTCAGGTCGCGCAACACCGACAGCCCCGGGTATGCGGCGTGGCCGGCGGCAGTATGCATTTGCCTCTGCAGCACAGATGCACGTTGCGCAGCGGTGTCTGCGTTGGCAAGATCCACGTCAAGCAGAAGCGACGTCGTGAAATCCCCGACTAGATTGGGGACATCCTGGTGCAGAGATTCCCTGCCGAACAACGGCACGTTGAGCAGAAAATGTGGGTCGGCCGACCACCCCGCTACCGCATTGGCAAATGATGCTGCCAGCACCATGGCCGGAGTGAGGCCTCTGCGGTGAGCACTGTCAAACAACCTGTCGCGGTCGGCGGGATCAAGCCAGTACCAGCGCCTCGTTGATCGACGGATGTCGGCCCTATCGGTGCCGCGCCCATCCGCGGAGGTTGTCCCTGTGGAACCAGGGGACGCGGCCAGCGGAAGCGAGGGCGGTTGGGGCAGCTCAGGAATACGTTCGGACCACCAGTGCCGGTCGCGCTCATGCGCTGACCGCCTAACCTCCTCGATGTTCGCCAGATAGTCACGGTAGGTGTATCGGAGCTCGGGAAGTGCCTGCCCGCGGTAGAGCGCCGCGAGGTCACCGAGGAGGGTCCGGTAGCTCATAGCGTCGGCAGCCTGCATATCCAGGTCTACGTGCAGGCGGCTGCGGTCACCGGGAAGCAGGGTCAGGCTGAGCTCCAGAACCGCATCATCGAGTTGTTGATGCGATTTCGCCTCCCGGATCGCGGCCAGGCGCGACTCGACGCCCGCGCCATCGTTCCCGGAAAGATCCTCCACAGTGACCGGAAAGGCAACGGATTCGCGAATGCACTGGGTGCCGTCTGGCAGAAACTGCACCCGAAGCATCGGGTGACGCTCGGCAAGCCTGGTCGCCGCCCATCTCAGCCGCGCGGGATCGATACGGCCGCCGTCGAATTCGACGTAGAGATGCGCCGACACACCGCCCAACAGCTGATTGTCCTGACGCCCGATCCATAACGCGTGTTGCATAGGCGCCAGCGGGAAAGGCTGCGCATCGCGAGTTGTCGACCTTTCGGCGAGCTGCAGGTTCGCCAGCTCAACGTCGGCTGATCCGAGCAGATCGGCCCAGGCCCGAATCGACGGCGCCGCTGCCAGTCCAGCGAAATCGACGTCGATTCCTTGACGACGCCAGCGTCCCGCCAACGCCATCATCCGGATCGAATCGAGACCCTGAGCAATGAGATCGGCGTCTTGATCCAAACCGGTGGCGGGCACGCCCAGCATCTCGGCCACAAGCTCAGCGACGTCTGCGCACAGCAGTTCATCGCTCGCAGAACCCACAACGCCCCTTCGTGTAATCTGGAAAGGCTATCCTAACTTCGCAGAGGCTACCCTACATCGCATGGGGACGATGCACACCACCCTCAGGAGCGAGATGAGCGGGACTACGGCAGGGTTCGTACCGTTTCCAGCCGAGCGCGCGGGGGCTTACCGAGCGGCTGGGTACTGGGAAGGGTTGGCGCTCGACACCGCGATCCTGCGCTCCGCGGCAGCACGGTGGCCGAACCGCACGGCGGTCCTGGACCAAGACACCTCGCTGACATACCGCGAGCTTGACGAAACCGTCGACAGGGCGGCGGCAGGACTCATCGCACTCGGCATCTCACGGGGCGATCGGATGGTGTTGCAGCTGCCCAACCGGTGCTCGTTCGCGGTCGCGCTGTTCAGCCTGCTACGCCTGGGGGCCATTCCGATCATGTGTCTGCCGGGCCATCGCATCGCTGAGCTCTCACACTTCGTGGACGTGGCCGACGCCGTCGGTGTCATCATGGCTGACAACGCGGCCGGCTTCGACTATCGAACGATGGCCGGCCAGCTGGGACAACGCCATCGCAGGCTGCGCCATCTGCTCGTCGACGGTGATCCAGGCCCCTATACCCCCTGGAGCCAGATTTGCGCGGCCACAGGCCGTGTACCCGAGCGGGCCTGCGAGACCGGCGAGCCGGCGTTGCTGTTGGTCTCGGGCGGCACCACGGGCGCACCGAAACTCATCCCGCGCACCCACGACGACTACGTCTACAACATCAGCGCTAGCGCCCGGCTGTGCCGACTCACCCCCGACGACGTTTACCTGGTCTCGCTGCCGGCCGGTCACAACTTCCCGCTGGCTTGTCCCGGACTGCTCGGCGCAATGTCCGTGGGCGCGACCGTCGTTTTCGGCTCCGATCCCAGCCCCGAGGCTGCCTTCGGCGCCATCACCGAGCGCCGGGTCACCGTGACCGCCCTGGTGCCCGCGTTGGCCCGGCTGTGGGCGCAGGCATGTGAATGGGAGCCGCAACGTCCAAAGACCTTGCGCCTTCTCCAGGTTGGCGGCGCCAAGCTCAGCCCCGAGGACGCCCAGCACATCCGGGCCACCCTCACACCGGGTTTGCAACAGGTCTTCGGCATGGCCGAGGGTCTGCTGTGCTACACCCGGCTGGACGACCCGCCGGACCTGGTCTGCAACACACAGGGCCGACCGCTGTCGGAGGCCGACGAGGTCCGCGTCGTCAATGACTCCGAGCACGACGTCACCCCCGGCGAAGAGGGGGAACTTCTGGTGCGCGGGCCGTACACACTCAACGGCTACTTCAGGGCCGAGCGCGACAATGCGCGCGCGTTCTCCCCGCAAGGCTTCTACCGCACCGGTGACCGTGTCCGCCAACTCGCTGGCGGCTACGTCGAGGTGACCGGGCGGGTCAAGGACGTCATCCACCGCGCGGGCGAAACCGTCTCGGCGCCTGAACTCGAGGCGCATCTGCTGACCCATCCTGCGGCGTGGGCCGTGGCCGTCGTCCCCATCCCCGATGACTACCTGGGCGAAAAAATATGTGCTGCAGTTGTTTTCAAGAGCAACCCCGTGGAGATTTCCGAGGTCAATGCGCACCTGGACAGCCGGGGAGTGGCGGCGCACTCACGGCCAGACCTGGTGGTGGCGATGCCCAGGCTCCCGACAACCGCGGTCGGCAAGATCGACAAGCAAGCGATCGTCGCACAGATCGTCGACCAGACTCAGCGGGCCACCAAGTAGGGCGCCAGGCTGGCGAGCTTCTCGCAGGTCTCCTCGAACTCTCTCTCGGCAGTCGAACTCGCTATCACTCCGGCACCGGCCCGCAGCCATGTCCGGCCGCCGCTTTCGTAGGCGGCCCGCAGCACCAGCGCGGCGTCGAGACCCCCATCCGCCGAAAACGTCGCCACCGCACCCGAATACAGACCCCGCGGCGTTTGGTCGAGCCGCAAGATCGCGTCGACGCCGGCGTCTTTTGGTATGCCGGAGGCAGTCACGGCAGGAAACAGCGCCTCGAGGGCGTCCATCCGATCGCACGAGGACCGCAGCCTCCCA
>JAHZKD010000466.1 GCA_022600605.1 Actinomycetes bacterium
GCTGTGCCGAGAATCCTTCGACCGGGTAAGCTCCCACCGGCTACGCCCCCGTAGCTCAGGGGATAGAGCACGGCTCTCCTAAAGCCGGTGTCGCATGTTCGAATCATGCCGGGGGCACCACGATCATTGCAGTTCAGCGAGCTTTCCGGGCATTGCCCTACTCCTCTGAGCTCCTCTCTGGTCGGTGTACGGTCGGTGCTTCTGTGGTACCGGATGGTGCCGACTGTTTCCCAATGGTCTTTCGAGCTGCGGCGTCGAGCCGTTGAGCGACATCGTCAAGGTCGCTCGGGAAGAGTCCGGCGTAGTGGTTCAGTGTTGTTGCGGCGGATTCATGCCCAAGCAGGCGAGCGACGGCGACCACTGAGGCTCCGGCCTGAATAGCCAGCGATGCCGCAGTGTCACGAAGGTTATGTGGCGTGATGTCGAGGTCCAGCGAATCGACGGCGTCGTCGAAGATGTCGCGGCGGAAATTGCGATTGCGGAGTGGGGTTCCAGTCGCAGAGGGCAAGACGAGGCCATCTGGTTTCGGGTCTGCTCTGAAGCTGGCGAGTTCCTCCGACACGATCGCGGGAATGGGCACCGTCCGCGCCTGATGGTCCTTCACCGGCGACAGTTCACCGAGGGGCGCTTCCTCCGAGTAGGCCCGGGCCACCCGAAGCGTCTTCCTGACGAGATCCACATCCGTCCATCGCAGCGCCGCCAGCTCTCCCCAGCGCAGACCGCAATATCCTGCAACGAGGACGAGGAGACGATCCCTCGGCTCCGAAAGCTGATCGGCCAACCGCCACAGCTCGTCATGCGTCAGCGGGCGCGGGTCATTGCCCTGGACCTTCGGCAGACGGATACCGACTGCAGGATTGCGGTGGATAGCGCCATCGCGCAACGCGTGATCGAAAACTCGGCGCAGTACACCGAGCGAGTGGCGAGCTGTCGCCGGCGACTGCTTTCGCGAGATATCTGCTGCCCACGCCTGAACCTCGGAGGGACGGACAGACACCAACGGCCGGCGGCCGAATGTTCCGGCGATCTGCTTTCCCACGACACCACGAATCTTCCGCTCCGTAGCCCACGCCCTGGCGGGTTGAGCCGAGAGCCAGATCCCGCACCACTCACGCACCGGCTTCTCCCCCGCCTTCGGGTCGGCCCACGCGCCAGTCTTCAACGTCTCGACCTGTTTGCGTTCCCACTCCTGCGCATCGCGCTTGCGGGGGAACGTTCGGGAGGCGACATAGCGCCCGCGGTAGTAGACGCGAGCACGGTAGACGCGGATACCTTTGGGGCCTATTCTCGCCTCAATCATGTTGACTGCAAACGGGACTCGCGTCGCGAATCAACCCAGTCGTCAAGCTCGGAAGAATCCCACCGCAGAGCCGTACCCACCCGGATCGCAGGTGGCCCCTCACCCCGCACACGCCATGCCCGGATGCACCCGATACTGACAGTCAGTCGTTTGGCCACCTGCTGAATGGTGAGCAGTTCACTCCGGTTCCGACTGCTGTCGATATGCTTGACCATCACTGCCGTCCTTCCAATAAAGCTGCTAAACAAAGAGGCTCACGCGCCACTGTCGTGGCTTGTGCCTGAGCAATCCGGGTCGTTACGGCACAGCACACATGGCCAGTGCACATCACTCTCTCCCCGATCGCGGGACCAACTGCGTCTGATCCGTCCAACCAGAGTGACTACCAAAGTTCGCCTGCACCGCCGGTCTCAGCGGCGACCCTGGCCGTTGACTTGGCGGCCGAGCACCACCAGACGAACCCGCTCCTCCGGTGTCTGCTAACGCGTCGCCGCCCCCCATATCAGGCCACGCAGGCGGAGCGATCGACGGGAACGACCACTCACTCGGCGGGGGCGGGTCTTGACGGATCGGAGCTATGGTGTCCGGCTCTTGGCTCCCGCCCGGTTCTTCGATATAACCCGACTCTCCAATGGACCCTCCGCCCACGACGATCACGACTAGGACAGCCCAAATTGTGCCCTTCTGCCACCAGTCAAGTCGGTCAGGGCGGCCGCCGTAAAGGAGTCGTCCGATCCACCTGGGCATGTCACTTTTCTCCGAATTGTGCTCGTGCCGTGTATGTCTCAGAGAGATCCGGAGGTCGGGCGGCCGCGAGTGTCTGCGGATAGGCATCCGAGATGGCGGCTGAGGTATACAGCGGCGTGCGGACCCGTTGCAGCGGCGCCACTCCCGTGCCGACGATTGCTACTCCCACCGGTGCGCCGACTGGACTGAGACCCGAGTCCGAACTCCACTCGTCGCCAAGGACGGCCTCTGCGGCAGCTCTCGATTTCACGCCGAATGCGAGTCGCAACCCCGCGTTGTCACGAATGCCCGTTGGAATCGATTCGGCAGTTGGTTTCTGGGTCGCCAGAACCGTCAGGACCCCCGCCGATCGTCCGCGCTTAACCAGGTCTTCGACCAGATTGGCGCACTCACCACACAAACGACGCGCCTCTTTGTCGACGTGGAGTCTGCCATCAAACACGCTCTGACATTCGTCGATGACCAGGACGACCAGCGGTATGTCTGGATGTGATTGCTGGGGAAACGCAGTCCAAAAGTTTGCGACGCCGGTTACCTGCCGCAACATCTTTAGTCGCATCTGCATGACGCTGTGAACGTCAAGCAGCAAATCCCTTGCCTGAGTAAGACCAGCCACACCGACAACATCGGCTTCGAAGGCCCACGACCTGGCCCGGAGAATTTCCCAGTCGCCTCCGCCTTTGCCGTCTAGAACCGCGAAAGCAACGTCAGCCCTACGCCCCCATTGGCCAAACAGACCGAGGACTGCCTGACTCTTCCCAGAACCAGGTATACCCCCAACGACGACAGCGGATGCGTTCGCCGTACTCAGGCCAGCCCTATGGCCCGCCTCGTCGACGCCAACCCACAAATCCCAGTTCGGCGAAGACGGTACAACATTCATCGGCAACAGAGTTGACAGTGGATCCCGCACGTTCAAGCCGACAGCGATCAACCCAGATGAACCCCCGGAGATAGCCAAACTGGGAACGCCCAGGGCCAGGCCCAACGGGTCCGCCGCGGACTGCCACTGCCGCAGCGACTGGCCCAGTGTCGGCACGATGTATGCCGTAGCGCCTTTGGGCGTGGGCACCACACCAATAACCTTCGGTCCGCGACCCCGGAGACCGCACGCCGCAAACACCCGTCGGGAACCTTTGCGTGAAGTCAATACCATTACCGCCCTGGCTAGTTCGCCGAAGTGATGATGAAGTTTGGCTGACTCAGCTACCCGCGTGATCACAAGGCCAACAACGACCAGCAACAACCATTCCATGCCCCTTCGCCTCAGCCCTCAGCACCGCGACGTGGCTGCGGAGCACTTCGTAGAAGGTCAGCAGCGTTTCCGGCCGCCAGTAGGTTCTGTATGTAGATTCCAAAAGACAGCACACCCCGAGGAGTAGCGCCAGCGCCAAACCCAGCGCGGGCGTCCGCGCGGATCGTCAGCTCTACCTCCCCATCCGCTTTGAAGATCGTTCCGGCGGGGACCTCCGGCAACGGAGTGGAAGTCTCGACAGTCACACCATCGAGCCCGACACCATTGACTGACACCGCGAAACCGGACAATCGGTGCACAGCAGAACCGTTACGAGTGAGACTCGCGCCAGTCTTTGCACCGTCCTTGTATTCGGGGCGCTCTTTGGCGGTGCCGCCGGTCCAATACCCAGCACCGTGGCCGGATCAATCTTCTGCCGGTACGTCGAGAGTTCGCTCATCTCAAATCCCTCCAGGTCGATATCTCTAGTTTGCATGTCGTAACACACTATAACGGTACATCACGCATTATGGCGGTACGCACTGACAGATTCGTGCCACACCCCCGCGGCCTGGCTAAACTTCATAGCGTGGACCCACGATCGCACCCCCCCGAAGTGCGGGAACGTGCCACCAACCGCTACCACGAAGTGCACGTGGGCGCGCCGAGCGAGGCAGCTGCCTACAAACAAGTCGCACGCGAGTTCAGCGTCAGCACCACAACGCTGCGACGCTGGGTACAGCTCAAGTCGGCAGAAGATGAGCACCCGTTGCCCAGTCTCGATCCGATGCTCATGGCCAACCCGGACCGCCTCACTCGTCGTGAGCGTGAATCTTTGATCATGCACGCTCTTGGCATGCTCGGCGATGAATTGGAGTTGTACGACTCGGACCTCAACAGAGCGATGGCGCTGGCCGCGTCCGACCCGGACGAGCAACTTCTAAGACAAATGAGTGCGGTCTCCCGCCACGTCCAATTTCTCCAGACCATCCAATCGCGCATGATGCTTCTAGCCCACTCCGGTCGTATCAGCCGAACGGCAATCGCCCAAGCCGTGAAGCGCACGCCGGACCAAGTGCGACGTGCACTCGACAAGGCCGAGCGCGAGAGCTTGCCTGAGTAAGCCTATTGCGGCGCTCCTGATGCGAGAGCTAGTGATCGAGCACCACTTCTATACACCAAATCTCCACCGTGCCTCTAGCGCCTAAACGGTTAACTCATCGATCTGCCCCTTTCAACAACGCCTTGACTACACGTGGGGATCCCTGGCTCCCTAGCCGTATGCCCAGGGAGCCAGCCGCGCTTGGCCATCTCGCAAGTCAACGTGCATTCGCCGGAACACCGGGCTAAATCCGCGACTTCCGAGGCGTCCGTCAAATGGCCCCAAGACAGACAATCCGGCAGCATCATCCTCGTCTGACCCACACGTCATTCCGACGTTCTTCGCCGCGGCGGATCCCAAATCCATTGCGGCGCTGGCGGTGTAGTCGCTTTGTTAGAAACTCCAAGCGCCGCCGCCCTTTCGAAGTCGAATCTGGTGTACGTCACCTTATTCGGATAACGAATGCCCATACCGAAGGCCGGAGGGTCGCTGAGATAGTCGGCATAGCTGCAGCCACTCAAGTGAGCGCATCGATCTACCTGGGAATTGCAGTCATGGCAAAGAACGCCTCGGACAAGCCCGCTGAAATGGCAATGGTCGACCATGACCGCCGGGGACAAGCCGCACACTTGGCATGACGCGCCAAACTTCGCGTTGAGCCGCAGACGCAGTCGGCCCATCGGCTCGTTCAGACGGACGAACGGCGCCCATGCGTCTGTTCGAGGTGAACACGGGCAGCGCGCCTTGTACGGCACTTCATGGGGCAGCAACGACTCGTCAGTTAGCTCGAACCGCCAGTTAGACTGACGCCCGTCGCCCCACCATGGAGGAGCGGGCAGGTAGGAATCGAGCCAATGCGCGATTTCATCCTCACACCGCAGCGGCCTCCCTCTCTTGGTAGCGCACCAAATGCCTCGATCCGAACACAAATGATAGAGACCGTCACTACCTAGTCGCGCAATAGGCGTCCCCCACCCCTGAAACCGTTTGTTCACCCAGCCACCATCGCGTCCGCGTCCACACTGGGGCGTCGCTCGCGCCAACCTCGTGACCTTCGCGTCAATTTCCTCGCGCGTAAGATAGAGCATCCCTCTCCACATCCACGATCGCTGACGAAGGTCCGGCAGCGCTGCAAGGGATTTCGGTACTTCTGCAATCTGAGCTCTCGGCTCGTGCTCACTCAACGTTCTCGCCATCGCCACAAGTATCGACCCGTGTACCGACACATTCCAAGCCGATTTGCGCCGACTCGCGATGTTCGCGATCGCTAACATCGCCTAGCTTGTTGCAGTACCGTGCCACACCGTGGAGCAAGAGCCGAGATGAACACCCATAAGCTAGAGCCCACCTGGAACATCCTGGACGCCTTGGTCAAACGCACTCCGATCAAGGCCAGGCTAAGCCAACAAGATCTTGCCGATCTCGACGGGCCGTGGCCAGCTGATAATGACGTTTAGCAAACCGTGTCGAGGCGCTCGAGCCAGTCATCGACCTGCTGCATCTCGTCTCGCGTAAGTCCAACCTTGGCATCACATCTAACCGACAATGCCGGTGCGCCGCGATCTATTGGATTATTCTGCATGTCGCGCTGGGCAAAGCCCAATGCGTGGTCGTCAATCCACACAAGTGCCCGACCCTGGTACTTGCTCCACAGGGCGCTGCTTTTCCACTCGAAAGCACCCAGGCTGTGCATCCGCTCGTAGTGATGGCCGTTCTCGACATCGGCGTGGTACTCGACGGCCAAGGGAAGCTGCGGCAGGCCCAGCAGCGGGCCGAACACCTCGTTGGCGAAGTGCTCCCACGTTGTCGCCCAACCGACTTCCACGCCCCGGTCGAGCAGAGACCTGATCCATCGTGCGTGCACATTGTTGACCAGCACACGCCCGTGGACGGTCTCGGTTCCGTGACCCCGCAAGTACGGCAGATGCCGCTGTCCAGCGGGCAAGGTGATCTCGTGCTCGACATAACCCGGCAGGCGGGCCGGCAGGGCTACGTTGGCAAGCTCACTGGGGAGGGGATTGAGTACCCCGTCAATGTCAATTGCGACTAGCGGTCGTGTCGCGTTCACCATGTCTTCGATCCAGTTCTTCTATCACAAAGCCGTCAAGAGCATCGCCGCCCCGCGACAAATCAGCCCGCCTCCTCAGAGGTCAGATGCACCTGTAAACGCTCACCGCCACCGGCCGTGCCCTGACTGTTTCGCCCCGGCACTGCACATCACCGGCTAGTTGGTAGTCGAGTGCCGCATGAGGGACACCACAGCGCCGGCCTTCGGAGACGTTCTTCGAGTAACCCAATCTCCTCGGCACTGTGATGTTCGCACGCTTCGCGAGCGACGTGGACGCGGATCGTGTCGACGATGAATTGCCCGCGCTCCACGAGGGTCTCCCCGTATTCGGCGGCCTCGACCGATCCGGTGGCGATGATATCGCCTACATCGATCCCACTGGCCTCGGTGACTACCTTGCCTTCGTCATCGGTACCGCGGAGCACTTGCGCCACCCTGCCGCTGGGCCGCAGATCAAGTTCAATCCTCCACTCCTGGTGGCGTTCCCGGAAGTAGAAGCTGCGGCCATCAACAACGCCATTCCACTGCTCGGGACACTCACCACCGAACTCATGAACAACCACGCCCCGCTGGGAATCTACCCATGCCCGCACAGCAGCCCTCTCGGCCCGATCGCGGGCCGCCAGCTCCTGCCCTTCCTGGGACTCGTGGAAGGCCCGCAAGCGGGCCACAAGGCCCCGGCGTGACTGCGCACGTTCAGCCGGGGACAGCCGACAGTTGCAATCAAATCCATGACCATGGAGATCACCGCTGGGCAGCGTCGGATGACATCCGCACATGCACTCATCGCCGGAGTCGACATAACGCCACGTGAAAAGCGCCTCAAGAACTACATCCGCGATCTCGGCTGGATTAGTCGCACCGTAGACATCAAGTTCGGCGGCCAGGAGCTGGTGATATCGGCGCCGGTTCTCTTGGTGGTCACGATCGCGTTTCTCGCGCCATTCAGCCGCACCGGGAGTCTGGGAAAAATCCACCACATAGAGCTCCGGTTGCGCTTCATCCTCCTTGTCCACCAAAACAGATTGACACGAATCCCGGCGCCCAGTCCAACCACTTTCCGGTCCCAACGCGGGCACAGCCGAGTCACCGACACCGCCCAGTTGCCTGGCCACCGGCCACCCCAAAACCCGAGCGCGCATTGCTCATCAGCCACACAGCCCGCCACCCCGGCCCTCCATGTTGCCCGTCACTGAGAATGCAGACGAAGGCGTCACTGTGAATGGGGATGGATTTCGGGCGGATGGGGGTTCGTCGTTGGCGTGGTGACGGCGTGCTCGGCACGGTGACGGTGTGATCGGCACGGTGACGGCGTGCTGGGGGCAGGCGCAGGCCTCGTGGGCCGCTGATGTCAGGGGCTGCGGGGTGGGCAGAGGAGTCGACCGCGGGTGTACATCCCGATCAGTGCCCATGGCGGGTCGGGGAACCCGAATCGTTGCTTGTCGTGAAACGCTGTCGCGGCTAGCACGGTCAGTGCGTGTCGCAGCGGATTCCCGCAATACTTGATGCTGCTGAACACCTCGACCGCGATCGCGATGAGCCGCTGGTTGGCTTGGGTGGTCAGCCAGTGCAGGTGATCGGGTGGGACGCGGCGCAACCACCGGCGCACGGTCGATTCAGGCCGGCCGATCCGGGTGGCGATACGCCGGAAACCCAGACCATTCCCCTTGTGTATCAATGCGTTTCCGATTACCTCGGTGGTGTCGGCGCGGCGAACTTGAAGCTCTGTGGGCAGCAGCACCTGCGTCTTGGTGCATGCGGTGCAGCGGGCTCTGGCGGGCTGCACGGTCGCGGTGCTGGTCGCGGGCCCGCGCACGGTGCGGATGCGGCCGTGTCCCCATTTGGCCAGGACCCCGCCGCACTTCGGGCACGCCATCGTGCCCGAAGTCAGACGCCTCTGGGCGTCTGCGGCGGACAAGACCACGATCACAGCAACCGACTCCGCTCATGGTTGTTCAGTCTTACCTGGCACCACGCTGCCATGGGAGGGGTCAATTGGTGTTGGAAGGAACGCCTTTGGCCGTCGCCGTCACCGTCGGTGCCGACGACCGGGCGAACCGTCGCCGCGACGAGCACCGAGCGTCGCCCTGGCCCGGACATCTCGGGGTACGCCGTCGTCGGCGTGGTGGCGGTGCAGACGAACCGAACCAATCAGAAAACTCATCGGCAACCCCGCTGACGAACACCCCCGGGTCCATCGTCATCCAGAGAGGCTCTCAACACCCTCCAACGGCAAGCTCAACCCAGCTCAGGAGAGCGCGCCCTGGCGACGCGGTCACTCCACCGAGAACTCCCGCGGCCCCTCAGGGGAGGTCGCGTCCAGCACGGTGATGTTGTCGCCCAAAGGACTACAGTCGTCGGCGAGCCCAAAAAATCCTCGTCGCACCCCGATGCGCGCTGTACTTCACGTGGTAATGACCGTGAAAAAGCAGGGTCGCAGCAGCGGGAAACACATCAGTCAGGAGGTCGCATTGCCTGAGGTCCGTGCATCGATCGTTACCCGAACATGCGGCGAGATTGGCCTCGGTGCTGCGACCGCCGTGATTCCGCCCGTGCCCCAGATTGCGACGCGGTCAAATGTTGGAGCGGATGGTCGCGCAGGGACGAATCCGCCCCTATCAGGCTCTAGTCGATGAAGTAAAACGACTGCCTTAGTACGGACTACTCCGTGCAATGACTCAGTGGCGGCGGTCTGCTGACGAAAGTGACACCCGCCACTGCCAAGGCGTCCGACAGGGCATCGACCCCGCCGGTTTCGGCCGCCTCGAGCGCGAGGACGATCAACTCCGGCTTCCACGCCATGATCCTGTACCAGTCGTCCCGCGGAATCTCACCCAGCACTTCACCACCGTCTTCTCGATCTGAGAGCGCTTCGTCCGATTCTTCGGCACTTGCTCCACGGGTTGCCAATAACTCATTCCAGAGTTCCTCACGATCAGAGACCGGCCTCTGGCGACGCCGGGACCAAAAGATCTGGCGACGGCCTTTCGATGCTTGCTCCCATTCATGCCAGATCCGCCATTCACCGGGCGGCGTAACTGCAGTAACTTCACCTGTGTCGTGGTCGAGCACCGCCCAATCCCCATCTCCTGCTGGCGTTACTGACCAGCGGCGTGGTGTTCGTATTCCGAACCCCCTTGCATCCAGGGAATCGGCCAGGCCAGCTAGGACTTCGAAGGGAGTTCGGTTACGCGTGACCTGAGCATCCTTCGAAAGGGTTCCACCGCCGACCTCCATTCCAATCTTGGTGGCGGCGTCGTATGTGGCCTTGGACAAGTAGCGCCCCACGTAGTCGGAACCATCGTCGGACAACTCGCGGATATCTACGGCTACCGAGCCCGGCAACTCGTACCCCCCCTTTTTTAGCCCAGCAGACCACCGGTCATGAACACGAGCGGCAAAGACATTCCGCCCAAGCCACCGCGAATCCACCCTGGCACCGACCAAACCGGAGGGAAGGCGATCGGCAAGGCCCGACTCAAGCGAGGAACACGCAAATACAAGGGCATGGACGTGGAGATGCCACCCATGCCCGCCACTCGCCGGAGCTCCGTACGTCGCCTCCACGACCCGCGTCAGACCCGCGATATCAAAGAGTTCAGCGTCGCCTATCACGGCCGGGAGATCGACGAGACGACCACGCCGTTCAACTGTCCGTGCACGCTGACCAGTCCAGGAGCGACTACCGAAAGCTGATCGCCACCCACCGCTGAGCCCATCCCACAAGTCGTGGAGCTTGTCGGCCGCAGTGTGGCGCATCGTCAGAGTCATCAAGTAGACACTGCCGCCGCGGCGCTGGCACTCCCGGACTGCGGCTGCGATTTCAGCAGCCCGAGTGTGTGCGACCACCGCGGAACAACGCGGACAGGACCATACTGAACCGCATGTCACCAACCCGCCGTAGCTAGCGATGGCCCGACCGCCGCTGCCTCGAAGCCGGACAACCACTCCTTGACCATCGTCAGGATCCCCCACGCGGTCGTTATGCAGCACACGACCGCAGCAGCGAACCGACTTGAGCGACGATGCCGACCACAGCACGGCTCGCGCTGCCCAGCGCGTCCGCCGGCGCTCTACAGATTCCAACCCTTCCCTATCGTTATCAATCGGCCGTGTGAAGCAATAACTCTGAGTACTACCAAGAGCGCTCGCTACGCTCGCGGCGTCGGGCCTCTGCCCCTCCGCGCCGGGGGCGCTCCGGGCCGCCGGCCCGCCATTCGAGTCATCGGCGAGCAGAGCAGTCCCCGCGCTCATCTTCCCGCCGCCTTCACGTAAAGCGAAGCCAGCAGTCTCACCCAGGCGCGTGCCTCATCTGAGTTGATCGCTCCAAGGTCATAGTGGTCCCGTTCGGGGACGCCAGCGGTCGTGCGAACCTCGGCACCGACCCATACCAGCCAACTATCGCCAAGATGAACAGCGCGCACAACCGGCCACTGCCACACCGGCAGCCAAGCTTCAATCGATGCCCGCTCAGCCGAATCGCGCAGATCACGAATTTCGTATGACGGTACGTCAGGTTCCGGCCCCTGACCTACCTCATCAAAGTCGCGCCATCCATGCCAAGCATCACTTGCGGCAGCCAAGCCCGATCGGCGATGCGCCTCTCGAACGTCGAGTGCGGCGAGTAAATCGTCGAAGAACTCCGGCGGCGCCGTGGTCGTCGCTAGGGAATCCGGGTCCGTTTCAGCTAGTTCCCGTCGATGAGCGATTAGGTGGGCAAGCCACAGTTGCTTTTCGACCCCGCGCGCTTCCTCTGTACTGAGATGAAACTCATCATCAGGCCGACCGGAAACACGGAAGATAATCCGGGTTTCCTTCACATCGATCGACCAACCGGCTGGCAACTCGCTCATCGGATACCGCCCTCAATCATCGGAACGGTGCTGTTATTGAGCGCTCGCGATAGAATCGCCACGCGCGCAAGATCGGTGGTTTCCATATTCGCCTCCGTGATGAAGCCCCTGGTTGCAGCCGGGGGCTTCGCTCTTTAATTACCCGGAAGCGAACGCTGATCTGTGGTCGGTGCTTGGTCGGTGTATCCGCGACACGCCGTGGTTTCGAGTGGTTCCGAATGGCGCCAAATCACCAGTTCAGAACATCTTTCGGGGCTACGACTAGGCGAGCTTGCAGGCTCTCCTAAAGCCGGTGTCGCATGTTCGAATCATGCCGGGGGCACTTAGACCGGACTACACGAAGACCGGACTACCAGTTCCACACCGACATGTCTCCCCTGGGGTAGTTCATGCAAGCTTCGGTGGCGTGGGCGACCACACCCTTGTTGTTGAAGAACACCTTCGCCCAGTGGCCCCACCGCTGGGCCATCGGCTCTCCGTAGATGTTGGTGGCGATCTCTTCCGAGTACGCACGCCTGCCTGCGGGGTCCAGCGAGAAAAACCAGTGGATCCGGTCGACGGCGCCCTGTTGGACGTCGGGCGGCCGGTTGCCCTTGTCGATCATGTACCGCTCGAAGTACACCGGGCTGGTGTCGCGCA
>JAHZKD010000467.1 GCA_022600605.1 Actinomycetes bacterium
GGCTGCGGCTGCCTTCACATTGTGGTGGCTGTCCTTAGCGCTGTGGCTGACCTCGCGCCTGCTTGATGGACTCGATGGGCCACTCGCGCGCCTGCAGCGGTCTCGCGATCCAGCCCCGTCCGACGCGGGGGCGGGCGGATTCTTTGACATCACGGCCGATTTCGTCGTCTACGGCAGCACTGTGTTCGGCGTCGCTGTCGGCGCTGCCACGGCGTACGGCGCACCGTGGTGGCCATTTCTGCTGGTGCTTTTGGCCTACTACGTCAACGGAGCGGCGTTCCTGGCGTTCTCATCCATCGCGGAGCGATCGGATCGCGGACTTGACGACGGCCGGTCATTGTCGTTCCTCGGCGGCCTGGCCGAGGGAACAGAAACCATTGTGGTGCACAGTTTGTGGCTGATCTTTTCCGCGCTGGCCTGGAAGATTGCGCTGGTGTGGGCCGCCATGGTGTTCCTGAGTTCGGTGCAGCGCATGGTTGTGGGCTACCGGTCTCTGCGGTAAACACCCCGGGAGCCTGGGGCCCGCCCGGCGACTCATCCTGTCGGCCTTAGTCCGCCGAGTGGTCCGAGCTATCGGCCGGGCTGGGCGCTATGCGTGGCACGGGCAGCGGCACACTTCCGGATTTACCAGTTAAGACACCACACATGGCGTACGTTTCCTCACAGGAAATCTAGGTGGGATGCGACAAAGGTTCATGCGGCAGCAACGCACCGGCAGGCGACGGCGCCACAGGCCCCTCAACGTGGGGGCCGAGGGTGTCGCGACAACTCCGTGGGTCACCGATGCGCGGTGCCTCGTCGTCATGGGTGGGGCTGTCGTCGTGGATGGGGCTGTCGTCACGGGTGGGGCTAAGCATCACCACGCGTACTGGTCACCGCGCCTGATATCCACGCCGGCATTACGACGCGACTGAACGAAACGAAAGGACGCTGTCATGGGTTATGCGAGGAGCATCGGCCGTATTGGTGCACTGGCGGTTGCATTGGGTGTGGGGGTCGCGGTGACGAGCGCGCCGGGCATCGCCTACGGCCAGCCGTCTTCGGATACCAGTTCAGTTTCCGGGGATTCGTCGTCGACCACGTCGACCCCGAGTGGTGCAGCGACGTCATCTGACGGTTCGTCAGACACCGACTCGTCGGTTTCAGACCCGGCATCGTCGGATCCATCGGACTCAGTCGATGAAGATAGTGAAGGCAGCCAGGGTGTCGCCGATGCCGTCGCCGATGCCGATGCCGATGCCGATGCCGATGGTGAAGATGACACCGAGGAGGCGGACGCCGGTGATGAGGACGCTGATCCGGTAGCCGGTGATGAGGACACCGACTCAGTCGTGGGTGATGAGGACGCTGATGCGGTAGCCGGTGATGTGGACGCTGATGCGGTAGCCGGTGATGTGGACGCTGATGCGGTAGCCGGTGATGTGGACGCTGATGCGGTAGCCGGTGATGTGGACGCTGATGCGGTAGCCGGTGACGTGGATACTGATGCGGTAGCCGGGGATGACGGCGCTTCGCCGGCAGTAGAGCCCGCAGCTGTGGTGACGACACCAGATGAAGCGTCGGTCATCGAAGAGGTGGGCGGGGATTCGGCTGGCGGTGGGGCCGCGAGCGAATCTGCTGAGGCGCTCACTGAGCGGATTAAGCGCGTCTTGGCGGAGTCGGGCGCCGCCGATGACAGCGATCAGGTTGCGCCTGGCGCGGCCGAAGCTTCCGCCGAGTCTGATGGGCAGCCTACGGCGCCTTCCTCGGTTGAACCGGCCTCGGCGCTGACCACGGTGTCGCCCGCCGATGCGAACCCTCCGGCGCCGGTGTCGACCCTGCAGGACGTGGTCTCCGGCGTGGTCCGAGGGACCGCGCAGGTGGTGGTCGATGTGTTGGATTGGGTGCTGGCCGCCTCGGGGAATACGGCGGATTCGACTGAGTTGCCGTGGGCGCTAGCAGTGGTGGCCTGGGTGCGTCGCGAGATTGATCAGGCATTCCTTGCCCCATATGAGGCTGCCCAGCAGGCAGCTGCTCAGGCGGTCGCTGCCGACAGCCCTAACCTGTTGGTCAACCCGGGAGCCGAGGAGGGAGACTCGTCGCTGTCGGGCAATAGCTCGGTCTCCATCCCAGGCTGGACGGTAGTGGGTACGCCGACGACAATCGAGTACGGGGCACTACGTAACTCCTGGCCCATCGGCCTGACCTTCCCGATGCCGGAACTGCCGTCATTCATGGGCTACCCGAAGGCGCACAACGGGCCGCCAGACGGCGGCGTGCAGATGTTCGGCGGTGGGAATGTGGCCGACTCTCAACTGACCCAGACTGTTGACCTCAGCGCTGCTGCGGCCGACATCGATACCGGTGATGTCACCTATAACCTCAGCGGTTGGCTGGGCGGTTGGCTGGCCAACTTGTCCAATGCCTCGGTCAAGGTCGACTTCTTGGATGTCAACAAGACCTACCTTGACACCGCGAGCATCGGGTCGGTTGGGGTTCTGGACCGCTTCTTCGGCACCAAGTTATTGGAACGTCAGACCTCCGGATCGGTTCCGACGGGGACCCGGTATGCACAGGTGGACGTCATTCTCGATCAGGTCAACATATTCCCGCTGGGAATCAACGTCGACTACAACTCGGCCTTCGCCGACAACATCTCGTTCAGCATCAGCGCCGACCTGCCGGCCCCCGGGCCGGCTACGCCGCCGGTGTCGACTGTGGGCGAACTAGACCATGTGTTCATGGTCTACATGGAGAACAAGGGTTACACCGACATTATCGGCAGCCCCAACGCGCCGTTCCTGAACAGCTTGGTCAACGCCTACGGGTCCGCCGACAACTTCTTCGGCCTGACCCACCCCAGCCTGCCCAACTACTACCCGATCGTGGGCGGTACCGACTACGGGTTGACCTACGAATGCGATAAACCCTGCATCTTCGACCACGGAACAATCCTGACCGACAACATCGACGCTGCGGGCCTGACCTGGCGCGGTTACGCGCAGAGCCAGCCGCCCGGGCAGCCCCTGGAGGCTTCAGGTGACTACTCGGTCGATCAGCTGCCCTTCGTGGCGTTCGAGGGAATCGGCACCAATCAGGCCTACGCCGAGCAGCACCTGTTCCCGCTGGATCAGATGACGATCGATGTCTCGTCATCGGAGACCACACCGAATTATGTGTGGTTCGCCGCCAACGAGAGCTTCAACGGGGAAGGCCCGATCGATTCCATCGGCGACGTATTGAAGTTTCTTGTCAGCCAGTTCGCTCCTACCCACCAGTACAACGTCCCCGCACTTGACGAGTTCTTGACCGAGACGGTGTCGGTGATCTTGGATTCGGAGGTTTGGGCTGACCCAGCAAAAAAGTCCGCTCTGGTAGTCACCTTTGACGAGGACAACGACAACCTGTCGCTGGGCTTCGGAGATCAGGGCAACCACATTGTGACGGTGGTCATCCCGTCGCCGGGGGCCGTGGGCTTGCCCGGTGATAATCCCGGTGAGATGAGAGAAGGCCATTTCATCGCCACCGATTATTACAACCATTACAGCTTGCTGCGCATGATCGAGGACTCGCTCGGGCTTCCGACGCTGACCAATAACGACAAGTTCGCCCCGCCGATGAACGAGTTCTGGGTCTAGAAGGGGCATGTCGGTGGCGTTTCGGCCACCGCTACTTTTCTGCCCTCGGATGTCGGAGGCTATCCCGGTGCCTGCGACCTCGGCCGCACCTGGGGATGAATCCGCGGTTGGGGATCGTCATGGGTGAACGTATCGGCTCTGTCGTAGCCCGCGAACAGGCTGACCCGCATGACGAGAAAAGAGAGCCGCGCTGCGATCGGGGCCAGGGGTGAGCAGCTCGCCGTTGACTATCTGATTCAGCTCGGGCTGCGGGTAATCGCGCGAAACTGGCGGTGCCGCTACGGGGAATTGGATGTCATCGCTGCGGACGACATCGCGGGCACGGTGGTGTTCGTGGAGGTGAAAACGCGGACGGGGGAGCAGTTCGGCGGTGCGGAGCAGGCGGTGACTCCGATCAAGGTGCGCCGTCTGCGTCGGCTTGCCGGGCTGTGGCTGGCACAGCAGCACGGCAGCTGGGCGTCGGTGCGCATCGATGTTGTCGCGATCCGGATCGGTCGCCGCCCCACGCCCGAGATTACCCACATTCAGGACGCGGCCTGATGGCGCTGGGCAGGGCGTTCTCGGTAGCGGTGCGCGGTGTGGAAGGCGAGATCGTCGAGATCGAGGCTGACATCACTTCCGGGCTCCCCGGGGTCCATCTGGTGGGGCTGGCCGATGCTGCGCTGAAGGAGTCGCGAGACCGGGTTCGGGCAGCGATCAGCAACTGTGGATTCACTTGGCCGATGGCTCGTCTGACGCTAGCGCTATCGCCGGCCACCCTGCCGAAGATGGGGTCGGTCTACGACATCGCGCTGGCGGCAGCTGTGTTGTCCGCACACGGCAAGAAAGCCTGGCCGCGCCTGGAAAAGACGGTGTTACTCGGTGAGCTTGCGCTCGACGGCCGGGTCCGGCCGATCAAGGGGGTGCTACCCGCGGTGCTGGCCGCGCAGAAGCAGGGTTGGCCCGGGGTTGTGGTGCCGATCGACAACTTGGCCGAGGCCAGTTTGGTCGGGGGGATCGAAGTCTGGGGCGCCTGCACGCTGGGCCAGCTGCAGGCCTGGTTGGCCGGAGAAGCCGACCTGTATCCGCGATTGGACCATCCCGCGGATACTCCGGAGGTCGCTGGGGATCTCGCCGATGTAGTCGGGCAGCCGCATGCACGCCATGCCGTCGAAGTAGCCGCGGCGGGTGCCCACAACCTCATGATGACCGGGCCCCCGGGGGTGGGAAAAACCATGCTGGCGCAACGGCTTCCAGGATTATTGCCGCCGCTGTCGCACGCGGAGTCACTGGAGGTCACCTCGATCCACTCGGTGGCGGGACTGCTGACTGGTGAGTCGCCGTTGGTCACTGGGCCGCCGTTCGTCGCGCCGCACCACACCTCTAGCGTGGCCGCACTCGTCGGTGGCGGCTCGGGAATGGCGCGGCCGGGCGCGGTCAGTCGTGCTCACCGCGGCGTGTTGTTCCTCGACGAGTTCGCCGAGATCAAAACCGGAGCGTTAGAAGCGCTGCGAACACCGTTGGAAGATGGCGAGATTCGACTTGCGCGGGGCGAAGGGGTCGCCAGGTACCCCTCTCGGTTCCAGCTGGTGCTGGCAGCCAACCTGTGCCCGTGCGCACCACCGGACCCGCGAGCCTGCATCTGCGCAGCCCCTGAGAAACGACGCTACCGCACCAGGCTGTCGGGGCCGCTGCTCGACAGGGTCGACCTTCGGGTGGAGATGCACGCCTCCCATGGGGGGTCCTTCTGCGCCGACGAGGAGGAGAGCACCTGGGCTGTGCGTGAGCGCGTCTGGGCTGCGCGCCGCGCTGCCCAGGAGCGTTGGAGCCCGCATGGCAGCACGACCAACGCCGAGGTCAGCGGATCGCTGCTGCGCCGCAGGTTCCGGCCGGGGACCGGAGCGATGTCGCTGCTGCGGACAGCACTGGATCGTGGTCAGCTGACCATCCGGGGCGTTGACCGGACGATGCGGGTCGCGTGGACTTTGTGCGACCTGGGCGGTCGTACCTCGCCGACCAAGGAAGACGTCATGACCGCACTGTCCTTCCGTCATGCAGGCGCGCACTGATGGACGACGAGAGTCAGCGCGCGTGGGCATACCTGTCGCGGGTCGCAGAACCACCCAATCCACGGCTGGCGGATCTGGTCGCTACCGTGGGCGCGGTAGAGGCCGCCGATCGGGTCAGGCGCCGTGCGCTCGATGATGCCCGGTTGGTCCGCGCAACCGAGGGGCGGCGCGACATCGATTGTGCTGAAAAGGATCTTGAGACACTCGCCCGGATGGGCGGGCGGCTGGTCACCGCCCAGGACGAGGAGTGGCCGCACCTGGCCTTTGCCTCGTTTCGCGGAGTGGACGGCAAGCAGCGTCGGCCGGCCCATCCACCGCTCGTGTTGTGGGTCGTCGGGCCTGCACGGTTGTGCGCCGTCGCCGAGCGGGCAGCCTCGATCGTCGGGACCCGTGCGGCCACAGCTTATGGCGAATACGTGGCCGCCGATCTCGCCGCAGGTCTTATCCAGCGGGACGTCGCGGTCGTGTCCGGGGCCGCCTACGGCATCGACGGTGCGGCTCATCGGGCAGCGCTGGCTTCTGACGGGGAGACCGTCGCAGTCATGGCCGCCGGAATCGATGTCCCGTATCCCTCAGGGCATTCGGCACTGCTGCACCGGGTGGCGCGTCACGGTCTGGTTGTCAGCGAGCATCCGCCCGGGACGCGACCGACCCGGCGGCAGTTCCTGGCTCGCAATCGACTGGTTGCCGCACTGAGCGGAGCGACGGTGGTCGTCGAAGCTGGGGCGCGCAGCGGCGCGGCGAACACGGCGGCCTGGGCCAATGCGCTGGGGCGACAGGTGTGTGCGGTGCCCGGACCGATCACGTCCTCCTCGTCGGTGGGGTGCCACGAACTGATCAACACCGGCGCCCGGCTGGTCACCTGTGCGGCGGAGGTCGTCGAGTTGGTCGGCCGCATCGGCGAGCTTGCTCCCGACCACGCGCGGCCGGTCTCAGAGCTTGACGAGCTCACCGATGTCGAGCTCGCCGTATACGAAGCACTGCCGGGACGTGGGACACGCACCCTCGAGGAGCTCGCGGTGGTGTCCGGGCTGCCGGTAACCGAGGTGCTCGGCCCGTTGACCATGCTCGATGTGCGGGGTCTGGTAACTCAGGTACAGGGCTGTTGGAAGCTGGCCAAACGCTAGGACCGCATAGTGGTCATCGAGGACAGAGGCGGCTCGTGTAGTCGTCGAGGACAGAGGCTGCTCGTATAGTCATCGAGGACAGCTAGTCATCGAGGACAACCGAGCAGTAAGGGATGGTTCACGTGGCGGGACGGCCGATACACACGTTCGAGGTGGTGCGCGCCGAGCAGTTGACCAGGCATCTCATTCGGGTCGTGCTTGGCGGCTCGGGAAAAGGAACGGGCTTCGACACGTTCACGCCCATCGAGTGCACCGACGCGTACGTGAAGCTGGTATTCGTCGATGACGCAGTCGATGTCGGCACCCTCGAACAACCGCTGACACTGGACAGCTTCCAGGCGCTGAACCACACCGTGCGCACCTACACCGTGCGCCACGCTGACGCCCAGCGAGGCGAGATCACCATCGACTTCGTCGTGCACGGCAGCCACGGTGTCGCCGGCCCCTGGGCTGCCTCCGCCACCCCAGGGAAACGAATCTTCGTGATGGGCCCCAGCGGCGCCTACTCGCCGGACCCCGCAGCCGATTGGCACCTGCTGGCAGGTGACGAGGCGGCGCTTCCCGCGATCAGCGCAGCGTTAGAAGCCCTGCCCGACAATGCGATCGGAGCGGCTTTTATCGAGGTTGGCGGACCCGAGGACGAGATCGCGCTGTCAGCACCGGCCGGAGTCAAGGTCGCGTGGATCTATCGTGGCGGTCGCGCAGACCTGATCGGAGACGATCGCGCCGGCGATCACGCCCCGCTGATCGCCGCGGTTAAGGAAGCGGCCTGGTTGCCGGGGCAGGTCCAGGTATTCATCCACGGTGAGGCCCAGGCCGTCATGCACAATCTACGGCCCTATATCCGTCAGCAGCGCGGTGTCGACGCCAACTGGGCCGGATCTGTCTCCGGGTACTGGCGCCGAGGCCGCACCGAGGAGACGTTCCGCCAGTGGAAGCGTGAGTTGGCCAAAGCCGAAGCGAAATAGCTGTGCTCACGGTGGGGCAGTGGCAGTCTTAGGCGATGACCTTCGCTGACTACCAACTCGAGATCTACCTGCAGGGCCTGTCGGGCGTGCTCCCGTCCCTCCCGATGGATTACGCCGGCTGGGAGGCGAAAGCCGAAGCCGCCATGTCGCCCTCGATATGGTCCTATGTCGCCGGCGGTGCGGGTGACGAGAACACCCAGCGGGTCAACCGGACGGCCTTCGACGCCTGGGGACTCATGCCGCGAATGCTGGTCGGCACCAGCGAACGCGACCTCACCGTCGACCTGTTCGGCATGACGCTACCGTCGCCGCTCTTCCTGGCGCCGATAGGCGTCATCGGCATCTGTGACCAGGACGGTCATGGCGACCTGTTGACTGCCCGCGCGGCCGCGCGCACCGGGGTGCCGATGACCGTATCCACGCTCACCCAAGACCCGCTTGAGGACGTTGCGGCCGAATTCGGTGACACCCCAGGATTTTTCCAGCTGTACACCCCGACTGATCGCGACTTGGCCGCCAGCCTGGTCAGCCGTGCCGAGGCCGCCGGATACAAGGCGATCATCGTCACCCTGGACACCTGGATCCCCGGCTGGCGTCCGCGGGACCTGGCAACGTCGAACTTTCCCCAATTGCGCGGGAACTGCTTGGCCAACTACACCAGCGACCCAGTGTTTCGCGCCCTGCTGGCGCAACCCCCGGAGCAGAACAAGCAGGCAGCCGTCCAGCAGTGGGCGCAGCTGTTCGGGAATCCATTGTCCTGGGATGACCTGCCATGGCTGCGGTCGTTGACCGACCTTCCGTTGATACTCAAAGGAATTTGCCATCCCGACGACGTTCGACGTGCACGCGACGGCGGCGTCGACGGCATCTACTGCTCCACCCATGGCGGCCGGCAGGCCAACGGTGGACTGCCCGCGATCGATTGTCTGCCCGGTGTGGTCGAGGCCGCCGACGGTATGCCCGTGCTGTTTGACTCCGGCATCCGAAGCGGTGCGGACGTCATCAAGGCGGTGGCCTTGGGAGCCACCGCGGTCGGCATTGGCAGGCCATACGCCTACGGGCTGGCCATCGGCGGCCAGGACGGCATCGTCCACGTGTTGCGGTCGCTGCTGGCCGAAACGGACCTCATCATGGCGGTTGACGGTTACCGGACCCTGGCGGATCTGACGCCGGACGCGCTTCGGCGCGTCAGCTGAACCACACCGGCGCCGTCTGTCACGGTGGAGCAGTGGAGGGCATTCTCGAAGAGTTCGACGAGTACCTTGCGCTGCAGCGTGGCCGTTCGGAGCACACCAGGCGCGCCTACCTCGGTGACCTACGGTCGCTGTTCGACTTCCTCGCCCATCGCCACCCCGAAGCCCACCGTCACCCCGATTCGGGGTTGGGCAGTCTGACTCTGCCGGTGCTGCGCTCCTGGCTGGCCACGCAGGCCTCGGCCGGAGCCGCACGTACAACGTTGGCCCGCCGCACTTCTGCGGTCAAGACGTTCACCGCGTGGGCCCTGCGGCGCGGTCTGATGACCGACGACCCGGCGACCCGGCTGCAAGTGCCCAAAGCGCGCCGGACCCTTCCGGCGGTTTTGCGCCAAGACCAAGCGATCGACGCCATGGATGCGGCGCAATCCGGTGCCCAGCAAGGTGATCCGCTCGCCCTGCGAGATCGTTTGATTGTCGAGATGCTCTACGCCACCGGTATTCGGGTGAGCGAGTTGTGTGGCCTGGACATTGACGACATCGATACTGCCCGACGCCTGTTGCGCGTGCTGGGAAAGGGCAACAAGGAGCGCACCGTCCCCTACGGAGAGCCTGCCTGCGCCGCGCTGGCGGTGTGGCTGTCGGACGGGCGGCCCCAGCTGGCCACTGCCGAGTCGGGCGCCGCCCTGCTGCTTGGTGCCCGCGGCCGGCGACTGGATCCGCGACAGGCGCGCACCGTCGTGCACCAGACGATGGCTGCGGTCAATGGGGCGCCCGACATCGGACCGCACGGTCTGCGTCACAGTGCCGCCACCCACCTGCTCGAAGGTGGGGCCGACCTGCGGGTGGTCCAGGAGCTGCTCGGCCATTCGAGCTTGGCGACCACTCAGCTGTATACCCATGTCACGGTGGCGCGGCTGCGCGCTGTGCACGACCA
>JAHZKD010000468.1 GCA_022600605.1 Actinomycetes bacterium
CATCCACGGGATTTCGGGCCTGCTCCACATGATGAGCTTCGGGATACTCGGCGACGACGGCCACACCGCCACCAGCACCGTCACCGTGAACATCAACCCAGCAACACAACCACCGGCGCCCAACCCAAACCCCGAACCACCCGCGCCAAACCCAGAACCAGAACCACCGGCGCCAAACCCAGAACCGGAACCACCCAACCCAGAACCACCGACGACGCCGCCAGCACCGCCAACACCACCGCAGCCGCCCGAACCGGAGCCGCCTACCACGCCAAGCCCCTCCTCGACTGCCGCGGACCGCGCCTTCTGGGCTCCTGAGCGAGGAGTGGGATTTTCGGCGGGCTCGCTGGGTGCGTTGGAGGGCCAGACGCGCTTGGAGGCTGCGCTTCACGAGGTCACAGGGCTCGGCTTCACGACGATCCGCACTTGGGGCACTGACGATTACACCGGACGCATTCTAGAGGCGGTCAACCGGTTGGACTTGTCACTGAAGGTGCAGCCGGGCATCTACATCACACAGGATGCCGATGCGCGTGCGCAGATTGACTCCGCGCTATCGATCATCACTCCATATGCGGACAAGGTCGTCGGAGTGAGCCTGGGCAACGAGCAGCTCGCTGACTGGAACGCCTCGGCGAACCTCACTGCGCCGGAGGTGATCGACCAGGTGCAGTACTTCAAGAGCCTGTCATCGCTGCCGGTGACCTACGATTTCTCAGGGGCGACATTCCTGCCTGGTTCCAGCCAGTGGGGTCAGAACCTCGCGGGTCTAGTCGAGCAGCTCGACTACGTGAGCGTTCACGATTACGGCGGGTTCTTTGACAATCGCAACGATCCCGCATGGACCCCGGCACGGCAGCTTGATTCGCTGAGGTCATTCGAAACGATGCTCGCCGACACGCTGACTTCGCTCGGGATGGGCTCAAAGCCGATCGTCCTGGGTGAGACTGGCTGGCAGAGTACGGGTTACGACCCAGCGGTCACCAACCCCGCGAATCAGCAGCAGTACTATGAGCAAGTCTCGAGATACGTCTACGGCCCCGACGCACGCTTCGATGGGATGTTCTACTTCAACTTCACCGACGAGGCCTGGAAGGGTGGCGACGACCACTGGGGCCTCTTCGGTGAGGGCACGAACAGCACTATCGGCCCGTCGAAGTTCACGATTCTGCCGGTGTCGCAGATTCTGGACGGCCAGTCACCGACCCCTCCGCCCCCGCCGCCTCCGCCCCCTGCACCCGAACCGCCTACATCTCCTGCTCCGCCGGGGGTTGCGGGGTCGTTCCCGGTGGTGTTTTCCAATGGCACTGGGGACTACAGCGACGATGAGATCCATGTGATGATCCTGGGCCAGGCGACCCCGGGGCAGTGGTCGTGGGTGGACCGCACCGGCGTCGCGCATGCGATTGACAACGCCGCCGCCAACGCACCGGGTCATTTGGAGAAGGACGGCGTGAACTACGCCAACATGGCGTTCACTGTGGCCGAGGCGGGCAATCTTCGAATTCCGCCGGAGCTTCTGGGCGGCCGGATCTATGTCTCGCTGGGGGAACCGCTCTATGTCGCTATCAGCGCCGACAACACCGGCTGGGCCTCACCGGATCCGGGCTATTCTGCTGATCCGAACTACGACACAATCTACGATTGGTACGAGCTGAGCTTCAAGAACGGCGCAGTTCCCTTCGGCGGCAACACCACTCAGGTCGACCAGTTCGGGTTCCCGTTCACCTTTACTCTGACCCAGGATGCCACCGGTTATTCAGGCACCCGCGGGATCACCTTGTCCCGTGACGAAGTGTTCCAGAAATTCGAGGCCACTATGCCGGCCGAGTTTCAGACACTGATCCGCAGAGATGCCGACGGAAACCCGCTTCGTATTCTCGCTCCGCGCTCGCACCAACCTGGAGGGCTAGCCAGTTGGTTCGACCAACCCGTCGACGCATTCTGGGCCAAGTACACAAACGAGCAGTTCCTCTACAGCGGCCCGGGTTTTACGGTGACCGGCGGCATCGATGCCGACGACCGGTTCGCCTACACGGTGTCCAATCCCGGTGGCCTCTCCACCGCCCACACCATGGCCAAACCGACTACCGCCGAAGTCTTCCGTGCCGACGGCCCGTTCGTGGGTACCGCATTGCAAGGTGCGTTCCTGGCTCATCTCGACGCCGCGTTCCACCGCGGGGTGGCCACCGCGCCCAACGACTGGGATAACGCCGCCGCCTACTATCCGGCCGGACAACGTTGGAACAACTGGGCTGAGTTCTTCCACGCCAACAGTGTCGAAGGCTTCGCCTACGGCTTCCCGTACGACGACGTGAACAGTCAAAGTTCCGTACTCATCCTCAACAATCCCCAACCCCTGACGAACCTCACACTCACCCTCACGTCATGACGTGGTGGCCGGGCGGATAGCAGGACCGCAACCAGCCTAGCTAGACCCGCATGATTTCCGCGAGATCGCGACGGTCCAGCCATCGCTGCTCCAGCGGGCGCTGGGCTTGGTAGTCGACCAATGTCGGATAGGAGGTCAGATCGGTGAATTGCAGTCGCCCGGACTGGAATCCGAGCATGGCGCTGGCCCGCCCGCCGGATTCTAGCTGCTCGTAGAGGAACTCGACGCAACGAGCCGTCAGGCTGGTCGCGTGTATCCGGTCAAACGGCGACGGGTCACCGCCCTCCTGGATGTGACCGAGGATCGCCTGGCGAGCATCAAAGAGTGTGCCACCCTCCTTTTCGAACAGCGACGTGAGGAACCCGGTGGTGTAGACGGCGTCGGCGCCTTCGCCGCGGATGATCAGGCCGAGCCGTTTCCCGGAGCGGAAACCGTCTGCAAGGGTGTGGATGTCGTCGGTCAGGGAGTCCAGCGTGATGCCCTCCTCGGGCAGGTAGATGCGTTCGGCGCCGGAGGCCAGCCCACTGAGCAGGGCCAGATAGCCGCAGTCGTGACCCATCACCTCGATCACGAACACCCGGCGGGTGGCCACCGCGGACTGTCTGATCTTGTCGACGTCGGCCACGATGCTGTTCAGCGCCGTGTCACTGCCGATGCTCAGTTCGGTTCCCGGCACGTCGTTGTTGATCGTCATCGGCATGCACACGATCGGGATGTCGAGGGCAGGGTACTGCTCCCGCTGCCGGTGCAGTTCGTGTGCGGCCTGGTAGCCAGACCACCCGCCTGCCATCACCAAACCGTCGATCCTATGCGCGGCGATCTGTTCGGCGATCTGCGCGACCGGTGCGCCCCAGGGCACATACCGGTTTGTGCCGATCTCGGCCCCTCCGTCGGACACCCAGCCGCTGACGTCCATCCAGCCCATCTCATGGACGTCGCCGTCGCGAAGTCCTCGGAATCCGTTCCTCACCGCCATCACCGTGTACCCGCGCTCTAGACCGAGTCTGACGAACGCGCGCACCGCGTTGTTCATCCCGGGCGCTGGACCGCCGCTGTGCACTATTGCCAACCTGAAGCGCCGCCGTCCTGCCGGCGTGGGGCGCGCCGCGGCCTGCTGGATGGTCTGCAGGATCTTGTAGGACTGGCGGAAGCTGCCGCCGCGCAACAGCATTGCCCCGTCGAAGTCTTTCGCGTTGATGCGTTCGGCGACTGCCCGTGTTTGCGCCACGCAGTCCATCAGCGGTGTGATGACCACCCGGTTGCCCCTTAGCCCGATCAGCTGCGGGGAGGCATCCTCCTCTTCGCTGAGCAGTCGTTCAACAGCGGCATGACCAAGCAGGGTGCCGAGGTATCTGTCGAACGCGGTGGGCGCGCCACCGCGCTGCACGTGACCCAGGATCGTGATCCTGGTGTCCTCGCCGAGTTCCTGTTCCAACATCGATTTGATGTACTCGGCGGTGATCGGATTTCCGTCAGTGTCGTAGGCGCCCTCAGCGACGAGGACGACACTTTGCCGACGGCCGATGTCTCGCCCCTCCTTGATGTCCCTGCACATCTGCAACGCCCAACCCTCGGCAGGAGGCTGCTCTGGGAGCAGCAGCCAGTTCGCCGCAGTGGCTAGGGCCGCCATCAGTGCCAGGTAGCCGCAGTGCCGTCCCATCACCTCTACGACGAAGGTACGTTGGTGGCTGGAAGCGGTGCTGCGTAGAGCGTCCATTGCCTCGACGATCCGGTGCAGCGCGGTGTCGGCACCGATCGTCATGTCGGTGCCGGACAAGTCGTTATCGATGGAGGCAGCCAGACCAACGACCCGCAGAAAAGGGTGGTTGTCGGCTACATCCGGGGAGATCTGGCCGGAGTCGACCAATTCGGCGAGCAGTTCGGGCCATTCCTGCCGAAAAATCTCGGCACCGGTCAGACTTCCGTCGCCGCCTATCACCACGAGCGCGTTGATGCCATGCTCCACCATGTTCTGGGCGGCGCTTCTGCGACCGTCACGCGTCCTGAATTCCTGGGATCTGGCGGTGCCTATCGCGGTACCGCCTCGATGGAGAATGCCGTTGGTGTCGGCTGGCTCCATCCGCCGGATCAGGGCACCACCGTTGACCAAGCCGTGGTATCCCTCGTGAATCGCGTAGACGTCGATACCGTGATACGCGGCGGTGCAGATGACCGCGCGCACCGCCGCGTTCATCCCCGGGGCATCGCCTCCGCTGGTCAGGACTCCGATACTGGCTGGAGCGGATTGGACCTCAGGCATGTTGTCGCCCCCCATGGCAGATCAGGATCAAGAAAAGGTAGGGATCAACCTATCGGGCCTGATCGCTGTGCAGGGCCATCTTCGGACGAAACCGGACTGCACCAACACCCCCGGGGTCGACGTTGGGGTGCCCGTTCGGCCCGGCGTCGAGCAATGTTGATGACTATTCCGCTCATTGATGCCCGGTGCGTTGGAGCAGCTGGCGTGTGCTGATGCGCGGACGGCTTCGGTGGCTGTAGTGCGCCGCCCGGCCCTCGTCTCAACAATCGGGCAACGAGTGTTGCCAGAGGCGGGTGATCGGGCTACTTCGTACGAGCCTGCAACAGCTCACGCAGCGTGGCCAGTACGGCGTCGACGTCGGTGTCGAGCGTTGACCAGGAGCAGACGAACCGCACGACCGGTTCGGCGAGGTCGGGTTGGTGCACGACGTAGGACTGCGCGAGTGCGCGGCGCAAGTCGGCGTCCAGGGTGACGAACACCTCGTTGGCCTCCGCCCTGGAGGCCATCCCTAGCCCCAGCGCCGCCAGCCCGCTGCTGAGCTTGCGGGCCATCGCATTGGCGTGGGCCGCGGTGTTCAGCCACAGGCCGTTGTCGAGGAAGGCCAGGAACTGTGCGGCAACGAACCGTTGCTTGCTCGCCAAATGCCCGATCTGCTTCTGCACGAAGTGGATTCCGCGGAAGTGCTCGGGTCGACGCACCAGGATGGCATCGCCGAACAACATGCCGTTCTTGGTGCCTCCAACGGTCACGATGTCCGCGTCGGCAATCGCTTCTGCAGGCGAAACATCCAGCGCAGAAACGGCGTTGGCGATTCGCGACCCGTCGACATGGACGAGCAGATCCAATGCGTGCGCGTGGTCGATAAACTCTTTGATAGCGGCGGCGCTCCACACCCGCCCGTTCTCAGTGGACTGGGTGATGGTGACGATGTGGGGTTGCGAGTGGTGCACTTCGCCGCGGCGGGTGACTCTGCGGTCGAGCTCGTCGGGGGCGATCAGTCCGTCGTCGCTGGGCAACCGGGTCAGCTGGGCACCCGAGAGCCGGACGGGGCCGCCCGCCTCATCGAGTAGGACGTGGGCGACATCGCTGCACAGGATCTCCTGCCACGGCCGGACCGCTGCGGCCAGCGCGATGATGTTGGCCGCGGTACCGGTGAACGCGAACAGCACGTCAGCACCGGGGGAGTCGAATACCTCTTTGAGGGCATCGACAGCCCGGTTGGTGACGAGGTCATCGCCGTAGGACGGGGCAGGCCCCTCGTTGGCGCCGTGCAGGGCCGCCAGTGCCGTTGGATGCGCGGGCGCGGTGTTATCCGAGGCGAAAGCGGTGGAGGCAGACGGCACGTCCGTCATGATCGCACTCAGCGGGTCGCGAAGGTGCGGCCATCGTGGTGAAAGGGCCGCCCAGATTGCGACACGGAGCGTCGCCTGGCGGCGAGGTGGCGGTATTGCGCGGGAGATCAGCCCGTACGCGGCGAGCGCCACGATCGCCAGCCCCGGTGCGCAGCGAACGCCCCGAACACGGCGGTCACACACCACACCGCGATCGCCGAGTACGCCAACGGTGCCGAGAACTCACCGATCGAGGCTCCCAGTGCGGTGTACACGAACGCGCGCGGCATCGACCCAATGAACGCTCCGACCGCCATCTGCCACAAAGGAACTCCGAACGCACCGAAGGCATACGAGGCCAAAGCATCGGAGATACCCGGTACGAACCGCTGGCCGACGACCGCCCACAACCCGCCCCGCGCGATCAGCCTGTCGATGCGCTCCGAACGCTGCGAGCCCAACAGCCCGCGGGCGCTCTCGCGACCGGCTCGCCGCCCCGCCAAGCTCGCAATGATTGCGGTGCCCACCGTCGCGCCGAGTGTGACGAACGTCCCCACCGTCGGTCCAAACAGGAACCCGCTGCCCGCGGCGAGCAACGGCCCGGGTACCAGCGCCGCCCCCAACGTCGCCGACACCAGCATGTATGTCAGCGGTGCCAGCGGACCTGTCGAGGCCACCAGCCCGCGGATGTATTCCACGTCGATGACTTGCCGTATTGCGACCAGATAGAACAGGAGGGCCAGCGAAGCTGCGAACAGCGTCAGCCGCGCGATGTGTCGTCGCCGGGACTTCTCGGCGGTACCTTCGCTGCCAACCATGCCGAACGCAATCCTGCCGCAACTCGGTCGGCTTGGTGGCTTGGGTGTGCCGCCCCAGGGGGCGGTTGGCCGGATTCTTGGTCGCAAGCCGCGGACTTTGGTCGCAAGCCGTGGATAACTTCAGTCCGGGGTGAGCCCATCGGGTGCATGGCGGCAGGTTCATGCCGGCTGGCACAACGACGGGATTCACCACCGGGAATACAATTTCGTGGGAAGGAAAGGGAGTCGCCATGGGTGCGCGCGAGGATGTGCTGATCACAGGTGAGGAACTGACGCGCCGCCTGGACGCAGGCGAACCGATTGCCCTGCTGGACGTGCGGTGGGAGTTCGGCGGGCCAGACGGCGCCGAGGCCTACCTTCGCGGCCACCTGCCCGGTGCGGTCTACGTTTCGCTTGAGGAGGAGTTGACCGACCACTCGGTGGCAGGACGCGGTCGTCATCCACTGCCGGCCGGGTGCGACGTGCAGGACGCCGCGCGCCGCTGGGGTTTGCGCGCGGGGATACCGGTGGTGGTCTATGACGACTGGATCCGTGCCGGGTCGGCGCGCGCATGGTGGGTGCTGACGGCGGCGGGCATCCCGGATGTCAGGATCCTCG
>JAHZKD010000469.1 GCA_022600605.1 Actinomycetes bacterium
GATTTACGATCTCTATGCTGACGATATTGGCGACCTCGAAAGTCAAATTGACAGAGACCTGTCTGCGTGGAAGCCTGATTTGAAGACCCACTAGTGGTCCGTGTTTGAAGTTGATTGACGGTTGGCTTTCTTGAGGATTTCGTCGGCAGCCTTGGTCCACACGAACGGGTGGGCCCGCCTGTTCCATCCCGTGATGAACGTTCGTATCGTGCGGGTGAGTTCGCCGAGATTGCCGAAGGTGCCGCGGTGGATGGCTTGGCGTTCGATGATGCCGAACCAGACTTCGACGAGGTTGAGCCAGGACGCTGATGTCGGGGTGAAACCTGACCTTTATCACTATGCCGGGTTGGCTGCCGCGGTAGGGCGTTGACCTGTGGATTCAGTTCGTCTTTCGGTGCGCGGGCCGAAGCGCCTTACGCGCGTGGTTACGATGCCAGCCGGTCGTGGCACACAACTCGTCCAGGATCCGGCCCTTGCCGACCTTGTCCGCCCGCCTGTAGCGAATCGCGATCGTCTTCGTCACAGCCTTGCGTTGACTCATCGTCAGCCCCATAGCCTGGGCCTAACCCGCGATCCAGCCGCCACTGGTCAGGCGCGCCGCACGCGCGCATTCTCAGATGAGGCAACAAAGAAGGCTACGCGCGCATTCCTGATGAGCCAACGCGCGGACTTGCGAGTTGGGCAATGGGCTGCATAGAATCCGCCGCGCGATTTGCAAACGAATTTAGGGGAGTTGGATGGGCTTTGCCAGAGACGCTATGACCCGGGCACGCGGAACAAAAGTAACTGCAGCCCTTCGCAAATCACCAACGGCATTCCACATCGCGCAACGGTTTTGGAATCATACTGAGTCCAGGTACTTCAGGAACACTTGCCGGACCATCAGCCATCCTGCAGTACCGGCCACCACTAGCGCGGAGCCACTGGCCGTAGAGGTCCCCACTCTGGAAACTGTTGTCGCCAAACTTCCAGACTTCGTGCGAGCTGGGGAGGAATTCAGCCGTGAGATGGGGCAGTGGTGCTCCACCTCGAAATTCTTGTCCTACACGACGCGGCCGGATTCACTCGGCTACCAGGACATTTATGCGCAGATCCTCAGAAATCTACGCGGACATGACGTGAGAATCCTCGAGATAGGGATGGGAATCAATGATCCGACCGTCAAGAGCGGCATGTCTGTGGATCATCGCCCCGGCGCCTCCCTCTCAGGGTGGTTCGGGTACTTCCCAGGTGCCGAGATCCACGGGGCTGACGTCGATCGCCGTTGCCTGATCGACACCGACCAGTACAAGACCCATTTCGCCGACCAACTCGACCCCGAAAGCCTGTACGACCTAGCCAGCAAACTCCCTGGAGGGTTAGACATCATGGTGGACGATGGTCTGCATACGCCCGAAGCCAATGTGAACGTCATGGCTGCGTTCCTGCCGCTCCTCAAGCCACATGGCGTCATGGTCATTGAAGACATTGTGCCGGACTTCGACCTACTGTGGTTCTCGGCCTCTGACTACCTACCAAAGGACTATCGTATCGACTACTTCCCCAGTTCGGTCCTGAGGCAGTTCCGCGCACGTGGTGGGGAGGGTGGCCTCGCGGTCATCACGCGAAAATGATTGGCGCCGCTTCTGGGCGGTCCGCACACCACCTCGTCGCCTCCTCCACCCACACGACCATAGATCGCGTGAGGACACCACCCTCTATCCGCGGCTCGGCAATCTCCCCGCGCCGCGCATGCGACGCCACGGGCCACGCCGCTTGAGCTCGCGGAAGTTCATCATCGGATAGGTCGTTGCTGCCCTGGGGTCATCTCGTTATCGGCGTTGGAGCAGTTCCTCGGGTCGGGTGCCGGACTCTAGACCACGACGATCACCCGGCTCACGGCGCAGTGGCAGGACGAGGCGAAGGCGTTCGGACGCCGGGATCTCTCGGGCACCGCTTACGTGTACCTCTGGGTCGACGGCATCCACCTCAAGGTCCGGCTTGAGCAGGAGAAGCTCTGTCTGTTGGTCATGATCGGGGTGCGCGCCGATGGCCGCAATGAGCTCGTCGCCCTCACCGATGGGTATCGGGGGTCGACCGAGTCGTGGGCTGACCTGCCGCGCAACTGTAAACGTCGCGGAATGACCTCCCCGGTGCTCGCGCGCTGGGCTTTTGGAAGGCGGTCCGCGAGGTGTTCCCAGCCACCCGCGAGCAGCGATGCTGGTTCCACAAACAGGGAAATATCCTTTCCACACTGCCGAAGTCAGCACATCCCGGTGCGGTGGCGGCGATCAAGGACATCCACTACGCCGAGAACATCGACAAGGCCCAGATCGCGATCAAAGCGTTCAAAGTCGACTACGGCGCCAAGTACCCCGAGGCTCGCCAAGATCATCGCCGACGCCGACGTGCTCCTGGAGTTCGACAAATATCCCGCCGAGCACTGGATCCATTTGAGAACAACAAATCCGATCGTTATCTGGAATCGTTCTTCGATTCGTCTGTCTGAACTGGGATTTTGTATCGTGGACGGTGTCGTCGACGTGCTGACGGATGTCGTTGGTGGCGGGTTCAGCAGGGGCCGATTGTTGTGGAATCGTGACGTGCTCGGGGTGGGGTGTCCCGGAGTTCGCCGAGAGCGTGGGCGAGTTGGCGGCGCAGCTGCTGGTTCTCTGTGGCCAGTTCGCGGTTGCGGCGCAGCGCAAGGTCGAGGCGCTGGCGCACCGAGTCGTCGCTGGCGCGCTGCCGGGCGGGAGTCGGGGTGGCGTGTCTGGGCCGGTTGTGGGCGCGCAGGCGCCGGATCTCGTCTTTGAGGTCGGTTTGGGTGTAGAGCCAGGATCGGGAGACTCCGGCGTGATCGGCGACGGCTTTGAAGGTGATCTTGGCCGCGGCGCGGTCGAGATTGTGCAGGGCAGCGATAGCTTTGGCGCGAGTGAGTTCATGCCGCCGTTTCGCGGCGTGCTGAGGTGACGGCTGTTGTCAGAGCGCATGTTCGGCTGCCTCCGGGGTTTCGAGAGTGTCGATGATGGTGTCGAGGTTGCCGAGCACGGTGCGGTTCATCTCAACCAGGCGCTGGTGGCCGCGAGCCTCGGCTGCGGTGATCAGTTCGAGGGTCTGCTGCCGCTGCGCGTGATGCTGGGGCAGGAATTCGCTGGTCGTGAGGAACATCGGGCAGGTCAAACAGGCGTTGGCGTGCGGGCAGGATTGTTGCAGCGGCAGTCCGCAGTAGCCGTTGGGCAGGGCTTGGGTGCGCGGGCCAGACTTTGTTTGGCCCAGGCAGCGTCGGCGAGCGGCCCGTCAGACTCGGAGGTGACTGTGCGGCCGGTGATGTCGATCTTTCGGGCGGCTTCCCAGTGCCGGCGCACGGTGTCGTCGTGCAGTCGGGCGTAGTGGGAGGTCATTTGCGGCGAGTCGTGGTCGAGGATCCGGCGGAATATCTCCTGCGGGACGTCACGGTTGATCAGCCTGGTGCCCAGGGAGTGCCGCCATTGATGCGGCGTGAGATGCACCCGGTGGCCGTGTTCGTCGCCGATGTCGCAGGCATCGAGCCAGCGCTGCAAGGCCATCCGGTAGGTCGAGGAGCTGGTCGGGTGGTGGCCGTCGATGTTCTTGGTGGGGCGGGGAAACAGGATCTGTGTGCCGCCCGGCCAGTGATCGGTGTTGCGGCGCCGCTGACGTCCGATGGCGTCGGCGAGTTCGGTGTCGATCGGCACTAGGGCTTCGCGGTGCATCTTGTGGTTGCAGTAGCGCAGACAGGGGGCGCCGTCGGTGTCGGTGGTGACGCAGTCGCTGGGCAACCGCAGCGCGTCGGTGACACGTAATCCGCACTGCATCAGGATGACGGTGATCAGCCGGTAGGACGGGTTGTCGAATCGGTCCAGGTTGGCGGGTTGTTCGAGCTGGGTCATGACCTGTTCGGCCAGTGCCCGTGGCAGCTTGTCGGGGCGGCGGGGATGATCGCGGGGAAGAATAGTGCGGTGGCGGGAAGCCCTGGGTGCCAACGGTGTTGACGGATTGCGACGAAGAATCCGTTCAGCAGTCCTATGTGGGCGCTTCGGCGTTGTGGATGGCGTTCGTGCCCCAGGTCCGCCAGATAGTGTTCGAGGAGCTGACGATCGAGTTGCTCAATGTGCTCGACGCCGACCGCGGCCAGGAACCGCGAGAACCGGCTGATCGCCACCACCGGCCGGCCGCCTCCGGCTTCCAAGCCCAGTTCGCTCGACAACCGCAGCAGGACCC
>JAHZKD010000470.1 GCA_022600605.1 Actinomycetes bacterium
CAGGGGTTCGAGTCCCCTTAGCTCCACCGTTTTTCAACGCACTCGCGCAGCGCCGAATTCTTCGACCAGGAACTCCGTCTGTAGCCGCAGTGCCCGGTAGAGGCGGTCCCGCGCTGCTTGATGGGGAGCACCGTCGACAAACGTGTCATAGATATCGACGAACGACACCTGAAGAGGCAACTTCGCCACTGGGAGGTAGCTGAAGAGTCGGGCTCCATCTGAGCGGTCTACCCTTCGACGACGTTGTGGTGTTGGTCGATCGAGGGAGGCTGTCATGGAGAAGGAAGCCAAGGAAGCGTTGTTGGCGGGAATCACGAAGTTGGCTGAGCAGCCGGTGTCAGCGCAGGAGTTGGAGCGTTTGGCGACGGCGTACGCGATGACGGTGGGGGCGAGTAAGAACCACCTTCCAGGGCACGCGTCCTCGTCGTCGTGATGTGGGGTTGGCCCCAATTCCTCACGCTGTAAACGCCCCTTGACGATTCGCGGGCGATGATCGGCACCGCTTTGGGGTGTCGCGCCAGGCAGCTTTCCAGTGGTTCGGGCTGAAGGGTCCGACGGTGCATGGGAGGCGCTGCAATTGGAGCCGAGCGCTCCGCCAAAACCCTTGACGGTGTATCGCATTGGGTAGTACTATTGACATACCGCAAGAGTTAAGGGCAGCATAGTGAACAGCGACATCGCAGCCATCGCCAAGTGGGCGAAGTCGCAAGGCTGGACCGTAGAGGACGACAGCAAGGGCTACACCCGGTTCTACGACCCGAAAGGCAACTATGTGGTTCATTACCCGGCCACACCAAGCAACGCGTACCGCCGTATGGCCGACCTACAGGTAGCGCTCCGCAGGGCCGGGCTGCAGGTACCGCCACCAAGCAAGAAAGAGCAGAAGGACCAGCGCAAGAAAGAGGAGAAGGACCAGGGCGGAAAGGGGAAGGGGAAGTGACCGATTGGGTTATTCAGACCACTTTCGACGTCGACCCTGACGAGGCGACGATGGACGCGTGGCGGGCTGCCCTCGATGAGCGCGGCGTTGATGGATCGCTGTCCCGGATCCCTGCGCTGAACCAGGCTGTCATGACGGTGTATCAGCCCATTGCTGACATGATCGAGGCCACCTGTATGGGCTACGACCTCGCCGCCGACATCGTCGGCCGCACACCGGTCGGTGTTGAGACGATCACCGAGGATGAGCAGCAGCGCCGCGCCGCCAAGCCGACGATGCCCGAACTGATGTCAGCAGCCGAGATCGCCGAGGAGCTTGGTGTGGCCCGCCAGCGTGTGCACCAGCTGCGCGCCACGAAGGCCTTTCCGCTGCCGCTGGCCGAGCTGCGCGGGGGTGCGGTGTGGGATGCCGTCGCGGTGCGCAAGTTCGCTCAGGATTGGGACCGCAAGCCCGGGCGGCCCTCTAAGTCTGCCCGACCCGTCATGGTCAAGACGGTCAAGAAGGCCACCAGGGCCAAGACCCGCAAGGTGGCTGCGTCGAAACCATCCCGACAAGTGTCCGACAAGTTCGTGGAAGGCGCGGGAGTTGAGTAATAGGGGGCGAATCGCCTCAGCGTGACCGCTGTCGTAACGACCAGGGCGACTTCAGGCTTGGGCCCCTGATGTGCATGGTCACCCTCGCGGTGGCCGCTATCCACGGCTTCTTGATCCTGTTGCTGGCCAGGCTGCTTAGTGGGCAAGAAGCCCCGGGGTCGGGTGACGGTTGGTCGGCGTGGATGAGCGAGACCACAGGGGAGGACTGTTTCGATGCGGCTCGATGGGCGGCGGCGATCATTGCGGCATTGGGCATCGGGCCGACTTCACTGCCGCCGACCTCACTGCCGCCGACTTCACCGGCGCCAACCTAAGTGGCGAGGCCAAGTTCGAATTCGCCCATCTCAATGGCACCGTCCTGAATGGCGCCGACCTCGCACACACCAACTTCCTCGGTGGGTCGCGGGTCCTGCGCAGCGCGTCGATGAGTTTCGGCAGGGCGCCGAAGTGGGGCGGTTGCAAGCCAGGCTGAACGTCGCGTTCCCGAACTACCGCGCAACACCGTTGGAGATCGACGAGATTTTCGGGCCGATGACCGAAGCCGCGGTCCAAGAGTTCCAGGCGCGCGTGGGCATCGACGCTGACGGTATTGTGGGGCGATCACGCGCGCCAAGCTCGCCGATCACGGCATCGACCTCACCAAGAACCCGCCGCTGATCGTGACACCTAAGGTGTGGCCGCAATCGGCCACCGATCGCGAGCTCCTGGAGTACCTCGCCGAACAGGCCGGACCTGGGCATCCCGACTGGACGCCCAACGCCCCCGGCGGGGAGGTGCTGACGGTGCGCGACTCGATTGCTGCGAGGGGCCAGGCGCTCAGCGGAAGGAGGCCAGTCATCATGACCGAACTGCGCTACGGCGGCACACAGCAAGCCGAGGCGATGGCCAGGCAGCGCCTCCGCCGAGTCCTATGCGCTTGCCACCAACGGTGGGCCATTCAAGGTCGACGGGTGGATCGGCCATGATGACGCCACCGTCGCCGCCGAATACCGCTCCCGCGGCGGTCTCCCGTCGTCGCCACCTAGTGTCGTTGTGACTCACGACGAGCACGCCGCGCTCTTGACCACAGCTCCATCGCCACCACCGCCCGCACATGCCGCGCTGACCTTCCGCGGCACCGGCGGCATCGTCGGCCTCGACTACACCTCCCGACTGGCCCAGATGACCGGCTCACGCGAGGTGGCGATCCGGTATCCGGCCGCTATGGGTGGTATCCCGGTCGGCGCCGCCCGCGACATCACCGCACCATCCGGGCGAAAGTGTTTAGACATCGCCGTCGAGCTGGCCAGCCAAGAGGTCGAGCAGAGCAGCTACACATTCCACTTGTTCGGCTACTCACTCGGCGCGATCGCAGCATCCAAGATCCGCACATCCCTGCTGCCCGGTGGCCGGCTGGAAGCCCACGCTGACCGCTACGTGTGCGGCGTCATGTTCGCTAACCCCGCACGGCCTTCCGGACACACCTTCCACCTTGGCGCCATTCCCGGCGGATTCGGCATCGCTGACTGGCATCTACCCGAAGCGGCAGCAATGTGGGACTGGTGCGAACTCGTCGATCCCGGCGACCTGTACGGCAACGCCCCCGGCGGGGAGATCGGCGAGGTCCTGCGGCGGGCTTACCGCATGGTCATGGACATCGAGATATCCCATCCGATCGACACCACCAGGAACCTGGTGCGAAACGTCCTCAAGCTGCTCGACGAAGCCGGGGTAGACCTGCCGATGGACATTCCCGGCATCATCACCGGCGCCCTGGCCGGCCTGCTGCTGGCGGTGCTGCCGGCGAAGTTCGCCGACTACCTACGCCTCGGCGACCGCGAGACCGCCGCAACAGTGCAAGCCGCGATCCTGGCGCTCAAGTTCTTCGTCGGCTGGCCGCTGACCGCCGATCACATCAGCTACGAATTCCGCGATGCCATACCCGGCGTCACCTACCTCGACCTCGGCGCACAACACGTACGGCACTGGGCAGCAAGCAAATCCATCGCCGCATAGGAGGGCCATGAAGAACTGGCAGCACTATTGGAAAGCGATCCTTGCGTTCGTCGGCGGTGGCATCGAACACATTCGCCGACCTCCTGCAGTCCGGCCAGCCGTGACCCGCCACCGGTGGGGAATGGGTGCGCTGGTCGGTGAGCATCACCGGCACGACCTACCTGGTGTATTGCGGACCCGCGAACGGGCCCAAGGCTGTCGAGCCAGCCAATCCGCACCCCGGAGAGTCCGTGACGATATCTTTCCGGGTCGCCCCAACCGTGATGACGGGATGGCGATCTGAGGACCATTGCCAGCTGGCAGCCCTCGATCCACGGACGCGGCTCACGGCGCTGATGGCCTGACTTTCGATCTTGTCCGGCGATGGTAGGCGTAGCCGGTCCGGCACGGAAGAACCAGGCGAGTATTACGTGCGCTGCAGGCTAGAAAGGCGACCGGGCCGGTTCGCGCCTGCGAGCTAACCGTCCACGCGTAAAATTACTCAGGAAACCCGTTGTGCGGACTAGGGATACTGGTGAAGTGATCTCTGAACGCCGCTGCCCCGCGCCGCTGGCCGAGCAGCGCCGGCCCAGTCAGCACCGCACCTCCAGCAAGGCCATACCGGGCCCGGCTGAGCTAGCCGAGCGCACTTCACCCGATCGCGACCGCGCGATCGACGTTGTCCGGATCACGGCGCTGGTCGGCGTCGTGATCGGCCATACGGTCATGGCCACCAGCATCATCCGTGATGGCGTGTTGATGTGGGAAAACCTGCTGAGTACCTCGATCGTGTTCCAGGGGTTGACCTGGATCTTTCAGATCATGCCGTTGTTCTTCTTCGCCGGAGTGGCTGCGTGCGTGACGTCCTGGGCGCCGGGGGCCAACTGGGGCGGCTGGTTGATGAAACGCTGCACTCGACTGTTTCGCCCGGTATTTTACTACCTCGGGTTTTGGGCGCTGGCGCTGGCCGCGCTCTACCCGGTGCTGCCCATCCACGTCTGGGAACCGATCGCTGGTGTAAGTATCCAACTGCTGTGGTTCCTCGGCGCTTACGTGCTGGTGCTGGCGATGATGCCGGCCCTATATCGGATTACCACGACTGCGCGGCTGGCTGCTGGGGTCGCTGGGGTTTACGCGCTAGTCGCGGTTGTCGATGTTGTGCGGTTGCATTGGCCGACAGCGGCGCCGCTGGGTTATCTGAACTTGGCGGTCTGGGTGATCCCAGGCATGTTCGGTGTGGCCTATCGACGCAAGCTGCTGGGCCGTGGCGCTTTGCTGGGTGTGGCGGTTGGGTTGTTCACGGTGAACGTGGCGCTGGTGTGGTGGGGTCCCTACGAGCTGAGTCTGGTGGGCATCGACGGCCAGCGGCTGGGCAACATGAGTCCACCGTCGTTGCTGCTGGCCGGGCATGCCATCGTTTTGAGCGTGTTGGCCATCCTGGCCGCGCCGGCGGTCGCGCGCTGGGCTCAGCGGCCTCGGGTGTGGTGGCTGATCGTGGTCGGTAACTCGGGGGCGATGACGCTTTACCTGTGGCATATGCCCGTTGTTCTGGGCGTACACCTTGTTTTTGATTACCTTGGCTATCCCCGCTACCCCGGCCAGCCGCACTTGGTGGCCATCAGCGTCGCACAGTTGCTGATCGTGGTGGCCGTGGTGTCGGGGCTGTTTGTGGCGCTGAGGGGATTGGAGAACAATCCGCTGCCCGGCTGGGACGGTGCCCCGGCGATCACCTCTCCAACCCGTGGGGCGGTAACCGGGGCATTGTTGTGTCTTGCGGGCGCGGCGATTCTGGTGTCGGTGAAATGGGGCCTTAAAGACGAGGGCCTAATCTGCGTCGCGGTGATGCTGGTCGCGCTGGCGGCTGCCCGAGCCATGGCCGGCGTCTCAACCAAGGTTGTCCCAAACACGTAAACCAGCGCGAAAACACCGGAAACAGCGGTCATCTGAGCGTGGAAAAAACCAGGGGCAGTGGGTAATTGGGCTGTTGGCACTACCTTCGACGTCAACGGTGACGCGGCGACGGTGCGACGCCGTCGCGGTGGGCAAGTTCGCCCAAGATTGGCCCCGTAGGCCCGGGTCGCCCGCAACGGCGGCAAGGGGGACCAGAGCTGCCAAAGTAACCAGGGCTGGCAAGGTGACCAAGGTGGTGACCGCCCAACCAATCTCATGAAATAGCGTGTGTTGTGTCATCCCGCAGCTGATCGCGCCTCGGCGCATGCGTTCCAAGCCCGTCATGGACAACAAGGAGAAACGATGAAGAATTTCGCAGTAGCAGCCGCGGCCCTGGTCGCACTTCCATTGGCGGGTTGTTCAAGTGACGCAGACGTGGCGTCCCAGAACCTCTCAAAGGCTGCTGAACAATTCGAGATCATGCGAAGGATTGTCTTTTTCAACGGGATCACCGACACCTACATGCTGGAACTCGAGGGACGTTGCTCCATTGAGGATGACGGCAATCAGCTGGAGGTGACCTGCAAGACGGCTGATGACACCTACAAGAAGCACTTCCTCGGATTGAGTGACAACGTGACTTACTTTGCGGAGCAGCTAGAGGGTGCTGAAGTGGGTACGTATCACTATCGAGTGATCTTTAAGCCGGAAGTCATCTTGCCTGACGTCGATCGCCCCTGACGCCGGCATGACCGAATTTCAACCGGGACGCCGCCTAGAACCGCGGGTCCGCGAGCACGGAGTAGCTCTTGAACGAATGATTTAGGCTTGACAGGTGAGTTCGGCCGCGGGCGTTTCGTCCCCGCAAGACACGCGACGTTCACCGGTGATGCGTTATGGCCTGCTACCTGTCCTCGTTGTACTTGCCTGCCTGGCGGTAACGGTCATCGTGGTTCTGGTTCTGCGGAGTCAAACACAGAAACACGAGCACGATGATCTCCAAGCGGCAACCGAACGGGCGGCCGAACAGATCGAGTCGCGGTTCGACCTCTACGCCGAGCAACTTTTCGACCTCCGTCCCTTGTTTGAAGGTGACCCGGGGCGAACCTCACGGGCAGGGTTCCAATCCTGGCTCGAGGTATCCGGCGTGTTCGAGCGTCTCCCAGGGATCCAAGCGCTGGAGTTCACGCGAGTCGTCGCTGCCGAGGACCGCGAAACGTTCGAGGCTGCGGTGCGTCAGGACACCTCGTTAAACGGCGTCGGCTATCCCGAGTTCGAGGTTCAACCAGACTCGCAGGCAACGCATTTGTTCGTGGTGGATTTCGTCGAGCCCATGAAGGGCAACGAGGCGGCGTTCGGGTTCGACCTCGGGTCCAATTCGGTTCGCCGCTTGGCCGTGGAAACTGCGCGCGACACGGGCGATCTGGCTGCCACGGCGCCGATCACCCTTGTGCAAGAAACTGGGGAGCAGAAAGGGC
>JAHZKD010000471.1 GCA_022600605.1 Actinomycetes bacterium
AAGGATGAGGAAGCGGTCCTGCCCGCCGACGATAGCGTGATCGACGGAGTACTCGACACCTTCGCGACGCGGCCAGATGGTGGCGAACGCTGTTTGGGGGTCGGCTGCGTCCCCGAAGCGCAGTTCGGAGGTCACCGCGCTCCCGGCGGCGATGGCCACGTACTAGTTACTGCGTGTGCGTCCGACGGCCACCCAGAACCGTTCGTCAGGTTCGTAATAGACGCGTTCTGCCGGCATTCCCGCGCCCAGCCGGTAGCGCCATACGGTGTCCGGGCGCCAGGCGTCATCCACGGTGACGTAATAGACGGTGTGGTTGTCAGCAGCCCAGGTGGCACCCGCGCCTATCCCGACAATCTCGTCGTCGTATCGCTCTCCACTCTTTAAATCCTTGAACCGCAACGTGTAACGTTCGTCGCCCTTGACATCTACCGAGTAGGCAAGGATGTGTCCATCGACACTGACGGTAGCCGCACCGAGAGAGAAGAAGTCGTGCCCTTCGGCCTCGACATTCTCGTCTAGAAGTACCTGCTCGCCGGGGATCTCAGTGTGCTCGTCGAACTGCGGCGGCGTCCAATCGTCGGGGTCGAGTACAGGACAACGGCATTGCAATCCATACTGCTTGCCTTGGAAGCTGCGCCCGTAGTACCACCACTGGCCCCGACGGGTGGGCACTGAAAGGTCGGTCTCCTTCGTCCGGGCCTTGATCTCGTCGAAGATTTTCTGCCGCAACGGTTCCAGATTGTCGGTCGTGTATTCGGTGTAGGCGTTCTCGGCCTCAAGGTGATCGATGACCTCCTGGTTCTCCTTGTCCCGCAACCATTCATACGGGTCGATAAATACGTCTCCGTGATGCTCTCGGCGGTGTTCCACCCGCTTGGCGATCGGTGACTTCACGCGGATGCTCCGATCCAGTCGTCGAATTTCTGGCCTGAAATACGTTCGTAGGCTTCTATGTAGCGCGCCCTGGTCGTCTCTACGATATCGGTGGGCAGCTGTGGCGGGGGTTGGTCACCGGCACGGTCCCAGCCCGACTCGGGGCTGGTCAGCCAGTTACGAACGAACTGCTTGTCGAAGCTTTTCTGAACCACGCCCTCGACATAATCGCTGGCGCGCCAATAGCGCGAAGAGTCCGGGGTGAACACTTCATCGGCCAGCTTGAGTTCACCGTTGGCGTCGACGCCGAACTCGAACTTGGTGTCGGCCAGGATGATGCCCTTGGTCAGGGCGTGCTGGGCACCCTGCCGGTACGCCAGCAGGGTGCGGTCACGGAGTTGATCTGCACGCGCCCGGCCGATCAACCCGACAGCGTCATCGAAGGTGATGTTCTCATCGTGCTGACCGAGTTCGGCCTTGCTTGCGGGGGTGAAAATGGGCTCGGCGAACCTGCTCGCCTCCACCATCCCGGGGGGCAGAGCGATCCCGCAGAGCGCGCCCGTCTTCTGGTAGTCGATCAGCCCCGAGCCGGTGAGGTACCCGCGGGCTACCGCTTCCACGGGAAGCATCTCCAGTTGGTCGACCACCAGCCCGCGGCCCAGCACCTCAGCCGGGATGCGTTCGTCATCGGGCGGGCCTGCCACATGGTTCGGCATATCCAGGTGACCGAAGAAGAAGACGCTCATGGCGGTCAGGACGCGACCCTTGTCAGGTATCTCGGAGTCGAGGATGTGGTCGTAGGCAGAGATCCGATCTGAGGCGACAAATAGCAGGTGCCCGTCATCTACTCGGTAGAGCTCACGAACCTTGCCGCTGGCCAGATGCTGGTAGTCGGACAAAGCTGGGCGCATCGGGCCAGCCTAACGTTGAGGTGCCAGAGGCCCCCGGTGTGTTCTGATCGTGCACATGAAATCACGGTGGGTCCCGTACGCTACAACGCCGGCTCGGCTGATGTCACAACTGTTCAGCGATGCAGTGGTGATCATCTGGGCGACAATCTGGATTTTCGTCGGCCTGGCGGTGCACTCCGCGGTCGCGACGATCGGCGAGTTCGGCTACCAGGTGGAAAGCGGCGCACACGGGGTGGCGGGCAATCTGGAATCGGCAGGCGACAGCGTCCACGGCGTCCCGTTCATCGGCGATTCGTTGGCCACCCCACTCACCGGCGCCGGTAAGGCCGCCAGCGAGATCGCCGATGCCGGGCAGCGCCTCGGTGTCACGGCCGGGTGGCTGGCGTGGTTGCTCGCACTGGCCGTGGCCGCGCCGCCGATTCTGGCCCTGATGATGCCGTGGCTCTTCCTGCGGGTACGGTTCTTCCGACGCAAATGGACCGCCGTGACGCTGGCGTCCACCGCCGCCGGCGAGCAACTTCTCGCGCTGCGCGCGCTAGCCAACCGACCACTGCCCAAGCTGGCGGCTATCAGCACCGACCCGGTGGGCGCCTGGCGCAACCAGGACCAGGTGGCGATCCGGGGTCTGGCAGCTCTCGAGTTGCGTGCAGCGGGCATCCGCGTCGCCGAAATACGCTGGGGTGGCTGAGCTTATCTCGGCTGAAATTGCATTCCGGCTCGGCCAGAATTACAGGATCGCACCGGATGTATATTCGGCTGCCTTCGGATTGCGACTGATCACGTCGTCGGCGGCCGCCACCATCCGGTCTACCTGGTCACCCGCCGCACCGGTGAAGACCTGCTTGTCGGCCAGAGCGTTGTCCAGGGCCACCCGATCCAACGGCAAGCGGGGGTCGGCGGCGAGCCGGTCCAGCAGGTCGGGCTCCTCCCCTCGCTCGCGCATCGCCAGCGCGACCGCGACGGCATGTTCGGAGATGACCTCGTGGGCGGTCTCCCTACCTACTCCCGCCCGCACAGCGGCGATCAGGATGCGGGTGGTTGCCAGGAACGGCAGGTAGCGGTCGAGTTCACGCTGAATCACCGCCGGGTAGGCGCCGAATTCGTCGAGCACCGTCAGGAGTGTTTCGGTCTGGCCGTCGAGCGCGAAGAACGCATCCGGAAGCGCGACGCGGCGCACCACCGAGCAGAACACATCTCCTTCGTTCCATTGCGCGCCGGCCAGTTCGGCGGCCATGGAGGCGTATCCACGCAGCACGACCTGCAGGCCGTTGACACGCTCGCAGCTGCGGGAATTCATCTTGTGCGGCATCGCCGATGACCCGACCTGACCGGGGGCGAACCCCTCGGTCGCCAATTCATGGCCGGCCATCAATCGGATGGTGTGGGCCAGCGACGACGGCCCGGCGCCGAGCTGCACGAGTGCCGACAAGACGTCATGGTCCAGCGAACGGGGGTAGATCTGCCCAACGCTGGTCAGGATCTCAGTAAAGCCGAGGAACTGGGCGATACGCCGCTCTAGGTCGGCGAGCCGCTCGGTGTCTCCGTCGAACAGGTCGAGCATGTCTTGGGCGGTGCCCATCGGGCCCTTGATGCCGCGCAGCGGGAAACGGTCGATGAGCTCACCGACCCGCTGCAGGGCGACCAGCGTCTCCTGAGCCGCCGAGGCGAATCGCTTTCCGAGCGTGGTGGCCTGGGCGGCGACGTTGTGGCTGCGGCCGGCCATGACCAGATCGCGGTAAACCACCGAATGCTCGGCGAGTCGGGCCAGCACCGCGATGCTGCGAGCGTGCACGAGCTGCAAAGACTGTCGGATCTGCAGCTGTTCAACGTTCTCGGTGAGATCTCGGCTCGTCATCCCTTTGTGCACATGCTCATGGCCGGCCAGTGCGTTGAACTCCTCGATGCGCGCCTTGACGTCGTGGCGCAGCACCCGCTCCCGGGCTGCGATGGAGGCCATGTCGACATCTCCAAGCACCCGTTCGTAGTCACCGATGACGGCATCGGGGACATCTGAGATTCCCACGCCAAGTTCAGCCTGCGCGCGCAGCACTGCCAGCCAGAGTCGGCGTTCGGCGATGATCTTGGCCTCTGGCGACCAGATCGCCACCATCTCGTCGCTGGCATAGCGATGGGCCAATACGTTGGGGATAGGCACGGGAATGCTCACGAACACACAGCCTATCGGCCCGATGAGGCAAGCTGACCGGTGTGTACTCGCCGCGCTGCAGTGTCTTCTATGTCGGGCTGGACCTCGCTTGGGGTCAACGCAAACCCACCGGTGTGGCCGCCCTCGATGATGCGGGGCAGCTGGTCTACGCCGGAACCGCCGGCGACGACAAGAACGTCCGGGCAGCATTGGCGCCCTACGTCGAAGGTGACTGCCTGGTGGCCATCGACGCTCCGTTGATCGTGATCAACCCGTCAGGTCAGCGTCCCGCCGAACGGCAGCTCAACGCCGATTTCGGGCGTTTCCAGGCCGGTGCACACCCATCCAACACAGGCAAGCCCGAGTTCGCCGACGTTCCGAGGGCTGCGCGTATCGCGCGCGCACTCGACCTCGACATAGATCCACACTCGACGGCGGGGCGGCGCGCGATCGAGGTGTACCCGCACTCCGCGACGGTCGCGCTGTTTCGGCTCGGCCGCACGCTGAAGTACAAGGCCAAGCCGGGTCGAAGCGTCGCACAGCTGCGTGCGGAACTGCTGCGGCTGATGGAACACATCGAGGGGCTTGCGCAGGCGGATCCACCGTTGCGCACCGCAGACAGCGAGAACTGGGCGCAGCTGCGCGCCATGGCCGAGCGCGCGGAGCGCAAAAGCGATCTGCGCCGCGTCGAGGATCCAGTGGACGCGGTGATGTGCGCATATATCGCGCTGTACGCCGCGCGCCGGCCCGCCGACGTGATCGTCTACGGCGATGCCGAGACCGGCTACATCGTCACTCCGGCGTTGCCCGCCGACCTCGCCCCGGCGCCGCCGGAGCCGACGCCGGGCGCCATTCATGAGGCCATCGCCACCTACACCGAGCGCCGGCAGTCGCTCACGCATTCGACCGGCCATTACCTGTCGGCGATCACGGGCCTGCTCGATGACGCCGGAATCAACTATGTCGGCATTACAGCCCGCACCAAGACGGTTGCATCGTTCGCCGCCAAAGCCGATCACACGGTCGACGGCCGCCGTCTGTACACCGATCCGCTATCGGAGATCACCGACCAGATCGGCGTGCGGGTCATCACCTACCTGCGCGACGACGTCGCAACCGTAGCCAACCTTCTCGGCGAAGAGATGCGGCTGCTCGACGACCGCGACATGGGGGTCGAGACCGCCAGCGAAGGTCGGTGGGGCTACGCCAGCAGGCACTTGCTGGTGGCCGCCGAAGGTGAACAGCAGCCGGCCTCGGTACAGGTCCGGACCATCCTGCAGCATGCGTGGGCCGAGTTCGAGCATGACGTTCGCTATAAGGGGTCGGTGCCCGAGGAGGATGCGCCAGATCTGGACCGGCGCTTCACCCTTGCCGCGGGTCTGCTCGAGTTGGCCGACCGTGAATTCTCGGCTATCCGTGAACGCCTACGGTCGACCGCGCCGCCGGAGCGCGCTCCGCA